>NZ_JAUFQR010000001.1:3387188-3695114 GCF_030409875.1 Chryseobacterium tructae | reverse complement strand
TCATCAGATTGGGTTGTTTATCTGGGACATACTTCTAAAACTGAATTTGCAGATGATAATGATTGGGTTCCTGTTTCGGATCTTACAGAAGTATATGCTGGTACCGTGAGTAATGTAAACGGAATGGTAGAACTTACCTTTGCTACTCCTTTTCCTTATAATAATACACAGAATCTTGTCGTTGCAGTTGATGAAAATAATTCGGAATATGATGATGATAGAGTATTTTATGTACATCAGCTTAATAATGCGACTAAAACCACAATTAGTACGATAAGTAGCTTTGAAGATATTGATCCTTCAACTCCTGACTATGGAAGTTTGCTTGATTATAGATCTGTGATCACTTTTACCGGATTAACTCCTAATACAACGCCAGCGTGTACCTCTCTAATGTCTCCGGCAAATAATGCGATTATGGTACCATTATCTTCAGAAATAAGCTGGTATCCATCACCTGGAGCAACAAGCTATAAAATATCTATAGGAACTACCCCTGGCGGTTCAAATATTGTGAATCAGCAATCTGTAAGTACTACAAGTTTTACACCATCAGCTCCTCTTACTTCTGATACCAATTATTATGTAAGAATTGTAGCTGTGGGAGCGGGAGGAGAATCTTCAGGTTGTTCAGAAACAAAATTCAGCACCGAAGTTTCAGCTGCTTCGAATGATGAGTGTACTACAGCGATTACATTAACAGTAAATCCGGATATGAATTGTGGAAATAAAACATCTGGACATACTTTTGGAGCAACTCCTTCAAATCTATCTATAGATCCTTGTTATGGAGAGGCAGATGATGATGTATGGTATAAATTTACTGCTACTTCAGATACTCATGCCATTTCGTTTAGTAACAATGTTTCTATCGGATCAGAATATAGCTATTCGCTTATGTTTCAGCTATTAAACGGGGATTGTGCCAGTTTGGCAAGTGTTGAATGTTCAGATTATGATGATATGAAAATTATTTCTGGGCTTACTGTAGGGGAGACCTATTACTTAAGAATGTATACGGACGGTGGAGCAGGAGAAGCTCAAAGCTTTGATATTTGTGTAGGAACACTTCCTCCACCTCCTGTAAATGATGCTTGTTCTGGAGCTTTAACTGTTTCAACATTCCCTTATGCGTATACACAATCTGACGCTGCAGGAGCTACCAATAATGACGGAATCGTTGAAACCTGCCCAGACAAGATGAATGACGGTACATGGTTTACCTTTACAGGTGATGGTACTGTTTATGACATTAAAGTTTCAATGCCGGCAGGAAGTACTTTTGATCCTCAAATAGGGGTATATAGTGGTGTATGTGGTGGCCTGAGCTGTGAGGTAACTGCTGATAATGGAACTGCCGGCGGTACAGAAACAGCTTCCGTACCTACTGTAGCAGGAACTGTGTATTATGTAAATGTAGGGCATTATAGTAACTATGCAGATCAAATGGAAGGTACATTTACCATCACAATTAATAAGGAAAGTCTTGGAACTTCTGAAGTATCCTCTAAGGATAAGAATGAAATTAAGGTATATCCAAATCCGTTTGCCGAAGTACTGAATATTGCAAAGGCAGATCAGGTAAAATCAGTTTCTGTTCTGGATGTTTCAGGTAAATTGGTGAGAACTATCGAAAATCCTTCTATGGAGCTTCATTTAGGAGATTTGAAACAAGGCGTATACGTCATTGTGTTAAATATGAAGGATGGATCTAAACAGACCGTTAAAGCAATTAAAAAATAATTAAACTATTGAAAAAGACGAATCATTTTAGATTCGTCTTTTTTTTTGTAATTATAGTTTGTATAAATATTAGATTTTATCTAAAGATAGATGGTCTTGGAATGATAAGTGGCTTTAAATTTTATTCTAATTTTAGGTTAAATGTGTAAAATAATCAATAAATGAGTTTAATTATGATATAAAAATAATTATTTGATGTTTTTTTGCTTGTTGTATGACTGGTTTTTAATGTTTTGTTTGAATTATTACTAATTTTCTAATTGAATTCAACACCCAAAATAATATATATATATGAAAAGAATCTTACTCTGGTGCTTACTGATGGTAAGCCTAATTTTAAATGCTCAGATAACCCTAGGGGAAGGGAGCACAGCGGTTGGAAATGTTCCGATCAACACGAATTATAACTATTCCTATTCTCAACAAATTTTTACTAAGCAGGAAATTAACGCAAGTGCTGCAGGTAATATTACAGGACTAAAGTTCTATGCAAATCCTTCTGCAAGCTTCGAAGATTCCTCAGCATGGGTAGTTTATCTCGGACATACTTCTAAGACAAACTTTTCCTCAGGAGGTGATTGGACTTCTGTTGCAGATCTTACAGAAGTTTTTTCAGGAACCGTTACCAATACAAATGGAGTAATAGAGATTATGTTTTCTACTCCCTTTGCCTATGATAATGTCCAGAATCTGGTGATTGCAGTAGATGAAAATACTTCGGGTTATGATTTTGATAATAATACATTTACTGTATATAACCTTCCAAATGCTCAAAACAGATCTATTTTATATAGAACAGATGGCAATGATCCCGATCCCTCAAGCCCTCCCGAAGGAATCTTGCAAGAATACAGAGCGGTTACCAGCATAGCAGGGCTTAGTCCAAGTCCAATACCTACATGTGCCTCTGTGATGTATCCGGTAAATAATGCCACTCTTATACCACAGTCTCCTGCAATCACGTGGGCAATGTCATCAGGAGCTACAAGCTATAAAGTTTCTATAGGGACTACACCGGGCGGAACAGATGTTGTGAATCAGCAAACTGTAACCACTGCAAGTTTTACCCCTTCTTCTCCGCTTTCTGCTAATACAACTTATTATCTTAGAGTAGTTTCAGTGGGAACAGGAGGTGAATCTTCAGATTGTTCTATTATAAAATTTAAAACAATCCCGCCACCGCCGGCTAATGATGAATGTAGTGGTGCTATTACATTGACTGTAAATCCAAATCTTAATTGTGATGTCGTTACAGCAGGAACTACGCTTTCTGCAACAGATTCCGGATTGGCATCAGATCCTTGTTATGGTAATCCTGATGACGATGTATGGTATAAATTTACTGCTACAGCTTCCAACCATATAATTTCTCTTAAAAATATTACTTCCGTTGGATCCAATTCAGATATCGATACTTATTTTCAGGTTCTTAGTGGAAGTTGTGGAAATATGAATAGTATTTTATGTTCAGATCCTAATACAGGAACTGTTGATGGGCTTAACCCCGGAGATACTTATTATGTACGAGTTTTTAGTTATGCTGAAGGAGCTGCATCTGCACAAAGCTTTAATATATGTATTGGTACACTGCCACCACCACCATCTAATGATGATTGTTCAGCTGCAGTTACTCTGGCTGTAAATCCGGATATGAGTTGTGGATCTACTACGGCAGGAACAACACTTTCTGCAACCGATTCAGGGATAGCACCGGATCCTTGTTATGGTGATCCTGATGATGATGTATGGTATAAATTTACAGCAACACATTCATCTCATATTGTTTCACTCAAAAATGTACAACCTGCCGGAACGGGAACCAGTTCAGATATCTATTTTCAGGTTTTAAGCGGAGATTGTAATAGTTTAACCAGTGTTTTTGTTCAGATCCTGATTATGGAATCATAGATGGGCTTACTGTAGGAAATACCTATTATGTAAGAGTATACAGTTATGGAGGATCTGGCTCGGCTCAAAGTTTCAATATCTGTATTGGAACATTACCTCCGCCGCCTTTAAACGATGAATGTACTGCGGCAGTTTCTTTAACAGTGAATCCTGATATGAATTGTGGAAATAAAACATCTGGACACACCCTTGGAGCAACTGATTCAAACCTAACTGTTGATCCTTGTGATGGGGAAGCGGATGATGATGTATGGTTTAAGTTTACTGCAACTTCAAGTAGCCATATCGTTTCGTTAAGTAATATGGTGTCTATAGGAACTGTATCTAGTTACTCTCTTTTATTTCAGGTTCTCAATGGTGATTGTAGCAGTCTGACCAGTGTTGAATGTTCAGATTATGACGATATGAAGGTCATTTCAGGTCTTACCACAGGACAGACTTATTATATAAGAGTGTATACTGCTGGAGGGTCTGGTGCAGCGCAAAGTTTTGATATTTGTGTAGGAACAATTCCACCACCACCTGCAAATGATGATTGCTCCGGCGCTTTGGTAGCATCAGTATTTCCTTATACATATACTCAATCTGATGCCGCAGGAGCTACCAATAATGGCGGATTTATTAATATGTGTTCTAATGGGATGAATGATGGGACGTGGTTTACTTTCACTGGAGATGGAACTGTTTATGATATTACTGTTTCAATGCCTTCCGAAAGCAATTTTGATCCTCAGATAGGAGTGTATAACGGAACATGTGGGAGTTTAACTTGTGTAAATACTGTAGATAATGAAGGAACGGGTGAAACGGAAACAATGTCTCTTCCAACAGTGGCAGGGACAGTATACTACGTTAATATAGGACATTACGATGACGAAGAAGATTATCTAGAGGGAACATTTACTATCGCTATTAATAAAGAAACGCTGGGAACTTCTGAAATAACTAAGACCAAGAACGAAGTCAAGCTGTATCCAAATCCATTCGCTGAGATTCTGAATATTTCAAAAGTAGATCAGGTGAGATCAGTCTTCATATTGGATCTTTCCGGAAGATTGGTGAAAACAATTGAAAAACCTTCTTCTGTTCTTCACTTAGGAGACTTGAAACAAGGAATGTATCTGGTAGTCTTAAATAGGAAAGATGGTACTACACAAACAATTAAAACCATAAAGAAATAAAAGTTTATAAAGCATTCAACCCAATAACGAATGCCTTTTGATTAAAAAAAGATGAGCGAAATATTTTGCTCATCTTTTTTATTGTAATTGATCTATTACGTATTATTTGTCTGGTACTGGTTGTATATCTCCCGTATTCATAAGGTCGAAAACAGTTGGAAAGAACATGACGAGAATAAAGTAAATTATAATCATCAGTGCGATTAATGCAAAAAGAATGATTACTAAGCTATTCGGTTTGTTTTTCTTTTTTGGTTCCATGATTTTGTGGTATTTGGTGAATAGATTTAACTAATACCAGATATCAAGCTAATTTCTTGCCACATTGTTTGCAATACCTTGCATCATCATCAATGTCCTCATTGCCACAACGGTCACATACCTTTTCTAGATTTTGTCTTTTGTTTCGCATTTCAGCCGTTACAATTCCGGTAGGAACAGCAATAATGGAATAACCGGCAAGCATTAGGACAACGGCAAAAAACTTTCCTAAAGGAGTAATAGGGGAGACATCTCCGTATCCCACGGTAGTTACAGTGACTACAGCCCAGTAAATAGATTGAGGAATCGTTTCAAACCCTTGTCGGCCACCTTCCACCATAAACATCAGCGAGCCTACAATCACTGAAAATATAATCAGAAACAGAAGGAATATATAAATTTTTCTTGAACTGTTTTTTAAAGCTCTTACAATAAGATAGCCATCATTCATGAAGTCCAATAAATTGAAAATCCTGAAGATTCTCAGCATTCTCAGCATTCTGAAGATCAGAAAATACTTGGTGATCGGAAAGAAAAAACTAAGATAAAATGGAACCAGAGCAAGGAAATCTATGATTCCGAAGAAACTGAATATATAGTGCTTTTTATTTTTTAGCACTGCAATTCTCATAGAATATTCTGCCGTGAAAAAAATAGAAATAATCCATTCAAGAATCAGAAATGTATAATGGAATCTTCTATCCAGCTGAGGTACACTTTCCATCATAATAATGGCAGTACTTACAAGAATTAAAGATAATAATATAATGTCGAAGAGTTTTCCGAGCCTTGTATCAGAGCGATAAATGATCCTGTAAAGGTATCTTTTCCATAAAGAATCTTCAGGAACAAGATTGTGCTCTCTTTCCATTTTTGAATGTTTTTTTAAATTAACAAATTATCGTTATTTTCGTAGCAAACATACAGAATAAAATGACAATAAGAAAAGTAATTGCAGAAATAGATAGGCTCATTCCGTTGCAGCAGGCAGAAGATTTTGATAACGTAGGGTTGTTATGTGGAGTTCCTGACCGGAATGTATCCGGAATTCTGGTTTGTCATGATGCCTTGGAAAATGTAGTAGATGAAGCTATTGAGAGAAACTGTAACCTGATTGTATGTTTTCATCCTATTATTTTTTCCGGACTGAAATCTTTAACCGGGAAAAATTATGTGGAAAGAGCCGTTTTAAAAGCTATTGAAAATAAAATTGCCATTTATGCCATTCATACTGCCTTTGATAATGATTTCTTTGGGGTAAACCATGGAATATGCAGTCAATTGGGATTAAAGAATATGAAAATTCTTCAGCCCAAGGAAAATAATTTAAAACAACTGACGGTTTTCGTACCTAAAGATTATTCAGAGAAAGTAAAAGAAGCAATGTTCTCTGCCGGAGCAGGAAGCATAGGGTTTTACGATGAATGCAGCTTTACTGTTAATGGAAACGGTACATTCAGACCTGTTGAAGGTTCAAATCCATTTTCAGGGCAGCAGAACATTCGGGAGAATGCCGATGAAGATATGATTTCTGTGATTTTTGAAGGATTTAAGCAGGGGCAAATTGTGGGGGCAATGAAAGATGCACATCCCTATGAAGAAGTAGCTCATCAGATATACAGTCTTGATAATAAAAACCATCACGTTGGTTTGGGAATGTATGGTGATCTGGATGAAGAAATGGAGGAAAAAGATTTCCTGGGATTTGTAAAAGAAAAATTTGGTCTCGAAATGATAAAACACTCAGCTTTTAATAACAAAAAAATTAAAAGAGTAGGGGTTCTGGGAGGCTCTGGAGCCAGTGGAATACGCTCTGCAGTTTCCAAAAAATGTGATGCCTATCTTACCGGAGATCTTAAATACCATGACTATTTTTTAGCCGAGTCTAAAATGTTGATCTGTGATATAGGACATTATGAATCAGAACAATTTGTAACTCAACAATTATTTGAAATTTTATCACAAAAATTTAGTACATTTGCAATTTCAAAATCTATTGAAAAAACAAACCCAGTAAATTATTTCATTTAAATATGGCAAAAACCAACGATATTTCAGTTGAAGAAAAATTAAGAGCTTTATACGATTTACAGATCATTGATTCAAGATTGGATGAAATCCGAAATACTAGAGGAGAATTGCCAATTGAAGTTGAAGATCTTGAAATCGAGATTGAAGGTCTTGAAAAGAGAGCTGAAAAATTTCATGCAGACATTAAAGATCAGGATGATCAGATCAAAACAAAGCATGAAGTGATTAACCATGCAAAAACTTTAATTGAGAAATACAAATCTCAGCAGGATAATGTAAGAAACAATAAAGAGTTTGAAGCATTAGGAAAAGAAATCGAATTCCAGGATCTTGAAATCCAACTTGCTGAAAAGAGAATTAAAGAATTCGGAGCTAAAATTGCTCACAAAAACGAAACTTTAAGTGAACTAACTTCAAAGATCGACGATTTGAAAAACCACTTAAAATTCAAGAAAGAAGAATTGGATGGTTTGATCTCTGAAACTCAAAAGGAAGAAGAATACTTATTAGAGCAATCTAAAGAATATGCAGGGAAAATTGACGAGAGATTATTAGCTTCTTACAACAGAATCAGAACAAACTCTATCAACGGTCTTGCTGTAGTAGGATTAGAAAGAGGAGCTCCAAAAGGATCTTTCTTCACTATTCCACCACAAAAGCAAATGGAAATTGCTCAGAGAAAGAAAATCATCATTGATGAACACTCTGGAAAAATTCTTGTTGACGATGAGTTGGTAATGGAAGAAAACGAAAGAATGAACTCTGTAATTAAATTCTAATTATTGATTTTCAACAATACAAAAGCTGTTTCATTTTGAGACAGCTTTTTTGTTTTCTACGGAATGACAAAGATTACAGTTGAAAAAATAAGCGTAATCAGCTAGATCCGCGAGAGAAATAAAAAATCAATAGGAATGGGCTTTAGCCCATTTATATAAAAAAACAACCAATTCCATTGGCTTTAGCCAAAACCTATAGTAAAGCCTCACAAAAAAACCGCCTCAAAAATGAAGCGGTTGATATTATTTAATCCTGATGGTCATACATCTTATTGTAGAGGGCAATAAACTTCTCTTTTACCGCCTTTCTCTTCAGCTTCAGCGTAGGAGTCAGAAGTCCGGATTCAATACTCCAGATCTCAGGAGTCAGCTCAATCTTTTTAATTTTCTCCCAATTTCCAAGGTGTTCATTGATTCCTTCGATTTCCTTTTCAATCCTTTGTTTCAGTTCTGTGCTGTTGGCAATTTCAGCAGGAGTAGAACCAATGTTGAGGTTGTTTCTCATAGCCCAGCTTTTAGCAAATTCAAAATCAGGTTGTACCAAGGCACACGGCATTTTTTCACCATCACCTACTACCATGATCTGCTCAATGAATTTCGATGCTTTGGCTAAATTTTCAATAGTTTGTGGAGCGATATATTTTCCGCCGGATGTTTTAAACATTTCCTTCTTACGATCAGTAATCTGTAAGAATCCGTCACTATCAATATGACCGATGTCTCCCGTCTTAAAGAATCCATCTTGTGTAAATGTTTCTTTGGTCATTTCTTCATTTTGGAAGTAACCTTTAAAAACAGATGGCCCTTTCACTGTAATTTCACCATCTTCCTGAATCTTTACCTGTAGATTATCCAAAGGAACTCCAACGGTTCCTACTTTCATTTTTTCAAAACTATTTACAGAAATTACAGGAGATGTTTCCGTTAAACCGTATCCTTCCAAAATAGGAATTCCCGCATTCTGGAACATTAAATTCAGTCTTGTAGATAAGGCTGCAGATCCTGAAACTAAGGTGACAATTTCACCTCCTAGCCCTTCTCTCCATTTAGAGAAAACCAATTTATCTGCAATAAGCTCTTGAATACCTGATGGTTTTGAAACTGATTTCTTTTTAGTAATTAAATTCAAAGCCCAGAAGAAGATTTTTGATTTTAAACCTCCCGCAGAAGAACCGGTATTGTAGATTTTATCATATACTTTTTCTACCAATCTTGGGACTACGGTCATGTAATGAGGTTTCACTTCCTTTACATTTTCCCCCATTTTATCAATGCTTTCAGCAAAATAAAGGGAAAAACCGTTGTATTGATAAAGGTAAAAAAGCATTCTTTCAAAGATATGACAGATGGGAAGGAAGCTTAATGCTCTTGTCTCTTTGTAATCCAGACTTTTTTTCTTAGGAATTCTTGGAATGGAGCCTAATACATTGGAAACAATATTGTTATGAGTGAGCATTACTCCTTTAGGTCTTCCGGTAGTTCCTGAAGTATAAATAATAGTGGCTAAGTCTTCCGTATGAATGGCATTGGAAAGATCTTCCACCTCAATTTGGGTAGATTCATCCTTGCCAAGATCCAGAATTTCGCTCCAGTTAGCCGCACCACTTATTTTATCAAAAGTAAAGATTCCCTGTAAAGTTGGAATGTTGTGCTTTACCTTCATTACTTTATTAAGCAGTTCTTTGTCTGAAACAAAGCAATACTGGATTTCAGCATTATTGAAGATAAATTCATAATCTTCCGGAGAAATACTTGGATATACCGGAACTGAAACAACACCGATCTGGGATAGCCCGAAATCCATAATAGCCCATTCAGTACGGGAATTGGTGGTTATCAAAGCGATCTTATCTCCCGGCTTTATTCCTAGCTTCAGCAATCCTCTGGATATCTTATTTCCCTCATTAATAAACTCCTGGGTGGAAGTTTTTTTCCATTCACCATGATACTTCGTTACAAACATATCCGTTTTAGGATATTTTTCTAAAGCGTAGTGTGGAATATCGAATAATCTCTTGATCGTCATGATTTTTTAAATAATTTATAAAGAAATCTAAATATAAGCATTTTTTTTAATTGTATACATTTGAATCTGATAATTAGAGATAAGTTGAATGTGTACCATAGCAATTCTTCTGGAAATGGGCTCTGGGAGCCACAAAGCGGATTAATGATCTGATCCGGCTTTATTGCCAGTTAGATTGTATGGATAATACCATTATCTGTTCTATAAGCCATTAATATCATAAAATCATACGTCTCGAATCTTGCACCTCATAGCTCTTCCATCTCCCTTTGCATCAGTATTTTCCTCGCTTTTAATTTATTTTTTCAGATTTGCTTAAAAAGTGTAAATTTACGGCTATCTAATTATTTTTTTTATGGACTTTAATTTATCGGAAGAACAGCTGATGATTCAGCAAGCGGCAAGAGACTTTGCACAGAACGAACTATTACCTGGAGTTATTGAAAGAGACCGCGACCAGAAATTCCCTGTAGAGCAGGTGAAGAAAATGGGCGAAATGGGACTTTTAGGAATGATGGTGGATCCAAAATACGGTGGTGCAGGTATGGACAGCGTTTCTTACGTGCTGGCAATGGAAGAAATTGCAAAAGTAGATGCCTCTGCAGCAGTTGTAATGTCTGTAAACAATTCATTGGTTTGTGCTGGTCTTGAAAAATTTGCATCTGAAGAACAAAAAGTAAAATATCTTACCCCTCTTGCAAGTGGACAGGTAATCGGAGCATTTGCTTTATCTGAGCCTGAAGCTGGTTCTGATGCAACATCTCAGAAAACGACTGCTGAAGACAAAGGAGATTACTATCTTTTAAATGGTATTAAAAACTGGATCACTAACGGTGGAACAGCTACATATTATATCGTAATTGCACAAACTGATCCTGAGAAAAAACATAAAGGAATCAACGCTTTCATCGTAGAAAGAGGTTGGGAAGGTTTTGAAGTTGGGGTAAAAGAAGATAAATTGGGAATCAGAGGAAGTGATACTCACTCTTTGATCTTCAATAACGTAAAAGTTCCAAAAGAAAATAGAATTGGTGCTGACGGATTTGGTTTCAATTTTGCAATGGCTGTATTGAATGGCGGAAGAATCGGTATCGCTTCTCAAGCGTTAGGTATTGCTTCAGGAGCTTATGAATTGGCATTGAAATATGCTAAAACAAGAAAAGCGTTCAAGACGGAGATCATCAACCACCAGGCTATTGCATTCAAATTAGCTGATATGGCAACTCAGATCACTGCTGCAAGAATGCTATGTTTCAAAGCAGCTTGTGAGAAAGATGCAGGAAAAGATATCTCTGAAAGCGGAGCGATGGCAAAATTATACTCTTCTCAGGTAGCAATGGATACTACTATTGAAGCTGTACAGATCCACGGTGGATACGGATATGTGAAAGAATACCACGTAGAAAGATTAATGAGAGATGCAAAAATCACTCAGATCTACGAAGGAACTTCTGAAATCCAGAAAATCGTGATCTCAAGAAGTATTGCAAAATAAGAATTAATAAAACACACTTATCTATGAAAAAATCTTTGTGGATCACCCTTGGTGTCGTACTGCTATTGTTAGGAGTATTTGTATGGTATAAGTTCTTCTTCGTTTTCGGAGAAGGCGTGAAATCCGGATACCTGAATTATGCCATGAAAAAAGGCTATGTCTTCAAAACATATGAAGGTAAACTGATTCAGGAAGGATTTGGAAAAGGAAAAGCGGGAGGCATTACAAGCTACGAGTTTGAGTTTTCTGTAGATGACCCCGAAGTTTTCAAACAATTGGAAACCAACAGTGGCAAAACCTTTGATCTCCATTACAAAGAATATAATGGTGCTCTTCCCTGGAGAGGTAACACAAAGTTTGTTGTAGACAAAGTAGTGAATATGAAATAATTTGAAAGGCTTCCGTTTGGAAGCCTTTTTTTATGAGTAATAAGTAAGATGAATGATGAATGATGAATGATGAATGATGAATGATGAATGATGAATGATGAATGATGAATGATGAATGATATTGCTGTTAAGTCTCAATACTGGTAGTTCTTTAGCGATAGATACGTTTTTGTATCATAATCATTGTATTATAGTCAATTTTGTCATCCTGTAAGGATCTTATTCCTTTTTAATTAAACATCTATTATCCATTTGCATATCAATATCAATATCAATATCAATATCAATAGGAGTGGGCTTTAGCCCACTCAAATAAATAATTAAATCATATTCCTTCGGCTTTAGCCAAAACCTAAAATAGACCATTTTAGAGATCAACAAACACAAGCATCTGCGAAAATCCGTGATATCTGTGTTTTAAAATAAGCTTCACTTAAAAATAAAAAACAAAAAATCCATCACAAGGATGGACTTTGAAATTCTAGTGAGAATCCTGATTAGGAATATTGTTGTTTTTTTTCTTTTTATAAAAATAGTACCCAATACCTCCGATCAAGAATATTGGCCATAAAGGAAGGATGAATAGGAATATTGAAGTAATAACATCCCAACCAGATTCAATGGCAGCCAATGATTTTCCGCCAAAAGTTTTAGGCGTCTTTTCTGCTTCCGTTTTATCGGTGATATTTATATTGATGCTGCAAATAGTATTGTCTGTATAATTACGTCCTGTAACCTGAATGTCTCTGGTTTCAATATCTCCTATATTACTGTTTAATGCTTCCATCAGGCCATCGAAATGTTGTATTGGAACCTTAATGTCCATGCTGTATACTTTTTGATTTTCATCCCGTTGATTGGCCGATTCAATATAAGATTGGTTTTCACTTTTAATATAGCCATTGTTTCTAATAGCTTCTTCTTTAATGATTTGTTTTACCGTTTCGGCATTATCTGCTCGTACCACAAGATATCCTGTTTTTACCATTTTATCTTTTGGCATATTCAATTCATAGCTGTCATTCTTCGGTTTCTCCTTATAAATAACTTTGGTTTCTTTTATAACTTTAGGAGCAGGAACATTAACCACGATCTTTTCAGACTTTTTAGAAGCAGAATCTTTTTTCTCAACTTTTGATTCCAGTTTTGTAGCAGCAATCTTATCAGATAAAGAATCTACCATTTTGGATGTTCTTTCAACTTTATCCTGGATTTCGTTTTTAGCGCCTTCAATATCTTTTATTCTTATACTCGCTGAATCAAGAGCCTGGTTTGCTATTTTGTTCGCATTATCAATAGCATCTGAAGCAACAGAAGCTGTGCTGTCTATACTGTTAACCGTTTCTTCCATTTTAGATTGAGAAACTCCTCCTTTTTTACAGGCAATAAAAGAACCTGAAATTGCAATGAGTAAGATAAACTTTTTCATAATATTATTTTTTTGATGAAGTAAAATTAGTCATGAAGCATCGGAAGCAGTTGTAAATGGAATGTATTATGGTCGTAAAATGATAACTGTAATATTTTCAGTTCTTTGTATTTGTTTTACAAGAGTTTTACAAAACACTTTTTACATCCAAGTGTAGAACTTACAATTCAGCTTAAGATGTATCAGGAAAAGAAACTCCACTTGAAGATGTGATCATTCCCATTCTCCGGAGGGGTGATCAAAAAAAATCCGCAGAAAAATTTCTGCGGATCTGTATCTTGTAGCTTCTAGGCTTTTAATTAATGATCTCTAAATTCACTAATGAAGTGAAGTTTCACATTCGGGAATTTCTCCTGAGTCATGTGGATGGTGAATGAAGAGTCCGCTAAAAATACCAATTGATCGTACTTATCTCTGGCAAGGAATCTTTGCTTTAATCTTGCAAACTCCCTAAATTCTTCTGATTTCTCATCAGCTTCTACCCAACAAGCTTTATGCATAGATAGAGGCTCATATGTACATTTTGCACCATATTCGTGCTCTAAACGATATTGGATAACTTCGTACTGAAGGGCTCCCACAGTTCCGATGATCTTTCTTCCGTTCATTTCAAGGGTAAACAGCTGGGCAACTCCTTCATCCATCAACTGATCGATACCTTTGGCCAATTGCTTCGCTTTAAGTGGATCATTGTTGTTGATATAACGGAAATGTTCTGGAGAGAAACTTGGAATCCCTTTGAAGCTTAGTTTTTCACCACCTGTCAAAGTATCACCGATTCTGAAGCTTCCCGTATCATGAAGACCAACGATATCACCAGGGAAACTTTCCTCCACTACCTCTTTTTTATCAGCAAAGAAAGCATTCGGAGAAGAGAACTTCATCTTTTTACCTTCTCTTACCAATAGATAGTTTTCGTTTCTTTTGAAAGTTCCTGAAACGATCTTTACGAAAGCCAGTCGGTCCCTGTGCTTAGGATCCATATTAGCGTGGATCTTGAATACAAACCCTGTGAAAGCACTTTCTTCCGGTTTTACTAACGGGTGTCACTTTCTTTAGGCTGTGGCATTGGAGCAATGTCAATAAATGCATTCAATAGCTCGCGAACCCCAAAATTATTCAATGCAGATCCGAAGAATACTGGCTGCAGGTCACCTTTCATATAATCTTCACGATTAAATTCCGGATAAACAGACTGAATCAGGTCAAGCTCTTCTCTTAAAGTAGCCGCTGCTTTTTCTCCAATAACATCATCTATTGAAGTATCATTAATATCATCAAACTTGATAGAATCTCCAACTTTTTGTTTTTTCTCTTCTAAGAAAAGCTGAATATTGTCTTCCCAGATATTATAAATTCCCTGGAAATCACTCCCCATACCAATAGGTAAAGAAAGCGGACAAACCGTTAATCCCAGTTTCTGTTCCACTTCATCCAAAAGATCGAAGGCATCTTTTCCCTCACGGTCAAGTTTGTTGATGAATACCAACATTGGAATGTTTCTCATTCTACAAACCTTAACCAATTTTTCAGTTTGTTCCTCAACCCCTTTTGCCACGTCAATAACAACAATTACTGAATCTACAGCAGTTAACGTTCTATAAGTATCTTCAGCAAAGTCTTTGTGACCCGGAGTATCAAGAATGTTGATTTTATGATCTCTATATTCAAATGCCAATACGGAAGTCGCTACCGAGATCCCTCTCTGTCTTTCGATTTCCATAAAGTCGGAGGTAGCTCCTTTTTTTATTTTGTTGGATTTTACCGCACCCGCTTCCTGAATTGCACCCCCGAAAAGAAGTAGTTTTTCCGTAAGGGTAGTTTTTCCGGCATCCGGGTGGGAAATGATCCCGAAGGTCTTTCTTTTTTGTATTTCTTTGATTAAGTCTGACATATCGTATTTTGAAGTTGCAAAAATCGTGATTTTTTATGAGGTTTTCAAATTTAAATTAGGACAATATCAATCAGAGGTAAAAGGCAGATTGGATAATAAGATGTCAAGATGAAATTTAATAAGCAAATTTCCCGTTTTATGATGGCCTGTTTTACTTTGTAATTAAAAGATGTGATGAATCTCTCACTATAATTTTAACGCTATAAGAGCAGCGAAACAGAATAAATTAATGCAAGAATAGCAAAAGTAAAAAGAAATGCAATAAGAAATTCTAATAGACGGGGGTCTTTAACCGGCGGAAAGTCCGGAGTAAGACTATATTGTTCAATCGTTTGTGGATTTATCCTTAGATCTGGCCGGAAACACTGGATTCCTCTTAAAAACTGGCGGTACATTTCAAATTGATTACTCAGAATAACATACTCAAAGTTGAAATCTATACGGGTCATTGCAGTTTCACCTGATGGATTTTTAAGATGTATATTCAAATACGTTTTAGGATACTTTCCACCTGTGCTGTATATATAAGTGTCATATGATCCTTTTTTAGTCCTTTGCAGGTCATGATATGAAATGGTATTGATAATATTACCTAAATTACTATAAAAAGTGACCCCTTGTTGATCTATAACAGCGGTTCGGACCTGTTCTTTTTTTCGATAGATTAAAGACATAATCATGGCGACAAAACAAAATGCCAATAAGAACTGGGCAAAAATAAGAATGAAAAAAGTCCCAAGGTCATTTTGTAAATAGTCTTTAAAGTGGCTATACATATTTTCGAAAACAACTCCGATGAGGACAACAATAATGAGGACGACTACCCACATCATTCCCATCAAAAGATAAGTGATCGGTTTATTCACTTTAGAGGTGACGGTTTGAAACTTTTCTGTCATATCAGTTTTTAAATTCATAAAATAAAAATGGAATTCCTACAAGGATACAAGTAATAACAATCACTGCCAAAATAAATAGCCAGCCGCCCAATGAAACTCCTTTTTTACTGTTGATATGCCAGGTGTTTGGGTCAATGGAGAAGCTTTTAAGAGCGATTGGGTCTATTTTTAAATCTGGACGGAATACAGCAATTCCATGCATAAAATGAGCATACAATGTGAATTTATTTTTCAGAACCCGAAGAGGAAGATTCATATCTATACGCTTGATTTCGGGGTCGTTTTTTTCTTGCTGTACGGTAACTTCCAGCAAGGGAATAATACTTGAACCTATTGGGGTAACTGTGTAAATATCAAAATTTTGCTTTGAAGAACGAAGCTCTGTATACAATATGTGTTGTATGATTTCATGTTTTACATTATAAAATAAAAGGCCTGTATGGTCTATAACAATTCTATGGGCAATATTCTTTCTTTTTATGATGTATTGTCGGATGACAGGAATTAAAATCAGAAGTGAGAATCCCCAGGATATTAATGCTACTGAAAGCATCATTTTAGTTCCTTTGTTATAGATTCCATAAGCTGGGCCTATAATGAAAAGGCAGAAGAAGAATATAAGCATTCCCCAATAGGTTGTCTGTAGAATAAAAGTAACCCATCGGTTAATTTCAGATTCAACACCGGGGAAAGGAGTTTCTGTATTTGTTTTGGTGATATTCATGGCAATGAGGCTAAATTAAGTATTTTCTTTTTTAGTTGCTTGTGGCATTCAAAAAAATTATCTTTGTTTCAATAAACTTTTACAGAGAAAAAGAATGGAAAATAGCAGGTATCCGAAGTTTACTTTCACATGGCTGGGCGCTGTTACTTTAGTGGTTGGATTATTTGTGGGAACGATGGCGGTGTCTTTATTCAGTACCTTTTGGAAAGTGATTTTCAAAGAAAATCTTGAACTGAAAGACTGGTTTCTGATGGTAGCTAACTCTGTAGGGTTTGTTACAGCGATTGCCTTCTTTGATTTTTTCATTGTAAGACGTACTACCCAAAAGAGACTTAATTTCAATCTTTCGTCCGTTAATTTTTCTACCTATCTACTTATTTTTCCAATGATGGCCGGGATGATGTTTATTTCAGAGTTTACTACAACACTGATTCCTACTTCAGGACCTTTTTTTGGAGATTTTTATGAATACTTTACTCAGCTAATGAGTCAGCTAACCGATAATCCGGTAGTGATGATTATTATGACCGTCATTATGGCTCCTATCTTTGAAGAAATCATATTCAGAGGGATTATTCAAAAAGGGTTAATTAATAAAGGAGTAACACCATGGAAGGCTATTTTATATGCATCCATTATTTTCGGAGTTGTTCACGGAAATCCATGGCAGTTTATCAGTGCGGTAATGCTGGGATGTGTTTTGGGGTTAGTATATCATAAAACAAAATCTTTACTGATGCCAATATTATTGCATGCATTTAATAATCTGACGTTGTCATTATTGGTGCTATATGGTAAAGAGGAAAGCTTTGCGAAAGTTTTTAATGTTTCAGAATGGCTGATTTTGGGGGTCGGAATTGTGCTTTTTGCTTTATTCTACTATCTTTTTATGAAGAAATATAAAGTACATTATGCTGAAATGTAATCAACACTATTTAAAAAAGTAAAATTGAAAATGAATATAGAAATGGAATTATTGGTCGCTACACACAACGAGCATAAAAAAGAAGAGATTCAGCAGATTTTAGGGAATGACTGTGTCGTTAAAAGTCTTACGGATTATAATATCCATGAAGAAATTGTAGAAGATGGAGATTCTTTTCATGCCAATGCTTTAATCAAAGCTAAATACTGTTTTGAAAAGACAGGGGTTCCAAGTTTAGGAGATGATAGCGGACTTGTAGTAGAGTCTTTAGACGGTAGACCGGGAATTTTTTCTGCCCGCTATGCCGGAGATCATGATTTTGCTAAAAATATTGAAAAGGTATTGGAGGAAATGCAGGGAGTAGAAAACAGAAAAGCTTATTTCGTTACTGTTTTGTGCTATTATGACGAAAATGGAGCTCAATATTTTGAAGGAAGAGTTCATGGTAATTTATTGACCGATAATAAAGGTCACAAAGGATTCGGATACGATCCGATCTTCGTTCCTGAAGGCTATGACAAAACTTTTGCAGAAATGGAACCTGAAAATAAAAACAAGATCAGTCACCGTAAGCAGGCATTGGATCTGTTTATGGACTTTTTAAAAGTAAAGTAATCTATACTGAAGATCAATATAAACCATTTCTCTATCACGGAGAAATGGTTTTTTTATGCTTTTCCTGCTTAAATTTGGCTGCAAAATATATGTTTTAAAATTTCTGTCGTACATTTGTTACAATAAACAATTGATTTGAGTACTTATTTAACAATATTAGGTTTTAATTCAGCGATTCCGACGATCAATACCTCACCAACAGCCCAGCTACTGGAAATGGAAGAAAGAAACTTCCTGATCGATTGTGGGGAAGGAACACAAGTGCAATTGAGAAAAGCAAAAGCCAGATTTTCAAAGATCAATCATATTTTCATTTCTCATCTTCATGGAGATCATTGTTTTGGGCTTCCGGGGCTTATTGCCTCTTTCCGTCTTTTAGGAAGGGAAAACCCTTTACATGTGTATGGCCCGAAAGGAATAAAAAAAATGTTAGATACGATCTTTCAGATTACAGAAACACATCGTGGTTTTGAGGTGGTCTATCATGAGCTGGATAAAGATTATTCAGAAAAAATCTATGAAGATAGCAGGGTAGAAGTGTACACCATTCCTTTAGATCATAGAATATATTGTAATGGTTATCTTTTTAAAGAAAAGCCGAAGGACAGACATTTGAATATGAAGGAAATTGCTAAATACGACGAAATAGAAAGCTGTGATTATCATAATATAAAAGCAGGAAAGGATTTTGTTTTAAGTGATGGCTATGTTCTTAAAAATGAAGTGTTGACCCTTGAGCCGGCTCCACCAGTGTCCTATGCATTCTGTAGTGATACCCGTTATCTTGAAAGTGTAATTCCGATCATTAAAAATGCTACGGTTCTGTATCATGAATCTACTTTCCTGCATGATTTAAAGGAAATGGCAGACTATACCGGGCATACTACGGCATTGGAAGCGGCTACTATTGCTCAGAAAGCTCAGGTTGGAAAACTGATTCTGGGACATTTTTCAAACAGATATGCAGATTTAACAGTGTTTACCGATGAAGCCAGAAATATTTTTCCTAATTCCTTCCTTCCAAAAGCTCTGGAAAGTGTAAAAATTTAAATCAATATGTTGAACTTTGAAGAGCTTAGAAGCTTTCTGAATGAAAAGGCAGATCAATACAATACTCCAGATTTTATAGAAGATGATCCGATTCAGATTCCGCATCGTTTTTCATTAAAACAAGATATAGAGATCGCTGGATTTCTGGCCGCAACAATCTCATGGGGAAACAGAAAATCAATCATTAATTCTGCCAACAAAATGCTGGATATTATGGGGAATTCACCCTATGATTTTGTATTGAATTACTCTGAAAGAGATCTAAAAGATATTCAGGACAAAAGTATTCACAGAACCTTTAATGGAGAAGATTTTTCTTATTTTATTAGACAATTCAACAGAATTTATAACGAAAATGAGAGCCTGGAAGACCTGTTTAAGGTAAAAGATCCTGAAGTTAATTTTCAGCATGCCATAGAAAGGTTCAGAAATGGTTTTCTGGAAAGTGAAAAACACAGAAGCCATAAACACATCAGTTCACCATACAAAAATTCTTCAGCCAAAAGAATTATTATGTTTTTAAGATGGATGGTGCGTAAAGATAAGCGAGGGGTAGATTTTGGAATCTGGAAAGATATTGATCAGAAATACCTGTCTATTCCATTGGATGTACACACCGGAAATATTTCTAGAAAACTGGGGTTGCTAGAAAGAACTCAGAATGATTGGAAAACAGTAGAAGAATTGGATTCGGCGATCAGGCAATTTGATGATAAAGATCCTGCAAAATACGATTTTGCGCTGTTTGGATTAGGAGTAACTAAAGAACTATTGTAAAAAATATAAAGGATGAAAAAATATAATGAGAAAGCAGAAGTTCTTGAAAAAATAGCGGATAGTATCACTTCCTGGATAGGATCTATTCAGTCTTTGATTGTGCATACGCTGTTGTTTGTTACTTCGTTTTTGCTCCCAATGCTGAAGATTGTGGATTTTGATAAAATGTTGCTGATTCTGACTACGGTACTTTCATTGGAGGCTATTTATCTTGCAATTTTTATTCAGATGTCGGTTAATAAAAGCCACGAAAAATTGAAGATATTCAGGAGGATATCGAAGATATTCAGGAAGATATTGAGGAGATCAGCGAGGACATTGAAGAGATCAGTGAAGATATTGAAGAAATTAATGAAGATATAGAAGATATTCAGGAAGACATTGAGGAAATTAGTGAGGATATAGAAGAAATTAATGAAGACGAAGAGGAAGAAGATCATAATGAAAAAGCAAAGAATGCCATACTGAAAAGCAATGTAAGTTCAAATAAAAACGAAATAAAAGCTTTGAAGGATATTATTGCCGAGCTTCGGAATGAGATTGACGAATTGAAAAAAGAAGAATAAGAGACTTTCTTAAAAATTATCATAGGTATAGAAAAACAGATCAGTATTGTTGATCTGTTTTTTTATATAATAGAATGTGTTCTTTATAATAAATTTAAAAATAAAATATATTCATTGTGAATTTTTGTTGAAAATCAGGTAATAAGTGTCTTGAATGCTGAATTGGTACAATTATTTTTGCTACATTTGGACAAAATGAATCAAAATGTTAAATTATAGATTTAAACACTACTTTTTTCTTTTAACATTTTTACTGAGTACCGCTTCTTTGTTTTCACAGGCTAGGCCTGGTAGAAAGTCAGTAAAAGTGCAGCCTACAGGGCCTAGTTTGAAGGCAACTAACTTTATAGACGTAAATGTTCCTCCTTATCCAGCTACAGGATATTTTCCTGAACAGTTGGTAAAAGATATTCTGATTAACGGAGGAAGTACTTGTACAACAGCAAATATTAGCAATGTTACAGTAACTCCTAATCATACCATATTTGATAGTAATAGGTTTTGGGGCTACTTTAATAGAGGGACAGCAAGTTTCCCTTTTAAAGATGGGATTGTATTGACAACGGGTCATGCGAGTGAGGCTGGAAATGAATTTATTGATGAGGCGAGCAAGACTGTTGGTTCACAGAGTGATCCTGATCTTGTGACTGCTACTGGTGCTACTGTAACTTTGAAAGATGCGGTGTCACTAGAATTTGATTTCGTTCCTAATTCTACTCAGGTAAGATTTAATTATATATTTGCGTCAGAAGAATATTCAGCAGGATATCCTTGTCAGGGATTTTCTGATGCTTTTGCGCTTTTACTGAAAAAAGTAGGAGATCCTACTTATACTAATTTAGCAGTATTGCCTGGGAATGCAGGGCCAGTGAGTGCTACAAATATTGTTCCGGCAGGAGGATATTTTAATTGTGGTCCTATCAATGAGGCCTTTTTTGCGGGACTTAATATTCCACATGTGGGAACCAATTATGCTGGAAGAACTATTCCTTTGACTGCTATCGCGAATGTAATTCCAGGTGAAACGTACCATTTCAAAATGGTTATTGCAGATGCTAAAGATCCAAGCTTAGATTCTGCCGTTTTTCTAGAAGGAGGATCATTTGATATTGGAGTTAAAATTATAGATGAAAATGGGGCAAATCTGCCACCTACCATCAATATGTGTGATAATGAGCCTAAGACATTAAAAGCTCAATTAGAATTGATTCCAGGGACAACCTTTCAATGGTATAAAGATGGTGTCTTAATTCCTGGAGCAACTAATGTCGCTTATGTGGCCACTCAGCCAGGAGTATATTCAATAAAAGTAATGAGCCCAGGGAGCCAATGTCCTGGTGAAGCTAAAATTACGGTGATAGGGGGGACGAGTCCTACAGTACAGAATGCTGTGTTTAAGCTTTGTACAACACCTACACTGACTACTTTTGACCTAGATAGCGCGGTACCTTTGATTACAACAACAACAGGAGCTGTACCTCGTTTTTATACTAAACTGTCTGATGCACAGGCTCAAAATAATAATAATATTAAAAATACTACCAGTTACAACGGAACCGACGGTGAAGTGCTGCATGTTCTTGTAACGAATGGAGGATTTTGTAGTAAGATCGCAACATTAACTTTGAATAAGGAAGAAACCCCTACTGCAGGTCTTAATGTAGCAAGACTAAAAATCTGTTTGGGAGAATCAGTCCTGATGACAGCAACGGGTGGGGCAACTTATTTATGGAGTGATAATGCTTCCATTACAGATGGAACAAGAACGGTGAGTCCTACCAAAACAACAAAATATTCTGTATATGCCATCGGAGCACAGGGATGTAAGTCTCCCGTGCCTGCGGAAGTTACTGTTGAGGTGGTTCCTGCAATTGTTTCGACTTTAAAAGGGGGACATATCTGTGAAGGGGACAGGATTACTCTAGACGCAGGTTCAGGCCCTGGATATACCTATGAATGGAATACCGGGGAGACAACGCAATCTATTTCAGTGAATAAGCCAGGAGAATATAGAGTAACAATCAACAATGGAGTGTGTTCTAAAGAATTTAAAACACAGGTTATAAAAGCTATTGTTCCTGAAATTATTAATGTTAATTACAATGACAGAGGAACAATGGTTCTTACAGCATCTAACCCTAGTAATGGGATTTTAGAGTATTCTGTAGACAATGGGCTTACATGGCAGATTTCCAATGTGTTTACCAATGTGCCTAAAAATGAGATCATTTCTATTCGTGTGAGAGTAAAGAATACAAGTTGTGTAGGCTTCCTTCAGTATTTTACTTTTGTGATGAAAAATGTCATTACTCCAAATGGTGATAACATCAATGATTTTATTGATTTCCGAGGAATAATGGCATATAAAGACTTCAGTGGCAGGGTTTTCGATCGCTACGGAAAAGAAGTGTTTAAAGCTGAAAGAATCAGACCTTATTGGGACGGTTACTTCCAAGGAAACGATTACCTTCTGCATCGTATTGGTATCAGGTTACCTTTGAAGATCCCGCAAGTAAATTGCTTACTGTAAAAACAGGTTGGATCCTGCTTAAGAATATAGAATAATTTAAAATAATAATTGAAAGACTGACTATTTTGTCAGTCTTTTTTTATGATATTGAAATAAATAAAGTTGATATTCTACGATAAATAAATTTGAATTAGTAGCAATGTAAATTGTGTTAAACTGAATTTCAATCAAAAAAAATAGTATTTTTGTTTAAAATAATATAAAATGTTAAATAGGAGGAAAGGAAGTTTATTTTTAGTGTTATTTTTCGCTTTTATAGGAAGCTTTATTTTTGCTCAGAACAGGGTGGTAAAAAAAGAATTACCCTCAAAAAATAATGGTATAGCAGCAAAAAAAGCCGGAGCTTTTATAGATGTAAATACTTCCAATTATCCTGAGTCTTCATACAGCATTACTCAGTTAATAAAAGATGTTCTCATATCAGGAGGCGGATGTGCCAGTAATAATGTAAGCAATGTAGTGGTGTATCCCAATCTACCTCCAACAAATCAAAATCGAAGCTGGGGATACTTCAATAAAGCAACTACGAATTTTCCATTCAACAAAGGAATTATTCTTTCCACCGGATTTGCGAAAAATGCAGGAAATTATGCTATAGGCGATCTTAATGATGATTTGGGAACGACAGGAGATGCAGATCTTGCCTTGGCTTTGGGGATTCCTGGAGACAAGCTGACTAATGCTACCTATATAGAATTCGATTTTGTTGCAGTTTCTTCTCAAGTTACCTTTAAATACCTGTTTGCGTCAAAAGAATATCAAGATAATTTTCCCTGTAATATTACAGATGGTTTTGCTTTATTGCTGAAAAAAGTAGGTGATCCCACTTATACCAATATGGCGGTACTTCCAGGAGGTGCTGGGCCTGTAAGTGTAACAAATATTCATCCAGCGTATCCAAACTGCGGGCCTAAAAATGTCACTTATTACGGAGGTACCAATAGTAATCCTAAAATTGAGACAAATTTTGATGGCCGTACTATTCCTTTAACGGCAAAAGCTACCGTTGTACCGGGGCAAAAATATCATTTTAAAATGGTATTAGCTGATTTTCAGGATGCTAATTATGATTCTGCCGTGTTTTTAGATGCAGGCTCATTTGATATAGGAGTGAGTATTTTGGGGCCAGGAGGTGTACAGCTTCCAAGCTCTGTAAATATGTGTGATAATACACCACAGACTTTTACAGCTTCTGTTCAGGAACCTAACGTAACCTATGCATGGTTTTTAAATAATAATCCTATTCCGGGAGCTACCGGTGCTAGTTATACAGCAACACAACCTGGACTCTATACCGTTAAAGTTTATGTACAGGGAAGCTCTTGTCCGGGAGAAGCAAGCATTACTGTTGTGGGAGGAACTTCCCCTACAGTACAAACGCTACATTAACGGCCTGTTATACGGCAGGAAATGCTACCTTTAATTTGCCTACAGCACAGCCTGCAATTAGTACAACGCCAGGAGCCGTCTTTACTTATTATGCAGCAATGGCAGATGCTAATGCAGGGAATAACAATACAATTCCTACTCCTGCAGCATATCAAAGCGCGGGTGGAACTGTATATGTGAGAGTGAGAACTGGTTTCTGTGCTAAGGTAGCTGAGTTAAATCTCGTTAAGGCTCCACAGATGACAGGATCTATTGTTCCTCCTCAGGTACTGACTTGTGCCAATTCTCAGATTACATTAGATGCTTCAGCTTCAGTCTATCCTACCGGAGCTACATTTAACTGGACTACTACAGGAGGGAATATTGTTTCTGGAGGAACTACTCTAAATCCTGTAATCAATGCACCGGGAACCTATACGCTAACCATATCACAAACATATCAACCTGGAAATATCAATTGTACAGCGACAGCAACAGTAACGGTAACAGGAAACAGTGCACCACCCAATCCATCACTTACAGCTCCTAAATTAAAGATCTGTAAAGGAGAATCTATAACATTGACCGCTTCAGGAGGAGCAACTTATAATTGGGGTGGCGGCCTCCCTGGAAATGGAAATACTCAGACTGTATCACCTACAGTGACTACAACATACAGTGTAACTGCTATTGGTGCTAATGGATGTGCTTCTGCTACTCCTGCAACAATCACCATTGAAGTATCTGAACCATTTACAGTACAAAATGCAATCCTACATAAATGCTATCAGCCGGGATTAACGTATAATCTTAAAGAATCAGAAAGCCAGATTACGACCGCTGCGGGCGTGACATTTACTTATTATGTAAATCAGACAGATGCCGATTTGGGGAATGGTAATTTTATTGTGGCTCCTACAACATATTCACCTACTTCAGCAAATCAGACAATATTTGTAAGAGTTAGCAATGGAGGGTGTAGCTATGTGGTTACTCTGCAATTATTGAGAACCGCAGAGATAACCTTGACGATAGCAACGCCACAGACTATTACCTGTACAACACCTCAAATAACACTTAATGCATCAGCTTCTGTGATACCACCAGGCTCTACTATTGTCTGGACTACAGTTGGGGGAGCTATTGTATCAGGGGGAACTACCCTTACTCCGGTGGTAAGTGCAGGAGGTACATATACATTAACTGTTTCCAATGTATTCCAGCCTGGAAGCTTGTCTTGTTCATATAATTCAACAGTAACAGTAACCCAGGATAAAGTAGCGCCGGTGGCAGCACTTGTTTCATCACAGCCTCGTATCTGCGAAGGAGAATCGGTGACTTTAGCGGCTTCTGGTGGAGTTACCTATACTTGGGGGAATGGTCTTACGGGTACCGGAAATACTCAAACCGTGTCGCCTACCTCTACAACAGTATATACGGTAACAGCGATAGGTGCTAATGGATGTGCCTCTACACCTGTAAATGTTACGGTTCTGGTAGGACCTCCGATTGCTGGGGTATCTGCAAACAAAGTGAAAATATGTGCCGGTGAATCTGTTACTCTTACTGCAACAGGGGGAATTACTTATAATTGGGTAGGCCTTACCGGAAATGGAGACACACAAGTTGTTATTCCTACAGTTACTACAGAATATTCTGTATTTGCATTAGGAGGAAATGGATGTAGCTCTATTAATCCAGCTAAGATAAAAATTGAAGTAGTGCCTGCTATTGTTTCCACATTAGAAAATGTATATGTCTGTGCGGGAGATAATGGTACTCTGGATGCCGGAGCTGGGCCTAATTATACTTATCTGTGGAGTACAGGAGCTACTACGCAGACTATTACTACAAAAATTGCCGGAACTTATTCTGTAACAATCAGTAATGGAGTTTGTTCTAAAGTCTTTACAGCACAGCTTATTAATCCTGAATTGCCTGAAATAGTAAATGTTGTTCATGATAAGACCACACAGACGCTCACCCTTACGGCAAGTAACCCGACCGGAGGCGTTTGGAATATTCTATAGATAACGGATTAACCTGGCAATCTTCAAATGTATTTACTGGAGTCTTAAATAATACGATGTATCATTTGAGGGTGCGAGTGAAGGATGCAAAATGTGGAAACTCAATAGATTATTTTACATTCGTATTGAGTAATGCCATTACTCCGAATATGGATGGAATAAATGATACCATAGACTTTACAGGGATAAGCGGATATAAAGATTTTGCGGCATCCATTTTTGATAGATATGGAGCTGAGGTTTTCAAGGCAAGTAAAGGAGATGTGATATGGAAAGGATCTCTAAAAGGAATCAACTTGCCTACAGGTACTTATTGGTATAGAGTTCAATGGGAAAATCCTGCAAATAAAAAATTAGAGCAACGTTCCGGTTGGATATTGTTGAAAAATAGAAATTAAAATTATTGCAAAAAATGTAATATAAACAAACAAACCCCTCATTATCGAGGGGTTTGTTTGTTTACTAGAGCGAAACGTTGTTTGTATTTTAAAATATTTTTCGAATGTTGGTGAATTTTATAAATTGTTTTTTCAATTTGTATTATCATTTTGTTAAAATGAGTGTTATTGCTTATAGTCTTGTTTTGTTGGTTGAAATTCTATTGTTTTTTTATAAAAAATGCAAATATGTGTATGAGATATTTAAAAAAAAATTAAATTTGTTGAAACAAGAATATTATGATAAGATACCTACCGATTTGTTTGTTTTTTTTATTTGTTTCAAATTCTTTATTTTCTCAAAATCAACAACCCAGACAATTGCTAAAGAAGCAAGCGACTGCTCAATCTAAAAAGGCAGGCGCTTTTATCGATGTGAATGCTCCTGCCTATCCGGAATCAGCGTTTACTATAGAAAAACTGGTGAAGGATGTGTTGATCTCATCCGGAACCAATACTTGTATCACTCCGAATGTAACGAACGTAAAGATTACTCCTAATCATGCCCCGGGAGATGCAAACAGAGCATGGGGGTATTTTCATAAGGCAAATACGAACTTTCCTTTTAAAGATGGGATTATACTTTCTACAGGGTATGCAAGAAAGGCTGGTAATACTTTTGAATCTAGTAATAGTGATACCAATGGCGGTGGAACAGATTCTGATCTGGCACAAGTTATTGGCGTTCCTGCAAGTGACTTAAATGATGCGGTACTTTTAGAATTTGACTTTGTACCTACAACTTCTCAAATTAAATTTAACTATTTAATTGCATCGGAAGAATATACAGGTACTTTTCCTTGTAAATATGCGGATGCATTTGTTATATTATTAAAGCCTACAGCAGGTGGACCTTACACCAACATGGCTATATTGCCAGGAGGAGCCGGTCCGGTAAGTATCACCAATATTCACCCAGCAATCGGAACGACTTGTGGAGCTGTGAACGAACAATATTTTGGCGGATATAATACAGCCAATATTGAGACGAATTTTAACGGAAGAACAATACCGCTTACAGCTATAGCAGATGTAATGGCAGGACAGCAATATCATTTTAAAATGGTTATCGCAGATTATCTTGACCATAGTTATGACTCTGCAGTATTTTTAGAAGGTGGTTCTTTTAATATCGGGGTAGACTTGTTAGGGCCTGGCGGAACAAATTGCCGAGTGATATTAATGTTTGTGATAATGTCCCTCAGGTGCTTACAGCTTCCGTAAATGATCCCAATTTATTATACCAATGGTATTATAACGGAACCTTGATTCCTAACGCTGCAACTAACACTGTTACCGCTACTCAACCTGGAACTTATACTATTGAAGTAAGTGTTCCTGGAAATCCATGTCCTGGTAAAGCTTCAATAGAAATTCACGGGGGAACCACGCCACAGGCAAATGATGCTACATTGTTGTTATGTAGTACGCCAGATATTACGACTTTTGATTTGAGTACTATTAAACCAACCATTAGTACAACACCGGGAGCAATATTTAAATTTTATGAAAAACAGACAGATGCCGTTGCTGAGAATAATAATTATATCCAAAATATTCTGAACTACAATGGTACAGATGGCCAAATATTATATGTGGTGGTTTCAAATGGAGGTTTCTGTAGTAGATTGATTGAACTGAAATTATTAAAAGAAGAAACTCCTGTTGCTAAAGTAAAAGCATCCAGTATACAAATATGTCCGGGAGAAACAGTAACGCTTACCGGTGAGGGTGGAAATACTTATCTTTGGGATAACTTCCCAGGAACAGGCAATATACAGACGGTTACTTTATATAAGACCACAGTGTTTAATGTATATGCAATAGGAGAAAAAGGGTGTAAATCTTTAAATCCTGCAACCATAAGAATTGAAGTTGTTCCTGAAATTAAAAGCCCATTAACTGATGTTGAAATGTGTGATGGAGATCGTGTTACCCTTGATGCAGGAGCAGGGCCTAAATATAAATATAAGTGGAGTACAGGAGCCACTACACAAAAAATTGATGTAGAAAAATGGGGGATTTATACCGTTGAAATTGATAATGGATATTGTAAAAAAATATTCTCAGCTGAAGTGAGAGGAGCGGGACTTCCTTATGTAATCGGACTCAACTATGAAACCTCTAAAAAGACCTTGACGATTGCTGCAGAAAATCCACCAATGAATAATACTCCAAGCACTCTGGAATATTCTATTGATAACGGAATTACATGGCAGGACTCCAACATCTTTTCCGGACTTTTAGACAATACTAATTATACCATTTTGTTGAGAAGAGTAGGAACTCACTGTATAGGAACTTTTGATTTCTTTACCCTACAGATCAGCAATGTGATTACTCCTAATAATGATGGAATTAATGATGTATTGGATCTGAAATCTTTAGGTCAGTTTAAAAACTTTAAAGGCTCAATCTATGATAGATATGGAGTAGAAATGTTCAGGTTTACCAAAGAAACTCCAAGTTGGGACGGAACTATATTAGGTAAGAGGTTACCTTCAGCAACTTACTGGTATAAGTTTACCTATGATTATCCAAAATCTAAAGCTCAAATGAGCTGGTCTGGTTGGATCATTTTGAAGAACAGAGAATAATATAAAATAAAGTAAAGCCTTTCGATGAGAAAGGCTTTCTTTTTATATCAGTATCATAAAAAAGCTCCTTATCAAAAGAGCTTTTGTTAGATATTCTATTGGTTTTCTTTCCAAAGATTGGCAAAGTGGATGAAATCAGTTACGCTGAGTTGTTCCGCTCTTTTATCTAAAAATTCATGACCTTTTAAAGCTTCAGGAATAATAAGGGTTTTTAATGCATTGGAAAGTTTCTTTCTTCTTTGGTTGAAGCCTGTTTTCACAATCTGTTTAAAAAGAACTTCATTACCCGCTAAACCTTCTTTAGGATTTCTTGTAAGACGGATTACACCAGACTTTACTTTTGGTGGTGGATTAAATACATTCTCATGTACCGTAAACATATACGATACATCATAATAAGCCTGAATAAGAACCGAAAGAATACCATAATCCTTAGTTCTAGGAACAGCAGCCGTTCTTTCAGCGACTTCTTTTTGGAACATTCCCACCATTTCAGGGATCATTTTGTAGTGATCAATGATCTTGAATAATATCTGTGAGGAAATATTATATGGGAAATTCCCTATAATAGCAATTTGCTCATCTTTGATAAAATTAAAGTCCTGTTTCAGGAAATCACCTACAAAAGTATCTTCTGTAACCTTCGAATAATTGTTTTTCAGATATTCTATAGACTCCGTGTCGATTTCTGCAAGGTAAATGTTGTGATCTTTTTCCAGAAGATATTTGGTAAGAACTCCCATTCCGGGGCCTACTTCCATAATGTTATTATAGTTCTCAAAACTAAGACCTTCTACGATTTTTCTTGCGATGTTTTCATCCGTCAAAAAGTGTTGACCAAGATGCTTTTTTGCTTTTACACTCAATGTTTTTTATGATTTTATTAACAGTGATTTTCTCTTTTTCGTTCCCAAATTTCGGAAGATTTTTTCTATTTTAGCCAAAAATTTTAATATTAATGGCTAAATCTGTAGATGAGTTTAATAAGAAAAGGCTTCGGTCCAGCAATATTACAGTAGTGATAAGTATTGCCTTAGTGTTATTTTTGTTGGGATTAATGGGGCTTATTTTAATTAATGCCCAGAAGTATTCTGACTATATCAAAGAACAATTGGTGGTGAACGCTTACTTTGATGAAAACTATGATGCGAAAGACTCTATAAAAATTGCAAAACTAGAGGAAGAAACTTTTAAAAAGGTACAGACGTTAGCTCCTGTAAAAAAAGCAACCTATATTTCCAGAAGCATGGCCGCTAAGGAAGCTAAAAAAAGTATGGGTATTGATAGTGATGCATTATTTGAAGAAAATATCTTTCCATCGTCTATCGAGGTAGCTTTAAAACCTGAATATGTAGATCCTGCAAAAATTGATGAAGCAATCAAGGTAATCAAATCCGTTCCGGGCATCATTGATGTGAAGAATGACAGTACTTTGATGGTAGATGTTTACAATAATCTGAGCAGAATTTTAAAATGGATTTTTGGATTTTCACTGTTGTTCTTAGTATTAGCTGTAGTGTTGATCAACAACTCTATCCGTCTGAAAATTTTCTCTAAGAGGTTTATTATTAAAACCATGCAGCTGGTAGGAGCGAAGAGACGATTTATTCTTAAACCTTTTATTATAGAAGCCATTGTTTTGGGAGCTATTGGTTCTTTCATTGGTCTTATTGCTTTAGGCGGGGTTTGGTATTATTTCACAAACCAGATCGGATCAGCTTTCGTACAGGACAATAATCAGTATTTCTGGTTGGTAGTTTTAGTATTAGGGGTAGGAGTTTTTATTTCTGTCTTAAGTACTATTTTCGCTACATGGAGATTCTTAAAATCAAACGTTGACGATTTATATTACTCTTAACAATGAGCAAAAAAACAAATAAATTATCTGCTTCAAGCTTTGGAAGCGAAGCAGATGCGCCACAAGAAAACACTTTCTATTTTGGACAGCAGAACTTTAAATGGATGCTGATCGGGCTGGCATTTATTGTGGTTGGATTTCTTTTGATGATGGGAGCTGATGCTAATACTGTAGATGGTAAATTTGACCCTAACTCATGGAATGACGATGTCTTTTCTATCAGAAGAATCCGAATCGCTCCATTATTTGTTGTGATAGGTTTTGTGATAGAAGTCTACGCTATTTTAAAAAGAAAATAAATAAAAATTTATATTTAGAGATTAAGAGATTAAGACATTTAGAGTCCTGTACTTTAAATATCTCAATCTCTTAATCTTTTAATTTTGGTAAAAGAATATGGATTTAATTAAAGCAATTATTATTGCCATTGTAGAAGGATTAACGGAATATCTTCCTATTTCATCTACTGCGCACATGGGATTCACTGCTAATCTACTGGGAATGCCTGATGACGAGTTTTTAAAAATGTTTCAGGTTTCTATTCAGTTTGGAGCAATTTTATCGGTTGTTGTAGCTTATTGGAAAAAGTTTTTCGATCTGAATAATATCCAATTTTATTTTAAGCTGGCTTTTGCAGTAGTTCCTGCATTGGTCTTAGGATATTTGTTTGATGATAAGATTGAAGCTGTTTTGGGAAATCAGATTGCCATTTCTTCAGTATTGGTATTAGGAGGTGTTGTTTTGCTATTTGCAGATCAATGGTTTAAAAATCCTACCATTGATGATGAGAAAGGAATTACAATAAAGAAAGCAGTGACCATAGGATTTTGGCAGTGTTTGGCAATGATGCCGGGAACCAGTCGTAGTGCAGCATCCATTATTGGTGGAATGGCACAAGGGCTTACCAGAAAAGCAGCTGCCGAATTTTCTTTCTTCCTGGCGGTACCTACGATGCTGGCAGTAACCGTATATTCTGTTTTTGTGAAAACTTGGGGGAAAGAAACTCCCAATCCACAGAAAGGATATGAAATGATCATGGCATCTCAGGATCACATTATGATTTTCATTATTGGAAATGTGGTGGCATTTATCGTAGCACTTATTGCGATCAAGGCATTCATTGGAGTGCTTAATAAGTATGGTTTCAAGCCTTGGGGATGGTACCGTATCTTTGTGGGGGTCGCTTTGTTAATTTATTTTTATTTCTTTAAATAAGAAATTCCTCTTTTATACTCATTCATGACTGCAGAAGATCTACAATCAGGACACATTTTTTTATTAGACAAACCTTTGGATTGGACTTCCTTCCAGGCTGTCAATAAAATGAAATATAAACTTAAAAGGGAGTTTGATCTTCCTAAAAAATTTAAAATCGGACATGCCGGAACCCTGGATCCAAGAGCTACAGGACTTCTGATTGTGTGTTGCGGAAAATTCACCAAAAAGATTCCTGAAATCCAGGATGCCCCTAAAGAATACTGGACAGAAATTAAAATAGGAGTACAAACAGAGTCTTATGACACTGAAAAACCGGAAATTCTTCATCAGGATATTACTCATATCACAGAAGAGCAGGTAAAAGAAGCGTTGGAAAAATTTGTGGGTGAAATTGAACAGAAACCACCTGTGTATTCTGCAATAAAGATTGATGGCGAAAGAGCCTATAATCTGGCAAGGGCAGGAGAAGAAGTGGAAATGAAATCCAGAAAAACTACGATTCATTATCTCAACGATATTAAAATTGATTTTCCTTTGATAAGCTTTACAGTTGGATGCTCAAAAGGAACTTATATCAGAAGTCTTGCTCATGATATCGGGCAGGAATTAGGAGTAGGTGCTTATTTAACACAATTGAGAAGAACAAAAATCGGAGAGTATAAAATTGAAGATGCTACAGACCAGTTTTTGAATAATGACTTCAGATTTCAAGGCGAATAAAATTATACCCGTTACGGTAGAAACTCATGGAAAAGACACGTATCAATAAATATTTATCAGAAGTAGGCTATTGCTCAAGAAGAGCAGCAGATAAGCTGTTGGAAGAAGGTAGAATAAAGATTAATGGGCAGGTGCCTGAAATGGGAACCAAGGTTTCTGATGAAGATTTGGTAGAGGTAGATGGAAAGCCTATCAGAGAACCGCAGGACAAACCTGTTTATATCGCTTTCAACAAACCGGTAGGAATCGTATGTACTACAGATACCAAGCGTGAGCAGAATAATATTGTAGATTATATCAACCATCCTAAAAGAATTTTCCCAATCGGAAGATTGGATAAGCCCAGTGAAGGACTTATTCTTTTAACCAGTGATGGTGATATCGTAAATAAAATCCTTCGGGCAAGAAATAACCACGAAAAAGAATATCTGGTACGGGTAGACAAACCGGTAACGCCAACATTTCTTCAAAAAATGAGAAATGGAGTTCCTATCTTAGATACAGTGACTAAGAAATGTGAGGTAGAGAAGATTGATGATATGAATTTCAGAATTATTCTTACTCAGGGATTGAATAGGCAGATCCGTAGAATGTGTGAATATTTAGGATATGAAGTAAAAAAGCTGAAAAGAATTCGTATCATGAATATCAAACTGGATCTTCCCATTGGAAAATGGAGAGATTTAACCGAGGATGAGCTGAATGCATTAAATACTTTGCTCACAGACTCAAGCAAAACTATTGATTAAGATTATTATAGAATTAAAGCTATATATGATAAGTAGGAAATATTTTCCTACTTTTTTTATGATCTGTTGGTAATTGACTTATTCTTTGTGAAAAAATAAGGATTGGAGCGGGTTTGTGAGATTATTATTCAAATATAATCACTAAATGGTGTAATATTTTCAGTTTGTTATTGGAATTGTGTTATATTTATCATTAAAATAACTAAATAACTGAAAATCATGAAATTAAAATTTAACAAAGTTCCCTTGCTGATCATTATTCTGATGATCACTTCTAATTGTCAAAACGACAATCATTCAGAAATTCCACACGATACTGCTTTTTATATTGACTATAGAAGCTTAACAGGACAACCAGATGGAATAGCAGTAATAGAACTCGATCCTGAAGCCCCGGATTTTGGAAATATTAGCAGTAAGCTTGAACTAGGTGTTGGTGTCCTGCCTCATCACCTTTATTATAACCAGAGTGCCAACAAATTGTATACAACAGCTTTAGGAGGTAGTTATCTCTATCAGGTAAAAACTGAAAAAGATCAAATTGGGCAACCAAAACTAGTAAGTGCAACACCTATTGACACAGGTGAAAATACAGTAGGTGAAAATATATTCTTTACCAATGACGGGAGATTCTTTATGACTTTTATGGGGGGAGCAGGAGGATTGAAAGATGGCAGTGTAGGAGTTTTTAATGCCAATAATAATCAGCTTATCAAAACCATTAAAGCCTCTATTCAGGACAATCCTAATAAATTTATTATGTATCCACATGGTATCTCTATTAATGAAGAGAAAGGACTGATGATGGTTACCTCTACTATTCATCCGGATCTTACCAGTGGTTTTGGGAATACCTGTACCTTATTAGATCTCAATACTTATCAAATAAAAGAAACCTATCAGGTGGCAGACTCCCCAACAGACTTATCAAGCCCTGTTGAAGTTTTATTGCTTCGTGGAAAATTTCCACAGTATGCACTTGCCACAACAATGCTTGGCGGAGATATCTGGATTGCTCCATACAATGCTACAACCAAGAAATATGATGCTTTTACTAAAATATTTGATGGAAGCACACAAGGACTGGGCTGGACTTTAGAAATGTACATTGATGATAACAACAGACTCTATGTAAGTTTTGCCGATCCGGGAAAAGTTTTAGTCTTTGACATAAGTAATCTTCCACAATTAAAACTTTTAAAGACCCTTACTGCTGATAAAGGAGCACATCATATGGTTTTCTTTAAAACCAAAAAAGGAAAGGAAGTTGTGGCAGTACAAATAACCTGCTGGATATTCCTAATTTAAATTCCGGAACGATTAGCGTCATTGAAATCCAGACCGGAAAGACCCTGGGAACAGTTAATTTACGTTCCAAATATGGAATACTTCCTGAATCCATTGAAGGAACCAACGGCCCTAGCAGCTATATGCATCACTAAAAATTTAAAGGCATACTTAAGAATAGAAACGATCCAAAATAGCAAGTACTATTTTGGATCGTTTTGTATTATTGAGGTGATTATTTTAAATATAATTTCATTTTTTCTTCATATTCAGGTTTTAATTTTAAAAACTTAAGGATCTTTTTATCATCGGGATAGGTGATTCGGTAGAATATAATTTTATCTGCAGAATATTTGAAATAAGGATGATCTTTCAGCCATTCTTCGGGAGCATCTGCTAAAGTATATTTAGGGACATCAGATGCGTCCAATGGAGCAATCGAAATTAATTTCTGAACTAATTATTTGTCAATGTTATAAGTGTCTAAGATCTGCTGTTTATTGACAAAACCTCTCAGTTTTTTTCTAAAACCAATGATAGAGCCGGCACTTTTTTCATCAAGACCAAATTCTATAAGTTGTTTGAATGCAATGGCATTCAGATCTGTTTTTGAAAAATCTGTTTTTTCCTGCTTAATTTCCTCTTTCTTTATGATCGTTTCAGAGGTAAGTTTAATAAATGGTTTCATTTCTTGGAATTTCTCTGGAGAAATAACAAAGCACTTTTGGATATCATCAAGGTTTTTAAAACTGCCATGTAGATTTCTATCCCGGTAACTGACAATGATATGGGCTTGCTTTTCCGTGAAGCCTAGTGTTTTCCACCCATCAACATCGAGGTGATTAGGATCAAAAGGATGATATCGTATCTTAGGTTTTTCCGGATATTGAGCTCCGAAAGCTTTAAAATTCTCAGGAGTTTTTGCAGGTAAAAGTAAATAAGGCTCCAGTTTATTGTAATTTTCGGGAGAAATAATAAAGCATTCTTTGAATTTCTCTTTACTGATAAAGCTTCCGCCCAAGTAGTTTTTATACTTTATAATAGCTTCTGTCTGTCGCTCACTGAATCCCATTTTGTTCCATTCCTGAACAGTTAAGAGATCAGGATTGAATTTTCTAGTAACCGTAACCTCTTTTTTTGCAAATCCGGGGAAAGCTTTAGAAATATTCTTTTCAGAGGTTTCAGGAAGCAATATGAAAGAGTTCAATTCTTCAAACTTTTCATTGGAAATGGCATAGCATTTTTTCAGTTGCTCCTTTGAAGTGAAAGTTCCTCCTACGATATCTTTATACTTAAGGATAGTAGAGACTTGTTTTTCTGAAAAGCCAAGTTTTTGCCATTGCTCTTGATTTAAAATATTCGGATCAAAATCTGATAAATTTGCAGAAGCGGAAGGAGCAGCAATAAACTTCACCTCAGGAAAAGGCTCTTTATCCTTGCTGGTATATTTCTGGAAAGCTAATAGTATAGCCAGTAAGGTGACCATAAAAGCCAGTTTTTGGTAATAGTTTTTTCTCATCATGTGTATAAACATATTGATAAAAACCATACATGGCAATAGGGAAGGCTTGAATGGTTGATTTTAAAACATAAAAAGTCTTAATCTCTTAAAAAATAAGATTTTATGTCCTTTAATGAAGGATTATTTAAAGGAAAATTGAAGAATTATTCTGAATCTTGATCACCCAATGATTCTTTCAGCTTTAAAAGCTCAGCTTTTACAAATTCAAGACGGTCGATAATGGTGATTGTTTCAGAAATTTTACTATTGGTAGTTAAAGCAACACGCGCTCCATCTAATGTATATCCTTTTTCTTTTACCAAATGATAGATCATCTGTAAATTCTTGATATCTTCAGGAGTGAAGTAACGGTTTCCTTTTTTATTCTTTTTAGGCTTGATGATAGGAAATTCCTGTTCCCAATAGCGTATTAATGAAGTGTTTACATCGAATGCCTTAGCGACTTCTCCTATAGAATAATACAGTTTATCAGGTAAGTTTATTTTCATTTTACAGCTCCTAAACTTCAAAGATAAAAATTTTTTAAAGTTTCATCCAAATATATCTTGCAAAGTACCACTATATCATTAAATTTTTAAAAATGAGAAAAAAAATCATGATGTTGTGAAAAAATATAAAATACAGTTGATTTTTTTTATAATTTAGTGAAACACAAAACCCTACAATGATATGAAACATTATTTCTTAATTTTCGCACTGATGATTCCTTTCTTTGGATTTTCACAGTGGACAAGAACCGAGCTTAGGGCTCAAAAAGTAAAAAAATCACAGGAAAAACTTGAATATTCCGGATTGTATTCCCTGAATACAGATCAGCTCAGGCAGCTTTTGAAAAATGCACCTGCCCGCTTTTCAAGCCCAAAAGGAACCGTTATTTCTCTTCCTACGGCTAAAGGTGGACTAGAAAAATTCCAGGTTTGGGAATATTCTAATATGGCACCGGAATTACAGAAAAAATACCCAGACATTAAATCTTATGTAGGAACTGCACTGGAAGATCCTTCCGTATATCTGAGGTTCAGTATGTCTCCGGTTGGTTTTTCCTCTATGATCACCCGTTCCGGAATAACAGAATTTATTGAACCTTATTCAGAAGACAGAAAAGTATATGCTGTTTTTGATTCCAATGCCAGAAGAGGGCAGGAGAAGGAACCTTTTGAATGTTCTACGATGGATGAAGGGATAAAAAAAACAGCTATCGAAAAAAAAAATAGCGTAGCGAATAAAAAAACGGCAGGATTTAATGTTTTCAGACTTGCCATAACCTGTACGGGAGAATATGCTCAGTATCATTTGAATGCTGCAGGAACTCCTGCAAATGCTACAGAGGCAGAGAAAAAAGGAGTAGTATTGGCTGCAATGAATGCCAGTCTTACAAGAATGAACGCCGTTTTTGAAAAAGATCTATCACTCCATTTTAATCTGATTGCTAATAACGATTTGGTCGTGTTTTTGGATCCTGCTACCGATCCGTTTGATGAGTCAGATGCAGACGATACAAATGATTATGATCATATAGGAGCATATTATGCGATATCTACACGCATTAATGCTGAAGATTATGATATGGGACATTTATTTGATAAAAGAGGAGCCAATGGCGTTGCCGGATTAGGTGTAATATGTGGTACTTATAAAGCTGCAGGATATACATCGTGTAATTTTCCGGAGGGTGATACTTTTGATATCGATTATGTAGCTCATGAAATGGGGCATCAATTAGGAGCTAATCATACATTTTCTTCTTATTTAGATGGATCAGACACCTCGGAAGTAGAGCCTGGAAGTGGGACAACCATTATGGCGTATACAGGAATTACAGGAGGCAATACAGATGTCCAGTTTAATTCCAATGATTATTACCACACTTTTAATGTAACGGAGATTAAGAACACAATAAACGGGGTTACTTGTGGTGTAAATACCCCTTTTGCCACATCAGCTCCTGCAATTAACGCCGGAGCAGATTATACCATTCCAAAATCTACCGCTTTTGTTCTGAAAGGAACAACATCTGATGCAAATAATTCATCATATACTTATACATGGGAACAGATGGATGCTGCCGGAAGTACGGTGGTGGGAGCAAACTCTATTGCCTATCTTACAAAACCTGCCGGGCCGAACTTTAGATCTTTATCACCCATTAACGAACCCATCAGATATTTTCCTGATTTTAATAAAGTGCTAGCCGGAGTGCTAACCACGCGTTGGGAATCTGTTTCAAGCGTGGCAAGAAATCTTAATTTCACCTTAACAGCAAGGAATAATAGTGTTAATGATCCACAGACTGGCAAAGATGAGATGATGGTAACGGTAAATGCATCGGCTGGGCCGTTTCAGATAACAGCGCCTGCATTCGGACAGTCATTAAGTTCCGGGAATGCCTTCAATGTAACCTGGGATGTTGCCAATACCAACCAAGCTCCGATTAATACGGCAAATGTTAACATTAAATTATCTAAAGACGGAGGGAAAACATTTACCATAATTGCTGCTAATACTCCTAATGATGGTAATGAACAGGTAACAATTCCTACAGGTTCTATCTCTGCCAATGCTTTTATTATGGTGGAAGCCATTGATAATGTTTATTATGCAGTGAGCCCAAGTTTTGTAATCGATTATTCGGTGATAGGAGAGAACTGTAATACTTATACGTATAACGGTGATCCGGTGGCGATTATTGATGGCCCTGGTGGAGTAGGTGGAAACCCAATATCTTCTCCTAAAGTAAGTATTCCATTAATGGTAAACAATACAGGAACGATTACTAAAATTAAGGTTACTCCAACAGTTACCCATCCGAATGTGAGACATGTATCTATTGGAATTGAAAGTCCTATAGGCTCTTCAGCGCTTGTTTGGAATCGCCAATGTAATAACTCCTCAGGAATTACAGCTTCATTCAGTGATGCGGGCAGTGCGGTTGCTTGTGCTTCTCCGGTTCAGGGAGAAACCAAATCGTTTGAATCTTTGGCTCTATTTAAAGGGCACAAGGCTCAAGGTGAATGGAAGCTTTTTGCATCAGATAATTATCTGGGAAGCGCAGGAAGTATTACCGGATGGTCACTAGAAGTATGTACCCAGGAAACCCAAAGTCTTTCGACCAAAGAAGCATCCTCTCCATTAGCAGATGATATTAAAGTATATCCTAACCCGAGTGATGGTAATTTCTTTATCAAGTCTCAGAATATAAAAGGAGAAGTAAAAGTCACTTTATTTGATTCAAGCGGAAGACTGATCTATTCATCAGCATATCAAAGCCAAGGAAATAATACTCAAGAATTGAGTGTTAATGTACCTAAGGGAGTATATGTCATCAGCATAAGCTCTTCAAAAGGAGTATATAACAGTAAACTGGTTATAAAATAATCATCAGTAAATTATATAAGAAGGATCGGCGATTGTCGATCCTTTTTTGTATTGAATTTGTAGCTTGGCTTTATTTATAGTACTTTTATCAGCCATTTATTAATCCATTGTATAGGATGAATTCTATTTCCGTTCTTCATATTGATCTTTTTCAGGGTAAGAATCCTTCGGATTTTTATTTTAATACCATGAAAAAGCATTTGATTGTGGGGCATCAGCACATAGAAAAACCACACAGACATGATTTCTATGCTGCTGTTCTTTTTACGAAAGGAAGTGGTATACACGAAATAGATTTCCAGCGCTATGATGTTTCAGAGGGAAGTTTGTTTTTTTTATCTCCCGGACAAATTCACAGCTGGGAGCTTTCAGAAGATATAGAAGGATACATTTTCTTTTGTTCTCAGGAATTTTATGAAATGCATTATGTCAATCAGAAATTGCGAAATTTTCCTTTTTTCGGATCTGTTTCTTTTCCTAGAAAATTGCAGTTGGATACCGTAGAATTAGAGAAGTGCATTCATTTATTTCAGGAATTGGGAAAAGAACACGAATCTAAAGATTTGATGAAAAACGGACTTATCTTATCATTGATGTCCCAGATCTTCATTCATGCTACTCGGTTATTTTCAAAGGATTTTGATACATTGACCTCTTCTGCCGGACTTTCTTATTTTAAACATTATCAGGATTTTGAAAGTCTTATTGAACAGCATTTTACAGAACATAAATCCATTGCCTATTATGCATCCTTATTGGGAATTTCATCCAAACATTTGAATAGAATTGTGCAGGCGGTAGTTCAAAAAACAGCTACAGAAGTCATCACGGAAAGAGTCATATTGGAAGCCAAAAGAATGCTGATGTATCTTGATGAAAACCTCGTTGAAATTGCCTTCACGTTAGGCTATGAAGAATATTCCTACTTTGTAAGAGTATTCCGAAAGAACTCCGGAATGACTCCTACTCAGTTTATGAGGAAATATAAGGCCTAATTGGGTTTAAAGTTTGAGGTTCAAGGTTCAAAGTTTGAAATTGTTTATGATGATGGTTATCAGTTATTACATTTAAAATATATGTTCAAACTCTGGAACCCGAACCGCACCTCTCTAAAAATATCAAATATCAATTACAAAATATTATTTCTATTCGTTATAATGCAAGCTTAAATGGCCCTTCAAAGGTTGTTTCAAAAGAATCAATGAGTTTTCCATTTTCATCAAAAACACCAATGACCATATTTTGTTTAGAGAACTTGATTTTATCTTCAGGGAAAGAGATATTGATATTTCCTTTTAAGATTTGGTCTCCCTTCAGAATGATTTTTTCAGAGCCGAAATAGGTAATTTCAGCATTGTCAGGAGTGATCACTTTAATGGTCAATGTCTTTTTCTCATTCGATTTATTCAGAAGAGTATAGATAAAAGTGTTGGTAATTTTACCATTTTTAATAAAGAAAGTAGAACCGGCAGGTTTAATGAATTTAGCTTCCATAGAACCACGATCATACATTAAAAAGCCAAGGAACCCAACTAATAACGCCAGAATAACTGTGGTAGCTTTCATTCTCGGAGTAAACTTAAATTGCTCCCGGTTTCAATTTCTGCTTCCGTTGCATATCGAACAAGCCCTTTAGGCAAGCCTACTTTATCCATTACTTCATCACAGGCATCAATACATGCTGTACAGTTGACACACTCTAATTGTTGACCATTTCTGATATCAATTCCCGTAGGGCAGACCACAACGCATTGATTACAATCTATACAATCTCCTTTACCGGCAGCTTTTCTATCTTCATTATTTCTCCATTTTGAGCGGCCTTCCCCTCTTTTAAAATCATAATATACGTTGATGGTCTGCTTATCAATTAACACACCTTGAAGTCTGCCATAAGGGCAAACCAGTGTACATACCTGCTCACGAAGCCATGCAAAAACAAAATAAAAAGTCATCGTGAAAAAGATCATTGTGATAAACTTTAATGGATGTTCTGCAGGCCCCTCAATCATAATTTGGAATACCTGTTCATAGCCTACAATATACATGAACATAAAGGTAGAAATGATCATAGAAATCAAAATAAATACAGACCATTTCGTAATTCTTTTTCTGATCTTTTCAGCATCCCATTCCTGTCTGTCCAGCTTCATTTGTTTGTTTCGATCACCTTCAATCCAATATTCTATTTTACGGAATACCATTTCCATAAATAAAGTTTGCGGACAAAGCCAACCGCAGAATATTCTTCCGAAAACTACAGTGAACAACATCACGAAAATAACAGAGGTAACCGCTCCAAGGGCAAGGATAAAAAAGTCCTGAAGGTAAAATGGCTGTCCTATGATAAAGAATTTCCTGTCGATAACATTAAATAGGAAGAAAGGATTATTATTAATTTTTAGAAAAGGTAATCCGAAGAATAAAGCTAATAAAGCATAGCTGGTATAGTTCCTATAATTGGTGTATTTTCCTTTAGGTTTTCTGGGGAAGATCCATTTTCTTTTTCCGGTCTCATCCATTGTTCCTACCGAATTTCTAAAATCTTCATTTTCAATATCCAGGGATTTGATGTTGTTGGACTCTGCGCTCATTATCGTATGCTATAAAAGTATTTTGGTAATATTTTTCATCCGAATCAACTCCTATTTATCCCGCTGAATTTACATAGATAAACGGTATCGATTCCTCTACTGCAAAGCTCTTAATAATCTCTTTTCGCTCCTAATATGATCTACTTCAAAAATAGGACAATTGGGACATTCTGTATTTTGAAGAATAATTTATCAAAATGAGAAAATATTTTTGAAACCGATTAAGCATATCGTAAATTGCAGATCTAAAAATGAAGTATGAAGAATATCTGTAAAGCAAGCCTGATTGGTTTGGTTTTCGCATTGGTAAACTGCCAATCAGTAAATAGTAGTAAAATGTTTTATGAGGGAGTGAAACCGGAAAGGATTTCGGATAAGTTTAGCTTTACAGAAGGGCCTTCAACAGATAAGGAGGGAAATGTCTATTTTACGGATCAGCCTAATGATAAAATCTATTATTGGGACTGGAAAAGTAATCAGATTGTAGAGTTTTTAGACAAAACAGGAAGAGCCAACGGAACCCATTTTGATAAAGATGGTTTTTTGATCACCTGTTCAGACGATAAAGGAGAGATCTGGAAGATTTCAAAAAATAAAAAAGTAGAGGTATTGCTAAAAGATTTCGAAGGGAAAAGATTAAACGGCCCTAATGATGTCTGGAATGATACTTTTGGAGGAATGTATTTTACCGACCCTTTATATGAAAGGGATTATTGGATAGACTTTAAACAAGAACTGCCTCACAAAAGCCTTTATTACAGAAATAAAGAAGGTAAAATTGCTAAGCTAGAGACCTTTACTCAGCCTAACGGAATTGTAGGAAGTGAAAAATTAAGAAAATTATACCTTTCAGACATTGACGCAGGAAAAACCTATGTATATGATATCCTGGGTGAAGGGAAGCTATCTGAGAAGAAGCTCTTTTGCGAGATGGGTTCAGATGGAATGACGCTGGACAAACATGGAAACCTTTACTTAACCGGAGACGGAGTTCATGTTTTTAACCGTGAAGGAAAGAAAATTTATCATATTACCATTCCCGAAAAATGGACTTCCAATGTAACATTCGGAGGAGAAAATAATGATGTTTTATTTATCACAGCTTCAAAATCGGTATATACTTTTCCGATGAGAGTAAGAGGGATAAAATAAAATTTTGCCACGAATGTACTAATCTTATTCGTGCATTCGTGGCAATTAAAATATTTTTGATTAACAGTATTCAATTTATTAAAGAAAAATCTTGAACTATTTCTTTAATAAGCAACCTCCATCTTCACTTTTTTCCCTTTCAGTTTTTCATTCTGAAGCTTTCGTAAAAGAGCATTCACTTTATTTCTGGAAACGGCAACATAAGAAGTGGTATCTTTTACTTCAATAACACCCACATCTTCTTTCTGTAATTCTCCTTTTTTAAGTAAATAACCTACAATATCCACTTTATTTACCTTATCTTTTTTTCCGGCACTGATATAAATCGTCTGGTAAGGTGTTTTTTCAGGAACTTTAGTAAATCCGGCAACACTTTCTTCTGGAGTATCATTCTTGATGAAGGGGAAGTTATCATCCTCATTCATAATCAGGTATACAAATCCTTTGGCATTCATCCTGGCGGTACGTCCGTTTCTATGGATGAAAGCATCCTCTTTTGGAGGCAGTTGATAATGTACAATAGATTCTACTTCAGGAATATCCAGTCCGCGAGCAGCAAGATCGGTGGTGATAAGGATTCTTGCAGAGTCATTTCTGAATTTCAGTAACGCGCGTTCTCTTTCATCCTGTTCCATTCCACCGTGGAAGGTTTCTCTGTCGATACCCATTTGGTGAAGAAGCTCAGAAATACGGTCTACTGCATCACGGTGATTACAGAAGATCAGCGTTCTTTTATTCCCGATTTTGCAAACCAAATTGAATAATGTATCCAGTTTTTCTTCCGGAATCGTCATTACTTTTCTTAGCTGAAGATCCGGTTTTATATCATTTTCTTTAAGGAAGCTGATGATTTTTTCATCTTTTAAGCCTGTAAATGCAGGAATTTCATCCATTGCTGTTGCAGACGTTAAAATTCTTTGAGAAAGTCCTTTTAAAGAATTACAGATAAACTCCATATCATCATGGAAACCTAGTTCCAATGCCTTGTCAAATTCATCCAGAACCAATGTCTTGATTGTTTTCGGATCAAATTATCATTCCTAACGTGATAAGTAACTCTTCCCGGAGTTCCGATTAAAACAGCCGGAGCTTCAATTAAATTATTGACTTCAATCTTTTTATCATGTCCACCATAGCAAACGGAAACTTTAAAATCTGTTCCCATCGATTTGAAAACCTGCTCAATCTGTAATGCGAGTTCTCTGGCAGGAACTAATATTAAAGCCTGAACACCCTGAACGTCCTTTTTCAGATTTCTGAGAACCGGAAATAAAAAAGCAAGAGTTTTTCCCGAGCCAGTAGGAGAGAGCAGAACAATATCTGTATTGTTTTCAGACGCTTTATAAGTAGATTTCTGCATCTGATTCATATCCTGAATCTGCAGCTTTTGATAAATTGATTGTAGTTCCATGCTGCAAAGGTAGTGAATTTTGTGTTTGAGGGTTTTAGGATGATAGAGTTTTAGAGTAAGTGCAGAAAGTTGTGACTAAAGTTTATATTATTGTCATTCTTCAATGGGTATTCCGAAGCGAAGAATTTCAATGTTCGGCTTTATAAATGCTTTTTGAACTTCGCTTGTAGAATTTCAGTTTATACAGACCTTGACAATTCCAATACAATGCAGATCATCTGTCTACTGTATAATTGAAGATTCACCTGCGAAACAAAATTGGCTATTGAAGTTTTAGCTTATTTATGGTTTCCCATAATTGTAAGCTCTGAGCTTCGAGTAGATTTGACGAAACAAAACTTAACATCATGAAACTCTACCAAACCCTGGAAAATCAAATTAAAAAAGAACCTAATTACGTTTCCGATAACGGAGAAATAAAAAAATGGGTTGTCTTGAATAAAGCACAAAACTTCGATGAAGAACTGATCGGATTACTCTTGGAAGATGCAGATCTGAAAGAAAAATTTTTCATACAAGTAAAAGAGGTCTGGGTATTCAACCAAAACCTTTTCATTCAATTTCTTGAACAGAAAAATTACCTGAATGACAGCTATACTCAATTTAAAAATAAAGTAGGATTAACGATTGATGGTAAGCATCTGAAACAACACAACGAAGTATCATTGGTCTGGCCATTCAAAGACTGTATTCTGGAGGGCGGCCAAAGCCGTGAGGAAGATAAAAGAGAAGAAATTTTCTTCAATAAAGTTCTGGCGCAGGATGAAATTACAGAATTGCTGGATCCCAAAGTATTAACTAATGCTAAACGGTTTGATAAAGATGGCGAACATTCTTTTGATCAATTCAAACGAAATGAAAATGGAACTATTACTGACAATCTTATTATCAAAGGAAATAATCTTTTGGCATTGCATTCTTTGAAAAAAGAGTTTGCTGGAAAAGTGAAACTGATTTATATAGATCCGCCGTATAATACGGGAAATGATTCTTTTAGCTATAATGATTCATTTAATCAATCTACATGGTTGACATTTATGAAAAATAGAATTGAATCTGCTAAAAGATTAATGTCTTCCTCTGGAGTTTTTTTAGTTCAATGTTCTTTCCATCAATACGCTTACTTAAAAGTCCTTATGAATGATTTGTTTGAAAAGCATTTGTGTGACTTTAATATTCAGGTTAGACATCCAGATAGAGCATTAACAGGAGATAAAGAATTTAATGATGTTATTGAATATATTCTTATTTATTCAAATGATAAAAATAAAAAAATGCCTTTTATTGAAGAACAGAAAACTATTGATGATTATAATTTACAAATAGAAATAGATCCAGAAGCTATAATTGAAACAATTCAATGTGGATCAAAAAATGTGGAGGTGTATCTACCATATCAATATAAAGTTACTCAAATACCATCAAGTAAAGAAGGGCTCAAAAAGATTAGTATTCGTGGTTCGATAAGAGAAAAAAATAGTAGTGGAAGATTTTTTGTTAAACATTTAGAGAAACTAAATGAATATCCTTCAGAAACACTTTTTAAAGTTCCGGATATGGGTGATGATGCAGTGAATTATAGATTTTTTTATTCAGCCCCAAAAGGGAATAAGAATGGAGGATATTATCAAGGAATGCCTACAAGTAGTGATATTACAAAAAAACAATTTCCTAACTTTTATAATTTTGAAAAAGAATATAATAATGTTTCAAAACAAGGAGGAGTAGAATTTAGAAATGGAAAAAAGCCTGAAGAACTATTAAAGTTTTTGATACAGATATTCAGTAATCCAAATGACATTATACTTGATTATCATTTAGGGAGTGGATCAACGATCGCTACTTCACATAAACTAGGAAGACAATATATAGGTATTGAACAAATGCAAAGCCAGATAGATTTGTCAACAAGCAGAATGAAGAATGTAATCAATGGTGATATAACTGGCATTTCAAAAACTGATGATGTCAATTGGCAAGGCGGCGGCTCATTCATCTACCTCGAGCTCAAAAAATACAATCAAACCTTTATTGAAAAAATAGAAGAAGCGAAAGATGAAGAAACACTTCTTCAGGTTTGGGAGGAAATGAAAACGAAGTCTTTTCTGAACTATAATGTAGATATCCAAAAACAGGAACAACATATTGAAGATTTTAAAACATTAAGCCTACAGGAACAGAAACAGCATCTTTGTGAATTGCTCGACAAAAATCAGCTCTATGTCAATCTTTCTTCCCTTAAGGATGGAAACTTTGAGTGTACACCTGAAGAGCAAAAGGTAACCCAGGCATTTTATCAATTTAAAAACTAAGCAGATGGCATTTTTACACGATATATTTAATAATCCTTTTGCGCGCAAGGCTTTGGCAGAAGTTGCTTTGCCCAATGGAATCGCAGATAATCTGAAATTTGAAATTCGTCCTTATCAGGAAGAAGCCTTCAGGCGTTATTTATATACTGAAAGGGAAGATTTTGATGGTAAACCGAAAAAGCCTCTCCATCTCCTTTATAATATGGCAACAGGAAGCGGAAAAACAATGGTAATGGGTGGTTTGATGCTGCATCTTTATGAAAAAGGTTACCGTAATTTTTTGTTTTTTGTCAACAGCAATAATATCATTCAGAAAACAAAGGATAACTTTCTTAATCCTCATACATCCAAATATTTATTTCAGGAGAAGATTGTTATCAATGGGAAAGAAGTTTTTTTGAAGCAGATCGATAATTTTGATGAATCAGATCATGAAAATATTAATATCAAGTTTACAACGATTCAGCAGCTTCATATTGATTTAAATAATACCAAAGAAAACAGTATTACCTATGAAGACTTTCAGGACAAAAAGATCGTTTTGATTGCTGATGAGGCTCATCATCTGAACAGTGGAACTAAAAGTGGAAACCTTTTTGGGAGTTGGGAAGAAACCGTTCTGGAGATTCTACATCAGAATTTTGAAAATATCCTTTTGGAATTCACAGCTACTTTGGATTATGAAAGCCGGGAAATTACTGAAAAGTATAAGAATAAGGTCATTTATAAATATGATCTGGCTCAGTTCAGAACGGATAAGTTTTCAAAGGAGATCAATCTTGTCCGTTCTATGTATGATGAACAGGAAAGAATTATTCAGGCTTTGATTCTCAATTTGTATCGTCAGGAGCTAGCCACTATACATCATATTAATCTGAAACCCGTTATTCTTTTCAAAGCTAAGAAAACCATCAAAGAATCAGAGCATAATAAAGAAAACTTTCATCAACTGATTGATGGTTTCTCCGAAGTAATGGTAGAGAAGATCAGAAAAACATCTACAGTTGCTGTTGTTCAAAAGGCTTTTGATTTTTTTAAAACCAGAAATATTTCAAACAATGAGATTGTGAAACGAATACAGACTTATTTCAGGGAAGAAAACTGCCTGAGTGCCAACAATGACTCAGAAGCAGAGAAAAACCAGATCTTACTCAATACACTGGAAGAAGAAAATAATCCGATTCGTGCTGTATTTGCGGTTCAGAAGCTTAATGAAGGCTGGGATGTGCTCAACTTATTTGACATTGTAAGATTGTATGAAGACCGTGACGGCAAAGATGGAAAGCCAGGAAAAACAACCCTTTCCGAAGCCCAGCTAATTGGGCGTGGAGCAAGATATTATCCGTTTGCTGTGGAAGAAGGAGAAGATAAGTTTGTTCGAAAATATGATGATGATATTTCAAACGATCTGAAGATCTTAGAAGAATTGTACTATCATACCAAAGAAGACAGCCGTTATATCTCAGAACTTAAAAAGCATTGGTAGACTCCGGAATATATGAAGATGAAGCCAATCTTGAGACCAAACAGTTGAAGTTAAAACCTGCATTTAAAACCACAGAATTATATAAAAGCGGAGTCGTATTTTCTAACAGGAAAATCCCCAAAAAATTTGATCAGATAAAGTCTTTTAAAGATCTGGGAATTATTAAACCCAAGTTTAGTCATCAGTTATCTTCAGGAAATGGAAGAACATCCAATATCTTTTTTGAATTAGAAAAACCGGTTTCATTTGATGAAGGTATAAAATCTGAAGGCGTCAGAATTCAGGATATTCAGAAACATGTAATCAGATATGCTTTGAGCCGGAATCCGTTTTATTATTTTGATAATCTTTCACGCTATTTTCCTAATATAAAGTCTATCTGGGATTTTATAGAGGATGAAAAATATTTGGGCGGAATGGAAATCATATTCTACGGAACCCAAGGTCGTCTCCAGGAAATTTCACATTTTGATTACCTTCAGGCCCTGAATGGATTACTGCAGAATATAGAAGCAGATATTAAACATAACGCCCCGGATTATGAAGGATCTTCATTCAAGGCACAGCCTATTCGTGAGGTTTTCAGAGATAAAGAAATAAGAGTCAGTAAAGGCAGTATAAAAGCAGACGGGCAGGAAGGTGTGGTTTCAGATGAACCTTGGTATGCTTATAACGCCAATTATGGAACCAATGAAGAAAAAAGATTCGTAGAATTGTTTTCCAGACGCTTCAAAGGACTGAAACAAAAATTTCAGGATATTCACCTGATCCGTAATGAAAGGGAAGTTAAGATCTTTGATAAATTAGGACGTGCCTTTGAACCGGATTTTATCCTGTTTTGCAGTCAGAAAAAAGATAAACAGCTTACCTATCAGGTTTTTATAGAGCCTAAAGGAGCTCATTTAATAGATTATGACAGATGGAAAGATGATTTTTTAAGAAATATGGGGGATCAAAAGAAGACCATTACCATTCATACGGATGAATATTTAATTACAGCAGTACCGTTTTATAATCATGAAAATGAAAGAGAATTTGAACAGGCATTGGAAAAAGTCTTTATAAGCTGATATTGCTAAACATTTCATTTTAATATTTTACTTGGTGTTGAAAACCAGATGTTTGCGAGGTGAATTAAGGGGTTTGAAAATATTGCTTATCTCAAATAAAATTTATATCTTTGCACCCACTTTTTGTGTGAAAGGTTTGAAAAGGTAAAATATTAAAAATTAATTACTTCCGTATTTTTTAGATCCACATTTATTCAAACCGTTAAAAAAGAAGGAATACAAATTTTATTAGAAAATGTCAAAAGAGACAAATTCAGCAGAGGTTTTATTAAACCACAACGTAGCACCAGAACAATTTGATTGGGATTCTTTCGAATCAGGTCTTGATGCAGATGCGAGAAAAGAAAAAAGCGATTTAGAAGAAATCTACAACGGATCTCTTAACAGCCTAAACGATAATGACGTTTTAGTTGGTAGAGTTGTAAGATTAACTGATAAAGAAGCTATCGTAGACATCAACTTCAAATCTGAAGGTGTTATTTCTCTTAACGAATTCCGTTACAACCAAGGCCTTAAAGTAGGTGACGAGGTAGAAGTAATGGTAGACAAGAGAGAAGACAAAACTGGTCAATTACAATTATCTCACAGAAAAGCTAGAACGCTTAAAGCTTGGGATAAAGTAAACGAACTTCACGAAACTGGAGAAATCGTTAACGGTTTTGTTAAATCAAGAACTAAAGGTGGTATGATCGTTGACGTTCACGGAATCGAAGCATTCTTACCTGGTTCTCAAATTGATGTTAAGCCAATTAAAGATTACGATCAGTTCGTAGGAAAAACTATGGAGTTCAAAGTTGTGAAAATCAACCCTGAGTTCAAAAACGTAGTGGTATCTCACAAAGCATTGATCGAAGCAGATATCGAAGGTCAGAAAAAAGAAATCATCGCTCAACTTGAAAAAGGTCAGGTTCTTGAAGGTACTGTTAAGAATATTACTTCTTACGGTGTATTCATTGACTTAGGAGGTGTTGATGGATTGATCCACATTACAGACCTTTCTTGGTCTAGAGTGAACCACCCATCTGAAATCCTTGAGGACGGACAAACTGTAAAAGTTGTAATCCTTGACTTTGATGATGAGAAAACAAGAATCCAATTAGGTATGAAGCAATTAGAAGCTCATCCTTGGGATGCTCTTTCTGCTGATATGAAAGTTGGAGACAAAGTAAAAGGAAAAGTAGTAGTTCTTGCTGACTATGGTGCATTCGTAGAAATCGCTCCAGGTGTTGAAGGATTAATCCACGTTTCTGAAATGTCTTGGTCTACTCACTTAAGATCTGCTGGAGATTTCGTAAAAGTAGGTGATGAAGTTGAAGCTGAAGTATTAACTTTAGATAGAGAAGAAAGAAAAATTTCTCTTGGTATCAAGCAATTGTCTAAAGATCCATGGGAAACATCGAAGCTAAGTATCCAGTAGGATCTCAGCATGTAGGAACTGTAAGAAACTTCACTAACTTTGGTGTATTCGTAGAGTTAGAAGAAGGTATCGACGGATTAATCTACATCTCTGATCTTTCTTGGACTAAGAAAATCAAGCACCCATCTGAGTTCTGTGCAGTAGGTGATAAATTAGATGTTGTAGTTCTTGAATTAGATATCCAAGCTAGAAGATTATCTCTAGGTCACAAGCAATTGACTGAAAACCCATGGGATAAATTCGAAACTAAATATGCTGAAGGAACTATCCACGCTGGTAAAGCGGTAGAAGTTCACGATAAAGGAGCTTCTGTACAATTCGAAGATGCTGAGGTTGAAGCTTTCTGCCCTTCAAGATTATTAGAGAAAGAAGATGGATCTAAAATCAAGAAAGGTGAAGATGCTCAATTCAAAGTAATTGAATTCAACAAAGAATTCAAGAGAGTTGTAGTTTCTCACACAGGGATCTTCAGAGACGAAGAAAAGAAAAACGTTAAAGAATCTTCTTCTAGAAACGTATCTTCTTCTTCAAACAACGAAGAAAGATCTACTCTTGGAGACATCGATGCATTAGCAGAGTTGAAAAGAAAAATGGAAGAAGGTAAATAATCTTTGAACCATTTATAAATAGGAGCCGCTCATTTGAGCGGCTTTTTTTTGTGATTTATTTTAAAAGTAATGCGTTTAATGAGTGAAAAAAATTAAAAAAAAATTAAAATATACAGAAGAAAATTAAGAAAGTTTTTGCTGTTTTAATGCTTTTTTTCTCTCTATTAGGTGATGATAATAGTATGTAACTCATTGTTGTTGCTGTGTTGTAAGCAGATAATAAGAAAATAGGTTCTCTTTATTGTGATGTATTTAATTTTGTTAATATTGTTATTGTTTATTATTTTCGTGTTATAGGTGTTTTGGATTTAACGTAACTGTATTTATTTTATTAAATATATGTATATTGCCTGCTTTAATAATGGATATGAAAAATAAAACTCTACCTATTTTATTTGCTGTGTTTTCTGTATTTCCAGCAATTGTTTTCGGACAAGATAATGAAAGGCTTATTAAAGATTATATTTCTCAAAATAAAATTAAAGAATATAAGAAATCTGACCTTAATAATATTATCATTGATAATGTAGATCCTTCAAAATCATTGAACGGAGATGTTGTGAAGTTTTTACAAACATATAATGGTCTTCCGGTATATAGCTCTGTAGGAACTGCGCTTATTCAGAATAAAAAGATTGTTTATTATACAGATAATTTTGTAAAAGATTATAAAGAATCTACAGGGGGAAGCGCTTCCATTGCAGCAAGAGAGGCATTGCAAAAAATTGCAGATCATTTAGGGAAGGATGAGGTAAAATCTTATCATATTCTTGGGTATTCGGAGACAGATGCAGAAAATGGACATGCTGCAAAACAAAGATTAGTATACGCTGAGGATAAAGGAAGTCTGAAGCTGGCTTATCAATTCTCATTTCAGGACCCGAAATCACCTAGTTACTGGGATATTCTTGTGAATGCAAAAACAGGAGAAATTATTAGTGAATCAGACTTAAACCTGTCCTGTAACTTTCACGATGATGCTTTCTCGCATGGCGAATCAACACTTAGTCACCATGATCTTATAGGACCTGTGAAGATGAGTGCTCCGTCTGCTTTATTGTCACCGGATAATGCGACTTACAATGTGTTTCCATTGCCTATAGAATCTGCAACATTTGGGGCGAGATCAATAGTGACAAACCCTTGGTTACTTACCTCATCTCCGGAAGGATGGCATTCTGATGGAACAAATCATTATACAAATACCAGAGGAAATAATGTTTTTGCGTACGATGATAAGGCCAATACTAATGCACCTGGTACTTATGCTGATGGTGGGGCTAATAGAAGCTTTGATTTTCCATTCAGTATTAATGGCACCCCGGACAATAATTTAAATGCGGCGATTACCAATTTATTTTACATTAATAATAAGGTTCACGATATCTTTACAAATTTGGATTTACTGAAACGGCGCGAAATTTCCAGCAAAATAATTTTGGATTAGGAGGGGTAGGAAATGACTATGTGAATGCAGAAGCGCAAGATGGTGGAGGTACAAATAATGCAAACTTTTCAAGCCCAGCAGATGGAAGTAAACCAAGAATGCAAATGTATCTGTGGAGTACCATCAATCAAAAATTCTATTATAATGCACCAAGTACAGCTACTCAAAGAAAACCTGTGGTGGGAACTGCAGACTTTGGTAATCAATTGAATGCTGTGGGGATTACAGGTGATGTGAAATTGTCTCTGGTTTCTGATGGATGTACAGCTTTACCTGCAGGATCTCTTGTGGAAAAGATTGGATTGGTTGAAAGAGGTACGTGTTCATTTGTTGTTAAAACTAAAAACCTTCAGGATGCCGGTGCGGTTGCAACGATCATTTATAATAATGATGCCAATGGGAATTCATTGAGTAATATGACAGGAACAGATCCAACAGTTACGATTCCTACCGTTTTGATTACAAAATCCGAAGGCGATTATATTAAAGGGCTATTGAATGCCAATACAACAGTAAATGTTACTCTGAAAAATGATCTGTCTACCAGTATGACTCCGGATGGAAGTTTTGATAATGGTATCATCACTCATGAGTATGGACATGGTATCTCTAACAGATTAACAGGAACAGGATCAAACTGTTTAAATGCGAATGTTAGTATGGAGCAAATGGGAGAAGGTTGGTCGGATTTCTTTGCACTTATGCTCACTAATAGACCCGGAGATAATGCTTCAGTTCCTAGAGGTATAGGAACATATGTAATGGGACAGACTCCGGCTGGTTTAGGAATCAGGCCTGCTCAATATTCTCCTGATTTTGCAATCAATAACTTTACGTATGGAAATACAAACGGAATGGTGTATACAAACGCAAATGGTGGTTTATCTCTTGATGTTCACTCTATAGGATTTGTATGGGCAACAATGTTATGGGATCTTCACTGGAAATATGTTGAAAAATATGGATATTCTTCTGATGTATTGTCTAGCACTCCAAATGGAAGTACTAAAGTATTGCAGCTGGTTACTGATGCTTTGAAACTTCAGGCTTGTAACCCTAGTTTTATTGATGGTAGAAATGCAATCTTAAATGCAGATTTAGCAACAACCAATGGAGAAGATAAGTGTATGATCTGGAAGGTCTTTGCAAAAAGAGGATTGGGAGTAAATGCTTCTGCAGGGATTAAAAATAATATTTACGATCAGGTTGAAAGCTTTGATTTACCTGAAGAATGTCGTTCATTGGCTACTGATGAAGTGAAGTCTGTACAGGAAAATAAAGTTTCTATTTATCCAAATCCGGCTAGAGAAGAATTCTTTATCAGCTTCCCAAGCAAAACTCTAGGAAAGGTAAGTGTAGAACTTTACGATATGTCTGGTAAAATGGTTTCTTCTGAAGATAAAATTTCGCCGGATGCCAAGAAAGCAATTTCTACAAGTCGTTTAGTGAATGGCACTTATATTGTGAAAGTAAAAGGACTTGGTTTTGAGGCTAGCTCAAAAGTGATGGTAAGAAAATAACTTTTAAAAGAATAGGTAATTATAGAAAACTGCTCTTATGAGCAGTTTTCTTCTTTTAGAAAATATATTTTGGATCTGAAAATCTGAATTGGATTCTTCATATTGAGGGATTTAAAATATATTTTAAATCCAATTTTATGTTTTGTGTATTTATTTTATGTTTTTTATATAAAATATTTGTAAATTGGCGGCTTTGATAATGAATATGAAAAACAAAACTCTACCTCTTTTATTTGCCGTTTTTTCTGTGTTTCCGGCTATTGTTTTCGGACAAGATAATGAAAAGCTTATTAAAGATTATATTTCTCAAAACAAAATAAGAGAATATAAGAAGTCTGACCTCAATAATTTTATTGTTGATAATGTAGATCCTTCAAAATCATTGAATGGTGATGTTGTTAAACTGATACAAACTTATAATGGCTTGCCAATATATAGTTCAGTAGGGACGGCGCTTATTAAGGATAGTAAAGTAGCTTACTATACAGATAATTTTATAAAAGATTATGTTGCTGCATCAGCTAAAAATGCATCAATAAGTGAAAAAATAGCACTTAAAAATATTGCAATTGATCTGGAAAATGATAAGGTTTCAAGTCTTCCGATTATTGGATTTTTTGAAAAAGGAACAGATAAATTGACTTCGGCAAAGCAAAGGCTTGTTTATATCAGTGATAAAAATAAAGAGCTTCGTTTAGCATATGAGTTTATATTTAAAGAACCTGATACAGCTAATTCCTGGAATATACTGATCGATGCAAATACCGGAAAAATTCTTAGCAAAATTAACCTGAACCTTGCATGTAATTTTCACGATGGTGCTTATGGCCATGACCACAGTGGAAGTCAGGTAAATATGATGCCGCAGCTACAGGATTTTTATATCCATGATAATATCCAAAAAAAGAATATGATGTTTTTTGCTCCGGATAATGCATCATATAACGTTTTTGCTTTACCTCTTGAAGCTCCTACTTTTGGGCAGCGTTCTTTAGTCAGTAATCCTTGGATTCTTGCTTCTTCACCCGAAGGATGGCATTCTAACGTAACTACTCATTATACGATTACAAGAGGAAATAATGTATATGCTTACGATGATAAAGATAATGATGAACAAACTTTTGGAGCTTCACCTGATGGCGGAGCAACAAGAAACTTTAATTTTGCTTATGATCCCAATGGATTAACATATAATAATTTATCTGCGGCAACTACCAATTTGTTCTATATCAGCAATATGGTGCATGATATATTCTATAAATTTGGGTTTACAGAGTCTGCAAGAAATTTCCAAAGTAATAATTTTGGGAACGGAGGGCTAGATGATGATGAGGTTTTTGCTCAATCCCAAGATGGAGGAGGATTTAATAATGCCAATTTTGCAACTTATCCGGATAATTATAACCCGATAATGCAAATGTACCTTTGGCTAGGTTCTAATAGAAAACTTTGGTATAATGCCCCTACAGATGCTGCTTCCAGAGTTGTAAATGCCGGAATAGCCCAGTTTGGTTCTCAGCTTAATGATATAGGAATTACAGGAGATGTTAAGATACCTACTGTTTTAGAAGCTTGTACAAGCATTCCGGCAGGTGAATTAACAGGTAAGATCGCTTTGATTCAAAGAGGAACCTGTGGTTTTGCTATTAAAGTTAAAAATGCAGAAACAGCAGGAGCTATAGGAGCTATTATTTATAACAACGCTGCAAATGGCGCTACAATTGGTAATATGGCAGGCGATGGAGTTGTTTCTCCAACAGTTACAATACCTTCAATATTAGTTGCTGAGGCTGAAGGATTGTTTATGAAAGATAAACTTGATGCCAATACAACAGTAAATACTACGCTGAGAGCTGATACAAAATATGATGGAAGCTTTGATAACGGTATTGTTACCCATGAATATGGTCATGGAATTTCCAATAGATTAACAGGAGATGGGTATAGCTGTTTAAATGCAAGACCTTATAATGGTAATCCAACCTATTCTAAAGAACAAATGGGTGAAGGATGGTCTGACTTCTTTGCATTAATGCTTACTAACAAGCCAGGAGATAACTCCACTGTTGCAAGAGGAATAGGGACTTATCCAATTGGGCAGCCAATAACAGGTGGAGGAATCAGACCTGAAAAATATTCTCCGGATTTCAATGTGAATGGCTTTACCTATGCTGATACAAACGGAATGGAGTATTCTGATAATGGAACAATGGTTGCTGATTCGCATTCTATTGGTTTTGTTTGGGCATCTATGCTATGGGATCTTCACTGGAAATATGTAGAAAAATATGGGTATTCATCTGATGTAACTGCTAATGCAACAAATGGAAGTTCTAGAGTATTACAATTAATTGTTAATGGACTTAAACTGCAAACATGTGATCCTAGTTTTATTGAAGGAAGAAACGCAATATTAGCCGCAGAATTGGCAGCAACAGAAGGCCAGGATAAATGTATGATCTGGAAGGTTTTTGCAAAAAGAGGATTAGGGATAAATGCATCAGCTGGGGATAAAACGAATATTAACGATCAGGTAGAAAATTTTGAAGTACCTGCAGAATGTGCTACGTTAGGTACAGATGAAATTACTTCAATTAAGGATAACAAGATTTCTGTTTATCCAAACCCGGCGAAAGATGAATTCTACATTAATTTTCCAAGCAAGACTCTTGGAAAAGTAAGTGTAGAGCTTTATGATATGTCTGGTAAATTGGTCTCTTCAGAAGATAAGATCTCTCCAGAAAACAAAAAAGCGATTTCAACAAGCCGTTTGGTAAATGGTACTTATATCGTGAAAGTGAAAGGACTTGGCTTTGAAGCTAATTCTAAAGTGATTGTAAAAAAATAACTAATTTATATAATCAATTGAAGATCGCCACAAGCTTTGCTTGTGGCGATCTTATTTATCTATTATAGCAACACTTCAAAGTACTTTAATTTATATATTGTACCTTTGCAGGCTGTTAAAAAAATTATGAAGAAGAAAAATATACTAAAAGGTGTTTTATTTGTAGGAATTGGTGCTAGTATATACGGAATGTTAGCCACTTTTGTGAAAATGGCTTATCATGATGGTTTTACAACATCTGAAGTAACTACATCCCAATTTGTACTAGGTTTGACAGGGCTTTTGATCCTGAATCTTATTCAAACCCTAACGTCAAAAAAGAAGTTATCAATGCCGAATTCCAAAGAGGTCAAAATGCTGATGCTTGCCGGAACATCATTGGGAGGAACAAGTTTGTTTTATTATATCGCGGTACAGTATATCAATGTTTCCATTGCTATCGTATTGCTGATGCAATCGGTGTGGATCAGTGTAGTGGTCGAAAGTATTCTGACTAAAAAGCTGCCCAATGCAAGGAAAATTGTTGCTGTAATTATTGTATTGCTGGGAACTGTTCTTGCAACCAACCTTATTAATATGGATATCGAATTGGATTGGCATGGAGTCTTTTGGGGACTGATGGCGGCAGGTTCGTATACACTAACGATGTTTACCTCTAATACATTAGCTACTCATCTTCCTGTTTTCAGAAAAAGTATTATTATGCTGGCTGGTGGTTCTATCGTGGTTTTTGCATTCCTATTCTTTGCGCAGATTGGACCGATGTATTTTGACGGATTAAAAACTTTCTATCTCAACTTTACAGAAAATACAGAACATATCCATTCTTTTAATTATTCAATATTCTGGACGTATGGAGCTATTTTGGCTTTGTTTGGAACCATTATACCCCCAATTCTGTTTAATATTGGTTTCCCTAACGCAGGATTAGGATTGGGAAGCATTGTTTCTTCACTGGAACTTCCGGTTTCTGTGACCATGGCCTTTGTATTATTGGGTGAAAAGGTGTTATTTATACAATGGGTAGGTATTGCATTAATTCTTTTTGCGATTGTTTTAATGAATCTTCCTTCCAAAAAAGAGAAAGAAGTTTCTATGGCAGAAGTATCTTAAAAATAATATTTAACTAAAAATAACAGTTGAAAACCGTTCCTTGTGGAGCGGTTTTTTTAATTTTAAGAACTTAAAGTAAAGAAGCATGAGATATTTTAGAAATATAATAACTACAGTAGCGTTAGTAGCTGTATCAGGAGGATTGTTTTCACAAATAAGGCCATTGGATGGCATGTTATCTGATTACAAATACCCTTATGAAGTTCGTTTTATAAATTTAAAATCGCAGGAGAACTCTCTGAAAATGGCTTACATGGATGTGAAACCACAAAAAGCCAATGGAAAAACGATCATGTTGCTGCATGGAAAAAACTTTAATGGTGCCTATTGGGAAAAAACAGCCAAAGATTTGTCAGAAAAAGGATTTAGAGTGATCATTCCGGATCAGATTGGATTTGGAAAATCATCAAAACCCCACAATTACCAATTTTCGTTTTCACAACTGGCAGAAAATACTAAAGCTATTTTAGATGAATTAGGAATTGATAAAACAATTGTTCTGGGACACTCAATGGGAGGGATGGTCGCTACAAGATTTACTTTACTGTATCCTGAGAAAGTTCAAAAGCTGATCCTGGAAAATCCTATTGGACTTGAGGATTATAAAACATTTGCTGCCTATCAGAATATAGACCAGGCGTACCAATCTGAACTTAAAAATACAGCTGAAACGTATAAAAATTATCAGCTAAAATTCTATTATGACAATCAATGGAAAGAAGAGTATCAGCCTTGGCTTGATCTTATTGCCGGATGGACACTCCATAAGGATTATCCACAGGTAGCATGGGATGCCGCTCTCACTTCCGATATGATCTACAATCAGCCCGTCTGTTATGAATTTAAAAACATAAAAGTACCTACTTTACTGATTATTGGAACCAGAGACAGAACAGCCATAGGAAAAGATAGGGCTCCGAAGGAACTTCAGCCTAAAATGGGTCAGTATCAGGAGCTGGGGAAGAAAACCCAACGTGAAATTGAAGGCTCAAAGCTTGTGGAGCTTGAAAATGTGGGACATCTGCCTCATATAGAAGTCTATTCTAAATTTTTTGATACTTTGTATAATTTTATTAAATAACTGAACAAGTTCAACAATTTCAGAATGAAAATAGCTTCTGTATTTACGAAAATGTTGGTTTTTACATTGAAAAGAAAATTGAATGAAAAGTAGTTTAAAAGCCCCAAAAAAACAGGTGAAAAGTAATCGTTTATTGGTGGTTTCTTTATCCATTATATTTACCCTTTCATTCCTGGCAATGGGGATTGGAGGAGTCTATTACAGTTGTAGTAAAATTTACAGGCATATCGATTTAGTATCTAATGGCGTGAAAACGGAAGCAAGAATTACAGGGTATAAAGAAAGCTGGTCTAGGGATAGTGACCAGGATATCTATACCAGAATATATTCTCCGATTATTACTTATTATGATTCTTCCAACCATTCATATACCCTTCATGCTGATTATGGCAGTAGCAGCAGGGAATGGTCTAATGATGTAACTGTGTATTTTGATAAAAAAGATCCTTCCAACGCTATTCATGGTGGATTTTGGCAACTTTGGTTTTTGCCATTTATATTCCTGTGTCTTTATATGATCCCATTAGTAATTGGATTGTTTGTTATAATATATTATATTGGAACATTAAAAAAGAAAAAACCGTTTAGAGCTTAAACGGTTTTCTCTTTTGGTTTGAATGCAAATAAAGTAATTACGCCAATCCCTGAAAAAATGAGGCATGAAATTCCCAGATTTTGAATGAATCCTATAGTTACCAATCCGCTTCCTATCAGTACATAATAAATAAGCCCCAGCAATGCTCCCGCGCTTCCGGTTTCATTTTTATAATTGATCAGGGCGGTACTCAGAATATTCGGAATAGCAATACTGAAGGCCATGACAATAAAGAAGTACGGAATCAGGAAATAAATACCATGATCAGTCAGGAGCCATACAAAAACAGAGGCTATGAATGATCCTATTACACTTGATGTTATTAAAATCTTAGGAGTTGTATTTTTCAGAAGTAAAAATCTGTTAAGCTTAGCTCCGGCAAATGTTCCTGCTGCTAATACAATGCTGCTGTATCCAAAAACATACGATGAATACTGTTGTTCCTTGAAAATAAAAGGAGCCAATGAATAATAGGAGAATAACAATACATTAAAACTCATTATCAATAAGCAGCATTTGATGATTTCCTGATCTTTGAGCATTCGTTTTAACAAGCTGAACAGCATTTGAAAACCGATCTTTTTCCCGGAATGATGGGTTTCAGAAACATTCCTTCTGGAAAGAATGTAAAATACAATTGCTGCCAGACATAAAGTGATAAAAACGCCCTGATGACCTGCTGAAGAAGCAAGAACTGAACCTGTGGTCATTCCAATAACCGGGCTGATGGATAAACCAATTCCAATCCATGAAAATACTTTGCTGATATGGTCTTTGTCATAAGTATCGCGCAAAATAGTCTGAGTAACGATAGATCCTACAGCAATCCCAAAAGCGGAAATAATTCTGGCAATCAGTAAAAGCGTAAAATTAGGAGCAAAAATAGCAGCTAAAGTTCCAATTCCATAAGTGATCAACCCATATTCCAACGACTTCTTTCTTCCAATTCTATCACATTGTACACCCCAAAATGCCACCCCAAGAGCAAAGGCAATAAAATAAAAGCTTATCGTTAAAGTCGTAGATTCTTCATTTACTCCAAATTTTTCCTGTACCATTGGCAAAACTGGGCTGTAGATGGTTTCCACAAACTGAGGAAGCATTACAAGCAAAGTGAGTAGCCAAAGAGGATTTGTCTTTTTCATTTTTTTCTGCAAAGTTTTGAAAAATTCAGTGTATATTTATAATGATATAAAAACAAAAAATATCAAAAATAGGACATGGCTGTATTAAAGCAGAATGAAGAGTTTAACGCTGACACTCTCAAAGAAAAAGTTATTGGTATTGCTTCGGATATGGTTATGCATGACTCCGGATTTCATGACCACAAGTCCAAGGCTCAGTTGCTGTACGCACCTTCCGGCTGTATGACAGTAACCACTTCTGACAGACAGTTTGTATTACCGCCATTCAGGATGCTGTGGATTCCTGCGAATGAGATTCATCGGGTTAATTTCCGGAATGTTGTGGCTTACAGATCTGTTTATTTTGATAGTGAATATGCTGAAAAGTATATGAGTGCAAGCCTCAAAGTATTGCATGTAAACTCTTTATTAAAAGAAATCATTGAAAGAATGTGTTTTTGGGAATGGGAGGCTTTGAATACCGCTCAGAATAATATTTTAAATGTCTTTTGGGATGAAATAAAACAGGCTCCTGAAGAAAACCTGAATCTTAAAATGCCTAGTGACAGACGCTTTAAAAGAGTAGTGGAAGAGTGGACAACACGAGTTTCTATGCCGCCAATGCTGAAAAATCTTGCAGAGCAAACCGGAGCTGTTGAAAAAACAATCACCCGTATTTTTAGAAAAGAAACTGATCTTTCTTATCAGGAATGGAGACAGCAATGGCGACTTCAGCGATCAATAGAGCTTCTGGTGGACGGAAATTCAATAGGGGAGGTGTCACATATCTTAGACTTCTCCTCAGACAGTGCTTTTATTGAATTTTTTAAAAAGCATACCGGATCTACACCCCTACAATATCTTATAAAGAACGAATAAATCTACTATTTATCCATAACATTGCAGTTGAAGACGTAATCATTCCCCTCCTCTGGAGGGATGGTAAAAATTCTTTGAATTTTTAACGGGGTGGTTAAACTATTGCTCCTCAGGCTATTTCTTGTCCTATGTAAAGTCCATTGGCAATTAATTTCCATAAAATTGTATAACCAAACTAAAATAAATACCATGGATAATTATACCAATACAATAGAAGTAAAAACTACTGCAGATAAATCTTATGATGCTTTAGCTTATCAGATTCCGCTTTGGTGGACTGAGATGTTTGAAGGATCTTCTGAGCAAGTAGGAGATGTGTTTACAATAAGATTCGGAGCTGATATTTACAAAACAATGAAGGTAAATGAATCAATGCCAAATTCAAAGATAATCTGGTATGTGGAAGACTCATTGATTGCTCTTCCGGAATTAAAGAACCAGACTGAATGGATAGGAACTACAATTGTTTGGAAAATAGAACAAAGTGCAGAAAATGCGCATATAAAAGTGACCCACCTTGGTTTACGTCCGGATATTGAATGCTATGACATCTGTTCCAATGGCTGGGTGCAATTCTTGGGTAGTCTGAAGCTTTTCCTGGAAACCGGAAAAGGTAATCCGTATAAAAAGTAATGTCATATTTGAAAATATAGATGTAAATAGGCTCTTTAATCGACTTAGGAATTAGGAGCGTTAAGAAAATTTGAATGTAATCCGTTAAAAAATTTCCACTGTCTGAGCATGGGAGTAATTTTGAATCGAAGCGGTACAGAATGATGCATGCGAGTTTGGAAATTTTAGGAGTACGTTTAAATTTTTAGCGGATAATTCCAGTCTTGAATTTTTGTATACTTTTGTTTCAAGACAAAAGGATAAGGATAAAAAAATGTATTAAAATACGAAGCTGAAACCCTTACAAGATGATAAAATTCTGGAAAGTAAAAAGTCATATTTGAAAATATAGATGTAAATAGGCTCTTTAATCGACTTAGGAATTAGGAGCGTTAAGAAAATTTGAATGTAATCCGTTAAAAAATTTCCACTGTCTGAACATAGGGGTAATTTTGAATCGAAGCAGTAGAGAATGATCCATGCGAGTTTGGAAATTTTAGGAGTACATTTAAATTTTTAGCGGATAATTCCAGTCTTGAATTTTTGTATCCTTTTGTTTCAAGATAAAAGGATAAGGATATAAAAAAATGTATTAAAATATGAAGCTGAGATCCTTCCAAGATGGCAAAATTCTGGAAAGTAAAAAGTTATATTTGAAAATATAGATGTAAACAGGCTCTTTAATCGACTTAGGAATTAGGAGCGTTAATAAAATTTGAATGTAATCCGTTAAAAAATTTCCACTGTCTGAGTATGGGAGTAATTTTGAATCGAAGCAGTAGAGAATGATCCATGCGAGTTTGGAAATTTTAGGAGTACATTTAAATTTTTAGCGGATAATTCCAGTCTTGAATTTTTGTATCCTTTTGTTTCAAGACAAAAGGATAAGTAATATAAAAAGAGAAATATTATTTTTAATAAGGCTCTTTTCAGAATGCCAAAATTCATGATATAAGAGTACTCATTACCAATTACCCATAAAAAAAGAAGCTGTTTACGAGTAAACAGCTTCCTTTTGCATTTATTGTTGTCTGAATTATTTCTTCTTGTAAGCAGCGTCTTTAATTCTCGCTTTTTTACCTCTAAGATCTCTGAAGTAGTAGATTCTAGCTCTTCTAACTCTACCTCTTCTGTCAACCTCAATTTTTTGAAGTGCAGGAAGGTTGATAGGGAATACTCTCTCTACACCTACATCACCAGACATTTTTCTGATTGTGAAAGTTTTTGTAGAACCAGTACCTCTTAATTGGATAACTGTCCCTTTGAAGAACTGAGTTCTAGTTTTTTGTCCTTCTTTAATTTCGTAATACACAGTAATTGTATCACCTGCTTTGAATTCAGGGAATTCTTTTTTCGCAATGTACTTGTCTTGTACGTACTTTAATAAATCCATTATTAATAAAATAAAATGTTAAAGCTAAGCAACTTACACGTTTATCGTCAGAGGTTGAATAACAGGTTGCAAATGTACAAAATAGTTTTTGAATACACCAAATATTTAATGTACTAAAAACTATAATTTTTACATTCCGGTTTTGCTAAAAAATTAACAGATTCGTTAAGATTCCATCAGCTAAAGTTTACATGGGACATCTACTTTTGCCCGAAATAAAAATCAGAGTGATGATTTTTTAAATTATTGATTCACAAATTAAAAATCTATATGTCATTTTAAAATTCAACCATTATGAAACATTATTTCTTCTTTTTTTGTTTCGTGGCTCAAATGGCGTTCGGACAAGTTTTGTTCCCATATCTGCAAAACCCAACTCCGAATTCTATGATTGTCAATTGGAAGACTGCTTCCGATAACGAAACCACTGTGATCTATGGGGATTCCCCAACGAATCTGAATGTAACTGTTACAGGTACAACCAACATTTTTTCAGATACAGGATATAATAATAATTACTATTATCACACGGCGAAAATTGGTAATCTACAGCCCAATACCAAGTATTATTATAAGATTAAAACCGGAGCTAATGAATCTGCGGTATACAACTTCAGAACCCTTCCTTTGCCAGGGCAGCCGGTAACAGCTAATGGAAAGATCCGTTTCCTGATCATGGGAGATAACCAGATCAAAGCGGAACCAAGATATGATAGTCTTACCCTGAATGCTTATAAAAAATTAAAGGAGAAATTTGGAGCCAACTCTGATCCATCAGATAATATTGCGCTTACTTTTATGGTGGGTGACCAGGTGGATGTAGGAACATTGGATCATTATGAGAATGTTCACTTCAAAAAGAATATCAAATTATCGCCTTATCTGCCTATTCAGACAACCGTAGGAAACCATGAAACCTATGGAACTTTAGGAATGAATTCCTATTATGCTCATTTCTATATTGATGAGATCAAATATAAAGGAATCACTTCCGGAAACGAAATTATTATGCTCAGCAGGCAGGAAATGTATTGTTTATCAGCTTAAGTTCTGAACATACAGGAGCCGCTCAGCAAACATGGCTTCAACAAATCCTAAATGAGGCTAATAATGACTCTACAGTGGATTGGATTATCTCATTAAGCCACAGACCTTATCAGGCAGAACAGTATGTGGGAGATATCTCTACATGGGTAAGAAATAATGCAGTTCCACTTTTGGTAACCTCCAATAAGTATCTAATGCACGTGGGAGCTCACCATCATTTGTACCATAGAGGACAGTTGAAAAATACTCCCAATTACCAGATTATTTCAGGAGGAACTGCCTGGGATCAGTATTGGGGAATGTCTAATGAGCAGGATTTTGATGATGTTCAGAAAACATTGACTGATTGGACGTATCAAATTGTTGAAGTGGATGTAGTAACCGGAAAAGTAGATATAGAATGTTACTCAATCGGAGGAAAGTATACCAAGAAAAATAATGAATTGGTAGATTCATTTCACAGGTATAAAAATCAGCCAAAGCCAGCAAAACCATCTGTTACCAATACATTCTCAGGATCGGTTACGTTGCCTCTAACATTGAATGGAAGTACTTTCTCATCATCTAATGGTGAACTTTTAAATACGACCCAGTTCCTGATCAGTAAAGCAGCAGATTTTTCTGTGATTGAAAAAGAATTTTATCGTGATTTTGAAAACTGGTTCGGAAAAGATGGTAACGGAAATCCGGATAAAGCTAAAAATTTAAATGAAGGAGTAGATATTACAAAGGTAACTTTAGCGGCAAATTCTATCCCGAACGGAATTTATTATGTAAAGACCCGTTACAGAGACAGAAATCTGGAATGGAGTGACTGGAGTGATGTAAAACAGTTTGAAATTACCGGAAGTGTGGTTTCGAATCCTACATTTACTTTGGATAAAACAGAATATACTCAAAATGAGCCTATCGTTGCGACTTATACAGGAGGTCCTGGAAATCAGCAGGATTGGGTAGGGATCTATAAAAAAGGACAGACTCCGGGAGGTTCTGCAACTTCACAGACTTATGTTTACACGAATGGACAAACAGCAGGAACAACTACTTTTACCAATGGCTTACCTAATAAAGGTCAATATTTTGCAGGATTTTTTGCCAACAACGGGTATACGGAAATTGCCCCTAAAAAGAACTTCTATGTAGGCCCGAAGGTACAATTGCAGGCTACAGCAGATACTTATCCTGTAGGGGGAACAGTAACGATCAACTTTACGAATGCTCCAAGTCTACAGAAAGACTGGATAGGAATTTATAAAATGGGTCAGACTCCGGGAACTACCACTTCAATAAAGTGGAGCTATGTAACTACAGCATCAGGAGCTCTTAATTTTACAGGTCTTCCCAAAGGATATTATTATGCTCAATACTTATTGGAAGATGGCTATAACGGAATCGGAGAAAAAGTATTCTTTAAAGTAGGAGATATTGTTACTGAGCTGTGGATCAATAAGCCTGTATATTCATTAGGGGAGAATATCACAGCTTCATGGACAGATTCACCGGGAATTATTAAAGACTGGTTAGGAATTTACCCTCAGAATGTTCAGACACCGGATGATAACTTCGTTTCTTATACGTATTTCAATGGAGTCACGGAAGGTAGCCAAACTGTTACAGGAAATGTAAATGGTGTACCAACCACACCAGGTAATTATTATATGGTAATGTTTACCAATGATTCTTATACTGAAGTTTCAAACAGGGTACAGTTTCAGGTAAGTTCAGGATCTTTAGGAGTAGATGAGGCAAAAAGTACAGAGAAAAATGTAATCCTGTATCCAAATCCTACAAGACCGGGTGAACCTACCTTCATTAAAAGTGATTATCCAATTGAAAAGATAGAATTGGTATCAGCAGCAGGAGAATTATTGTATGAATCCAAAAATATTCATAATCAACGCTTCTCTTTAGTGAATGAAAGTCTTCCGAAAGGCGTTTATTTTGTGAAAGTTCACGCAAGAAAGCTATTTACTTTAAAACTGATTATCCAGTAGCAGAATAAAAATAACCATGAAATAAACAGGCTGTCAGAAATGACAGCCTGTTTTGTATTGGAAAACCCTGATTCTTACAAGGCTAAACCACAAGAATCACTGAATCATCAGCAAAATCATTATAATATAATCTGTCAGTAGGCACCCATAAAAAAAGCAGTTCCAAAAACTGAAACTGCTCTATATTCAAATGATCTGTTAATTATCAATATCACTGTACAATTGATCTTCCTGGATAGCAGTATTGCTGTCACTAGATAAAAAATTATCACTGGTATCAGCCAAAATTTTAGAATCCTGAACAAGTTTTCCCTCTGCATTATAAACCTTTAATAAGATCCATTTTCCATTACGTTCAAGCTCCTTTGCTCCGTAATAATCTTTTATTCTGATTTTTCCGCTTTGAAGAATTCCTCCTTTTACAGAAGATTTATTAGCAGGTTTTCCTTTTACATATTGTACAATCTGAGCAGTAAAACTGTAGTCATATTCTTCTTCATTTACAGGTTGGTTATAAGTATATAAAATCGCCCCTTTATTGTCATAGATTGTAGCATCGTAAGCATTTTGTTTGGAATTCAATTTCTTCTCAGACTTTAGCTTATGATCTTCAAAATAGTTTTTTGTATTCACTAAAACCCCCTCCTTATACTGCATTTCGGTAAGACCTTCATAGGAAATACCATTGTAAGGTGTATCATCCTTATAAGTTAAGGTAGATTTTAGTTTTCCATCCGGAGCGTAATATTTAATCTCCTGGGTTGAGCCATCTTTTAGAGTCTTTTCTGTAGTAAGCTTTCCTTCTTCATTAAACTCTTTATTAAGAACCTGTAGGCCTCCTTTATAAACATCTATAGTTGAGATATGGCTGTAATCGTAGCTGAACTGATAATCTTCACCATCCATAGGTTTATAGATGTCATTTTCTTTTTCATATTGATAAGTCAGATCGGCTATTTTCTTTCCGGATTCGTCATAGGTCGTCTTAGAACCATCTTTTTTACCTCTTTTCTGCTCCTGAAGAACTTTTCCGTTTTTAGAGTAAATTATACTTTCTTTGATGCTTCCGTCACTTTTATGTTTTTCAATTTTAGAAACCCTCATCGGGTTATAGTAATAATCTACCTGAGTATTTTCGCTATTGGATTCAGAACTGCCACTACCGATATACTTTCCTTTTTCACCGTAGTATTTATTTTCGTATCCACCGTCTTTACCTATAATACTTTCGGTTCTGATTCCTTTGATATCCTCGTCATAAATAATCGTTTGGGTAGGAGTAGAGTTCTCATATACAGTAAGTGTATTGTAATAATACTCGTTTTCCGGATCTTTATAACTGAATGATTTTCCTGAAAAAGTACCATCAGCTTTATAAACCAAGTCTTCAATTAATTTCCCTTTAACATCATAATTCTGAGAAACTCCAACCTGTTTACCTTTAGAATAATTTACGACACTCATTACTTTTCCTTCAGGAGTGTACCAGGTTACTTTACCATCGAAAACTTCATTACTGGGAGTAGTATCAGAAGCCAGACCTTCCATTTGAAGTGTTCCGTTTTTATAAAAGTCTTTAATTAATGTAAGTTTACCTTTAGGAGACGTTTCACGGTAATACTCCATGTTTTCTTGGGTGGTCTTTTCCCAGTTTTCATCAAAATAAGTTTTTTCCTGTGCATATACGTTAATACTGAGTACTAATGCCAGTAACGCCGACGTAAATAGTTTTTTCATGTTTTATATTAAGTTCTGATTTTAAGTTTTGTGATGATTTTGCTTTTGTATTCCCATTTGAAGGAAAGTAAGAGATAAAAGCATTGAAGAGACAGTCGTTTAACTGTCAGAAATAATTTTTACATTAATATTGTGTTTAAATCAATTATATCCGAAGATTAAAAAAGATATGTTTTTTTTGAATTTGAACGCCAAATATAAATCAATTTTACGAGATATATAGAAAAAATGAACCGATTTGTTCACTTTTAGCTATAAAATTTTGATAATGATATTTTTAATATGAAAAATAGGTATTCAGGATGGGATAGGGATGAGGAACTTTTTCTGGTCGTCTGAGATACGATAAATTTTTATTAAATTTAGCCAACAGAAAAATCTAATATTTCATGATAGATAAAAGAGTAAAAAATGCAAAGGAAGCCATCGAAGGAATTAAAGATGGAATGACGCTGATGCTAGGCGGATTTGGACTTTGCGGGATTCCTGAAAATTCAATTAATGCCTTAGTAGAAAGTGATGTGAAAGATCTTACCTGTATTTCAAATAATGCCGGAGTAGATGATTTTGGATTGGGATTACTGCTTCATAAAAGACAAATCAAGAAAATGATCTCTTCTTATGTGGGCGAAAATGCTGAATTTGAAAGACAAATGCTTTCAGGAGAGCTGGAAGTAGAACTTACTCCACAAGGAACTTTAGCTGAAAAGTGCAGAGCTGCTCAGGCTGGAATTCCTGCTTTCTACACACCAGCAGGATATGGAACTGAAGTGGCAGAAGGAAAAGAAGTAAAAGAATTCAAAGGGAAACCTCACATTCTGGAGCATGCTTTTGAAGCTGATTTTTCTATTGTAAAGGCGTGGAAAGGAGATCATGCAGGAAATCTTATCTTCAAAGGATCTGCAAGAAACTTTAATCATCCAATGGCAGGTGCTGGAAAGATTACCATTGCTGAGGTAGAAGAATTGGTAGAACCGGGAGAATTAGATCCAAACGAGATTCATATTCCGGGTATTATGATTCAAAGAATTTTCCAGGGGGAAAAATTCGAAAAGAGAATTGAACAAAGAACCGTTAGAACTAAAGAGTAATTTCTAAAGAAATACATTTAATAATAAAAACAAAGCGCTGAATATTGATTCAGCGCTTTGTTTATTGAGTAAACTTAACTTTTTTTAGTGTCTTTTTGTTGTGCTGTCATTCTGAATGAAGCGATGTGGAATGAAGAATCTCAAGATAAAAGCTTCTCGCAGATCTCACAGATCACGCAGATTTTTAAACGCCACGAATGCACAAATTCTTTTTTATTCGTGCATTCGTGGCAGAATATAATACAGCTTAATCAGCGACTTTATCACCATATTTACTCATTTATTTCTAAGATTGTGGAACAGTTGTTTTCCTTTCTCCAATCTGCTGTCGCCACATGGCATAGTAAAGTCCTTTTTCAGAAATAAGATGATTGTGGGAACCTGTTTCTACAATTTGACCGCGTTCCAATACATAGATTTTGTCTGCATGCATGATGGTACTTAATCGGTGGGCAATCAGAACCGTAATCTGTTCTCTTTCCTCTGAAATATCTTTGATGGTTGTAGTAATCTCTTCCTCAGTGATACTGTCTAATGCCGAAGTGGCTTCATCAAATATTAATAAATGAGGCTTTCTTAAAAGCGCTCGTGCAATAGCGATTCTTTGTTTTTCACCGCCACTCAGTTTCAATCCGCCTTCACCAATAACGGTTTCTATTCCCTTTTCAGCTCTTTCTAATAGGGCCGTACAACTCGATTTCTGTAAAGCAATGGCAAGCTCTTGTTCGGTAGCTTTCGGATTCACAAAGAGAAGATTTTCTTTGATGGTTCCGGCAAACAGCTGAGTGTCTTGGGTAACAAAGCCAATTTGGTTTCTTAGTTCATCAAAATCAAATTCCTTTCCATTAATACCATTGTAAAAAATATTCCCTTCCTGTGGTCTGTAAAGACCAACCAATAATTTTACCAGTGTACTTTTTCCAGATCCGCTTGGCCCTACAAAAGCAATGGTTTCTCCATTTTTAACATCGAAAGAAATATTATTCAACGCTTTATATTGTGCCGACTGATGTTTGAAAGAAACATGCTTGAACTCCAGTTCTTCAATAGCACCAATTTGCTTAGGATGAAGTGGCTTTTCTTCCACCTCTTTTTTCATTAATCGGTCAAAATTTTGAAGAGAAGCCTCTGCCTCACGGTAAGATATGATGATGTTTCCAATCTCCTGCATAGGCCCGAAAATAAAGAAGCCATAAAACATCAGTGAAAGATATTGTCCCGGAGTAACAACATTTTTAAAGATTAAATACAAAAGCGTCAGGGTAATCATCTGTTGAAGAAAATTAACCATCGTTCCCTGAATAAAACTTAAAGAACGAATGCTTTTTACCTTTCTGAGTTCAAGCCCCAAAATTTTATAGGTATTGTTATTCAAACGGATAACTTCCTGATTCGTTAAACCTAAACTCTTTACAATTTCAATATTTCTAAGACTTTCAGTCGTACTTCCTGCTAATGCTGTTGTTTCCGAAACAATATTTTTCTGAATGCCTTTTATTCTTTTACTCAGTAAATTAGTGATGAAAGCGATCAGGAAAATTCCGCAAATATATACAGGCATGATAGACCAATGCAGGCGGATCGCATACACTGAAACGAAGATGATACTGACCAAAATTCCAAAGAAAATATTAATGAAATTGGTAATAAACTTTACTGAATCTTCTCTTACTTTGGTTAAAATAGATAAAGTTTCACCACTTCTTTGGTCTTCAAACTCCTGATACGGCAATGCCATGGAATGTCTTAGACCATCTGTGAAAATTTTAGCTCCAAACTTTTGGGTAATAACACTTACCACATAATCCTGAAAAGCTTTCGCAATCCTACTCACCATTGCTGTTCCAATAAGCAACCCTAAAAAGTAGAAAGCTCCATGGTAGATCGAAGTTCCATAAAGGTATTCGTCGATGTTTCTTGGTAAAAGTTTTTCTTTATCGAAAAAATTAGGATGGGTAACCAGCTGATCCAGTATATTTCCTGTAATGGCAGGAGCAAATAAAGAGAAAACCTGATTAATAGTGGCCAATAGCAAAGAAATAACAATCAGCCATTGATAAGGTTTTAGGTATCTTAAAAGTATTTTCATTCTAATAAATAAGGATACAAAATTAATGATATTATTTTTACTAACGATGTTAATTATTGATGACAATAATCTGTTGTTGAGGAAGATTTAAAACCAGATCCCAGGATAAAGCATATAAGTTATTATAGGGCAGTAGAGTCATTTTTCAACTAAAACTTACTCCCAGCTTCTCTCTTCCAACTTCCGGCTTCAAAATACCTTTCGTATTCGGCTGAAAATAATTAAATTGCAGTCTAAGTTTTTATTATGCTTACAAAAGAACAAATTGCCAAAAGAATTTCAAAAGAACTGAGAGATCGTTATTATGTAAACCTGGGAATCGGAATTCCGACTTTGGTTGCCAACTATGTTCCGGAAGGTATTTCCGTAGAATTCCAAAGTGAAAACGGAGTTCTGGGAATGGGTCCTTTTCCTTTCGAAGGCGAAGAAGATGCAGATGTCATCAATGCCGGAAAACAAACCATTACTATTCTAGACGGAGGCTCATTCTTCGATTCAGCTTTTAGTTTCGGGATGATCCGCGGACAGAAAGTGGATCTTACGATCCTGGGAGCTATGGAAGTTTCAGAAAATGGAGATATTGCCAATTGGAAGATTCCAGGAAAAATGGTAAAAGGGATGGGCGGAGCAATGGATTTGGTAGCTTCAGCAGAAAATATTATCGTTGCGATGATGCACGTAAATAAAGCCGGAGAAAGTAAAATCCTTAAACAATGTACTCTTCCTTTAACGGGAGTAAACTGTGTGAAAAAAGTAGTCACTGAATTAGCGGTACTGGAAGTAACTCCAAAAGGCTTCAAACTTTTGGAAAGAGCACCGGGAGTATCAGTAGAAGATATCATCAAAGCAACAGAAGCAGACCTTATCATTGAAGGTGAAATTCCTGAAATGCAATTCTAAATACAATACAAACCTTGCCAAGCGCAAGGTTTTTTATTTTAATTCCCATCATGTTCTAGGAATAAAAGAAAATTTGGATCAGGGATATTTTTGTCATTCTGAATAAAGCAATGCGGAATGAAGAATCTCTTAAAACCACATTTTTATCTCGCAGATTTTTAATCGCCACAGATGCACGAATAATTTTATTCTATGTGACGATGTGGTGAAAAAGATTAAACCACATAGGTTTGTCTTTTAACTGGCATAGAAATCCAAGTCTTGAATTTTTGCTTCTTTTGTTTCAAGACAAAAGAAATTAAAGCATAAAAAAAGTTGTTCCACAAACGAAACAACCTTTTTAGTATTTAGAATCAACTTTTGATCTATCTGTTAGCATCCTGAGCTCCGAAAACTTTCTGCAAAATGTTTGTCGTTCTCATTGCTGGCGTATTTCTGATTCCGCTTTCCTTATCTGCTACCATTTTGAATACTCCATTGATGGTTTCTGTAGTAACATATTCATTAAGATCAGTCGTTACAGCTTGTCCTGTAAAGGTGTTATACTTTGAAATCATATTCTTCCAAACCGTATCAGCACCTACTTTTCCTAAAGATGCTTTTACTTTGGGCTGGAAAGCTGTAAATAACTGGCTTTGAGTTTTGCTTTGCAGGTAGCTTGTTGCTGCATTATTATTCCCTAAGAGAATATTTTTAGCATCTGTAATCGTCATGGAAGTGATCGCGTTGGTGAAGATAGGAGCAGCTTCTGTTACAGCATCTTCAGCAGCTCTGTTTAATAGTTTTACCCCTTCATCAGCCAGGCTGCCAAGTCCTACAGAGCGTAGAGTAGCATCAACCTTTCTTAATTTTTCAGGCATTAAAATTTTTACGGCTTCATTCTTCAAAAAACCATCTGTTAATGCTAGTTTCTTTACTCCATCTGTTACTCCGACACTTAAAGCTTCTTTTAATCCGGAAGAAATCTGTGTTGAAGTAAGATTTCCTAGATTCACAGGAGATGTGTTGGTTGAAACATTCGTTGTAGTGGGCTTTGTAGTGGTCGTAGCAGGAGTAGTGGAACCTTTGGTTGGCTGTTGAGCATTAAGATCAATTCCTGTTTTGTCTTTAACTGTTGATTTTATCATATCAAAAAGTTGTGCTTGTGTAGAAATTGAAAGTAATAATCCGGCAGCAATAAAAATGTTTTTTCTCATTGTATTTTTTTTACAAATTTAGATGTTTAATCTTTTAAGTGACGTAAGCTTATCAAAAAATAAACCACAATTTTTTTTAGTTTTAAAAAAGATGATGTTAGTGATTTAAGTGTTTGATTTTTAATGTCTTTTAATATTAAATAAATAGAGGGCTATTGATTAAGATATTTCTTAATATTAATAAACCCTCCAACAATAAATCTACTTTTTAAGATCCATTGAAGTAGTGAAATAATGATCTTTTTTTGTTAAAATATACAGTTTGAGCTATTTAAAAGTTTTGAAAAATAAGTATATTAGTATCAACTTAATCTGATTCCATGACCCGTATTTTATTAGCCGTGCTATTAGTAATTTCAAATATTGTTTTTTCTCAAAATAAATTGAATTTGATTCCCTATCCTCAAAATGTACAGTTGAATGAAGGAAGCTTTATAATTCCTCAAGTTTTCAAACTTAGTAATGACTTACCTAAGAATGAGACCGGATATTTTAAAAAGCGATTAAGCTCTGTATTAAAGCTCCAGGATACAAAACAGACTGAAGCACAGTTGGTGTATACACCGTTGCCAAAAACTTCAACTGCAAACAAAGAATTTTATAGCCTCATTATTAATCCTCAGCAGATTAAAATTCAATCGTATAGTCAGCAGGGATATTTCCTTGCTCTTCAAACTTTGATCCAGTTGTTTGATCAGTATAAGGACACTGGAAAAATTCCTGCCATGAAAATTGAAGACCAGCCAAAGTTTGCATGGCGTGGAATGCATCTTGATGTTTGTCGCCACTTTTTTACCGTAGATGAGGTGAAACAATACATTGATTATCTGGCAATGTACAAGCTCAATACCTTTCATTGGCATTTAACAGACGATCAGGGATGGAGAATTGAAATCAAAAAATATCCAAAACTTACCCAGATTGGTTCAAAACGTAAAGAATCAATGATTGGAGCTTATGTAGATAATACATTCGACGGAAAACCTTATGGCCCTTATTTTTATACTCAGGAACAGATCAAAGACGTAGTGAAATATGCTCAGGAAAGGCATATAACAGTAATTCCGGAGATCGAAATGCCGGGACATGCTCTGGCTGCATTATCTGCTTATCCAGAATTGGCTTGTACTAAAGGCCCATTTGAGGCGGCTACTAAATGGGGTGTTTTTGATGATGTATTCTGTCCCAAAGAGCAGACCTTTGCATTTTTAGAAAATGTTTTGGATGAAGTCATTCAATTATTCCCATCTCAGTATATTCATATCGGCGGAGATGAATGTCCTAAAACAAGATGGAAAGAATGTGCTTATTGCCAGGAATTAATTAAAAAGAATAATTTAAAGGATGAACATGGGTTGCAAAGCTACTTTATCCAACGAATTGAAAAATACATCAACAGTAAAGGGCGAAAAATCATCGGATGGGACGAAATTTTAGAAGGTGGACTGGCTCCTAATGCCGCTGTAATGAGTTGGACAGGAGTAAATGGAGGTATTGAAGCCGCAAAATCAAAACATTTCGCAGTAATGACACCTGGAGCCTATTGTTATTTTGACCATTATCAGGGAGATCCTCAAACTGAGCCTAACGCTTTTGGTGGATTTACGCCATTGAATAAAGTGTATTCTTATGATCCGATTCCTACCGAACTGAATGCCGAACAAGCTCAGTATATTATGGGAGTTCAGGCTAATTTATGGACGGAATATATTCTGGATTTCAAACAAGTTCAGTATATGATTTTTCCAAGACTAATGGCTCTTGCGGAAGTAGGATGGGGAACTTCTGATCCTAAAAATTATAAAGATTTTGAAAACAGGGTCATCAGCCATTTTAGAATATTGGATAAAATGAATATTAACTATGCTAAAAGTATATACAACATTTCAGGAAAAGTAGTTCCTTCCAACAACGGGATTGCCTACGAACTTTCCACCTCACAACATTCAAACGGAATCCGATATACTCTGGATGGAAGTGTTCCAACGACAAACTCTCCTATTTATCAAAGTCCTGTGTTGATCCCTAATTCATTGACGATTAAATCTGCATATTTTGAAAATGGGCAGCTGAAAAGTGCTGTCTCTTCACAATCATTTACGGTCTCAAAATCGACAGGGAAGAAAATTACCCTAGAGCAACAGCCTAGTGAGAATTATTCATTCGGTGGTGCCTTTACCTTGGTAGATGGAATTATTGGAAACGTAAAACAATTAGGGAAGACATGGCTTGGCTTTCAGGGAAAAGATGTGACGGCAATCATAGATTTTGGAAAGAAAACCGATTTCTCAGAAATCTATTGTAATACATTAGAAAACAAAGGAAGCTGGATCCATCTTGCAAAGTCTGTTAAAATTTTTATTTCTGACGATAATAAAGAATTTAAAATCATCAAAGAAATAGGAAAAGAAGAAATTCAAAGCGCTAAAGGAAAAATACAAGTAAACCTGGAAGCACAAAATGCAAGATACGTTAAGGTGATCATCGAAAATGCAGGAATTATTCCAGCCGGAAATCCGGGAGCGGATTCAAATGCATGGCTGTTTGTTGATGAAATTGGCGTAAATTAGCCCTATTCAATGTAACAAAATGCAAGATAACATACTTTCTTCTGAATTCTCCTCTTCACCTGATCTGGTTGAAAAGCTATATCAATACGGAATCACTAAAAACTACCATGAAGGAGATATTATTTTGGATGAAAATGCCTCCATACGTTCTATTCCTATTGTGATGAAAGGAATGCTGAAGGTCATCCGAACGGAAGAGGACGGACGTGAAATTCTGCTGTATTATATCAAAGCGGGAGAGAGCTGCATCATGTCTTTTCTGGGAGGAATGCATAATGAGAAAAGTATCGTAAAAGCAGAAATTGAAGAAGATGCTGAGATTCTTTTTCTTCCTGTAGATAAGGTTTCTTTATTCATCAAAGAACATCCGGAATGGCTGGACTATATTTTCAGACTTTACCACAAACGTTTTGAAGAATTACTTGATATTATCAATGCGATTGCTTTCAAAAAAGTAGATGAAAGATTACTGGATCTTCTCCATAAAAAATCTGAGCTTACTAATTCCGATATGATTACAATTACGCATGAACAGCTTGCCAATGAACTCGGAACGGCTAGAGTAGTGGTGTCAAGACTTCTGAAACAACTGGAAGAAGATGGAAGAGTAAAACTGGGAAGAAACAAAATCATTCTCTTGAAAATCACAAAGTAATTCCCATTTTTTTTCACGTTTCCTTTGTCTTTCTCCTCCAGCTAATCATAAACGTTTATATTCCCCTCCTCTGGAGAGGTGTCAAAAATTCAAAGAATTTTTGACGGGGTGGTTAAAAAAACTAAACATTAACAATATCTGCACTCAAAATTCTGCTATGTAACAAAAGTAGCTGTACTTCTCTTCAAACAATCCCATTTTTGCATCATAATATTTGAACAAATGGAATTTATAGGATATGCAGCATCTATTTTAATTGGTGTTTCCTTAGGGTTAATCGGTGGTGGCGGAAGTATTCTCACTGTTCCTGTTTTGGTATATCTTTTTGGAATTGATGCTTTATTGGCTACAGAGTATTCTCTTTTTATTGTGGGTATGAGCAGTGCCGTGGGATCCATAACCTATTTTAAAAAAGGATTGGTGAATTTTAAAATGGCTCTGATATTTGGAATTCCTTCTATTATTTCAATTTTTCTAACCAGAATGTATTGGCTGCCTCTGATTCCGGATGAACTTCTCAGCATAAGAGGTTTTACTGTGACTAAAAACATTTTTCTCCTGTTGCTTTTTGCCTTTTTGATGATTCTGGCTTCTTATAAAATGATTAAGAATCAGACCACGGAAGAGGTAAGCGGAAATGAATTGAATACAAATAAAGTTTTGCTAGCTGCTGGTGAAGGAACGATGGTCGGGATTTTAACAGGATTAGTTGGTGCAGGAGGAGGATTTATGATTATCCCGGCATTGGTAAATCTTTTGAAAGTTCCGATAAAAACAGCCATAGGAACTTCATTGGTTATTATTTCTTTAAACTCTCTTATTGGCTTTTTTTCATCCATCAGCAATGCAAAAATAGAATGGAATGTACTTATCACTATTGCTGTGATTGCCATCATTGGAATTATCATAGGATCACAAATTTCAAAAAAGATAGATGGTGAAAAATTAAAACCTGCCTTTGGATGGTTTATTTTGGTAATGGGAATCTATATTATAACCAAGGAGATATTTCTTTAAGCTTATCTTGAAGGGTTAAAAAAATGGAACATAATTAAAACCAGAAAAGTTTTTATAACACTTAAGTAAAATATAAGTTATTATGCTTACTGCTGAAAAGAGCACTTAAGCTTCATGCAAATCATAGATTTTCATCTTTAGTGAATTTTTATGCGATACCTTTTAACTTCCTAAAGTGTTATAAAAATAAACTTTTGTGGTTATAAAAAAAGTAAAAATAGGGATGTTTACACTCAAAATTCTGTTATGTAACAAAAGTAGCTGTAGGAGAAAACAGGAAACAGGAAATTTGTCTCAGAAAAACAAAATCAAAAAATAAGTAAGATGAAAATAGAACAGATTTATACAGGATGTTTGGCGCAAGGTGCTTATTATATTACTTCAGCCGGAGAAGCTGCCATTATTGATCCTTTGCGCGAAACCCAGCCTTATATGGAGAGGTTAGAAAAAGATGGGGTACAATTAAAATATATTTTTGAAACTCATTTCCATGCTGATTTTGTGAGCGGACATATTGATTTAAGCAAAAAAACAAATGCTCCCATCGTTTATGGATCAACAGCAAAGCCGGAATTTGAGGCTATTATTGCAGAAGATGAGCAGATATTCAAAATAGGAGATGTTAAAATTAAGGTTCTGCACACGCCAGGACATACATTGGAAAGTTCTTGTTACCTATTAATTGATCAACAAGGAAATGAGCAGGCTCTTTTCAGTGGAGATACTTTATTTCTGGGAGATGTAGGCCGTCCGGATCTTGCTCAAAAAGCAGCGGATATGACACAGGAAGATCTGGCAGGATTACTTTATGATAGTTTATACCATAAAATTTTACCTTTAAATGACAATATTACAGTCTATCCGGCTCATGGAGCAGGTTCAGCATGCGGTAAGAATATGCAAAAGGAAACGGTTGATACATTAGGGAACCAAAAGAAAATAAATTATGCGCTTAATCAGAACAATAGAGAAGGCTTTATCCAAGCAGTAACAGATGGGCTTTTACCTCCACCAGATTATTTCGGAATGAATGTGATGATGAATAGAAAAGGGTATAATAGTTTTGATAATATATTGTCAAAGGATTACAGGCTCTTACACCCAGACAGTTTGAAGAAATAGCAGAAGCTTCCGGTGCTTTGATGTTGGATGTGAGAAACAATAGTGAATTTGCCAAAGGATTTATTCCGAAATCTGTCAATATAGGGTTGGATGGTGATTTTGCGCCATGGGTAGGTGCATTGATTGCAGATGTAAATCAGCCTATTCTGTTGGTGACAAAACCTGGGGATGAAGAAGAAGCAGTAACCCGGTTAAGCCGGGTAGGATTTGATCATATTCTTGGGTTCTTACAAGGCGGTTTTGAAGAATGGAAGAACAGTGGAAACGAAACGGATTCTGTCAACCGTATTTCTGCTGCGCAGTTTGAAAAAGAGATCGAAGGGAGAAACGTGAAAATTATTGATGTAAGAAAAGAAAATGAATATGCTGCTGAACATATTAATGAAGCCTACAGTAAGCCTCTAGCTTATATTAATAAATGGATTGAAGAGATCCGGTCAGAAGAACATTTTTATCTGCATTGTGCAGGAGGGTATAGAAGTATGATGGCAGCCAGTATTCTTCAGGCAAGAGGATTCAGAAACTTTACGGAAATAGAAGGTGGTTTTAAAGCCATTGCTTCTACCGGAGTTTCCAAAAGTGATTTTGTATGTCAGACGAAAATTTTAAAATAATAAGAAATAGATATGTTGGAAATTATAAAAGAACCATGGCCATGGTATATTGCGGGACCTTTAATTGGATTAACGGTTCCTGCCTTGCTGATCATGGGAAACAAATCTTTTGGGATAAGTTCCTCACTGAGGCATGTATGTGCCGCTTGTATACCGGCTAATGTCAACTTTTTTAAATATGACTGGAAAAAGGAAGCCTGGAACCTGTTTTTTGTATTAGGTATTTTCTTTGGCGGAATGATTGCTGCCAATTTTCTTCTCAATCCATCTGAAATTACAGTTAATCCTGATTTGAAAACAGAATTGGCAGGGTATGGAATTACAGATTACACCAATCTTGTTCCAGTGCAGCTTATGAACTTCGAAAGTCTTCTGACCTTAAGAGGATTTATCCTGATGGTTGTTGGTGGATTTCTGGTAGGCTTTGGAACCAGATATGCCGGCGGGTGTACCAGTGGGCATGCTATTATGGGGCTTTCCAATCTGCAATGGCCTTCTTTAGTGGCCACTATTTGTTTTATGATTGGCGGGTTTTTAATGGCAAACCTTATTCTACCAATGATCCTTGCCTTGTAAGTTTAATTTTTAAAGACTAAAATCAATGATAAAAGAACAAGAACAAAATATCCGCTATCAGAACTCAGCGCATGTGAACGAAAATAAGCCGGATCACAAATGGTTTCATAACTTGAAATATCTGGCAGCAGGAATTATTTTTGGAATTATCTTCGTAAAAGCTGAGGTCATCAGTTGGTTCAGAATTCAGGAAATGTTTCGCTTGCAGTCATTTCACATGTATGGAATCATCGGAAGCGCTGTTTTAGTAGGGATTGTTTCCGTATGGCTTATTAAAAATTTAATATCAAGACAATTTACGGAGAACCTATAACACTGGCTCCGAAACAATTCAATAAAGGTCAGATTTATGGAGGGCTTATTTTTGGTTTTGGATGGGCCATTACCGGAGCATGCCCAGGACCACTGTTTGCTCAGATCGGAACAGGAGCTTTGGCAGTATCCATAACCCTTTTAAGTGCTATTGCAGGAACCTGGGTTTATGGCTACTTCAGAGATAAACTCCCACATTAAGGTTAATTTAATTGAATAAATAAAGACTGTTGATGATATTTCAGCAGTCTTTATTGAGTATAAAATTATGAAAAAATGAAGTTTTTTGCGCCAAGAGCCATATAAAGATTAATGCGCTCCATTCTGTTTTGAAGTTCCAGATTGATGAGGTTCATCTCATTTTTAAGAAGATCCCGCTGCTTACGGATCAGAACGAAACTATTACTGGTTCCTACTTTAATTTGTTTTTGAGTGAGGTTAATATTGTTTTTCAGCTCGTTGATGGCTTTACCATTGAAATCCATTTGTTTTTCAATAGAGTTCAGGTTGGCTAATGAGGACTCCACCTCATTCAACGCATTCAGAACCGCTTTTGAATATTCCTCAACCACTTGCTTTTGCTGTGAGTTTTTAATTTCCACATTCTTTTTAAGTTTTCCGTTATTGAATAGAGGAGAAACTAATCCGCCGCCAACTCTAAGCAATGGGTTTGAAAATAAAGAATTGATTGCTTCTACATTACTTCCCGCTGTTCCTAAGGAAGAGTTTATAGTTAGAGAGGGAAGCCTCGCTGCCTTGGCCTGCTGTACTTCATAAAAAGCTTTTTCTATCTGAAAATGATAAGCCTGTATATCAGATCTGTCTTCCAAAAGTTCTAATGGAAAAGAAGACGGGATCTTATTTTCTGCAGGATTAAAAAAGTTTTGGGTTTTCAATTTTCCTTCGGGATATTTTCCGGTCAGAAGTTCAAGAGATCTTCTGGACTGGGTATTGGCATTTCTGATCCTTTCAAGATATCCCTCTAAAGAAATAATCTCAGCAGAGATATTAGATAGATCCAATGCATTGGCTGTTCCTACCTTTTTCTGAACAGCATATAATTTTTCAAGCTCCTTTGTCTTCTGAATATACCCTTTAATCATATCTTCCTGAATGTTTCCGGTAATATTGAGATAATACGCCTTTGCAATCATAGCAGCTATGGATTGATGCAACAGTATGTTTTGATGTTTAGCCGAAAAATAATCGCTGGTGCTGGCCATCTGTGCCGATTTATTTTTACCCCATAAATCAATTTCCCAATTGGCTTTCAATGCAATGCGGCGAATCTGGCTTTCACTCACCAGATTATTGGATGTATTAGCAACAGCATTCACACTTGGATAAAGATTGCTTCCTGCAATTTCCATGGCCAATTCAATTTGGTTAAGCTTTTCCCTGGCAATGATAATATCTGCATTGTATTGCATCCCCTCATTGATAAGAGCCTCCAGCTGAGGAGTCTTAAGATCGGTAATCCAGTCATAAGAAAGAGATCTGGAATTGGCATTTCTATCAAAGATCCAGTCATCGGGAATGGTAATATGAGAGGCAACTTCACTATTTTCCTTTAGCTGGTTTATATGCTCTTTTGTAGGTTCTTTATAGCCAATGCATGAGCTTAGACTTAAGGAAAGAACTCCCGCCACAATTAATCTTTTATACATATTAATGAAGTTTAGGGATAACGAAATTGATTTTGCTGTTGATGCGTACCATTACCTTTCGGATAAGATGTAAAGGTTTGATATGATCCGAATAAATGACAGCTGTTCCTCTGGCTCCCACGGTCAATTGCTTTTGATTGTCTTCCAGTATAAATTTGGCAATCAGCTTTCCATCTGTTTCCGGTAATTGTCTGGCAGTATCAGGAAGTCCTGCTGTAGAGCCATTTCCACCCAGCATTCCTCCGGCATTATTCATGATTCCTTGACTGGTAGCATCAATCACATATTCAAGTTTGGCTTTAACTACCTTCCCCGGTTCTGTTTTAAGAGCAAGCTCTACTTCATTTCCGTTTTTTACTGCTTCAAGTTCATTTTGTGCAAAAAATCCAATAACAGACTGTTGTTTCTGAATCAAGACAAAAGCAGATTTAAAGGGAGCCATGATTGCTCCTTCATTAAGCTGGACATTAGGAATAATGCCATCTGTAGGAGCTAAAACAACCGTTTGGGACAAATTCCATTTTGCCTGCTCCAGTTTTGCCTGAATTTCAGATACAGAAGAGTTTTCTCCATTGTAAGAAGCATTGGATTTAGTTTCTAAAGATTGTTGCTGTGATTGAGCAGCACTGATTCTGGACTGAAGATCGTTGACATTAGTCATAGCCTGCTCCAGATCAAATTTGTTGGCAGCACCTGCGTCCACTAATTCCTTATATTGAGCCACTCTTTTATTAGCTAAATCAAGTTGAGACTGCAGACCTGCAATATTTTTTCTGGAAGCAGAAATATCTGTATTGTAGGAATTCACAGTCGCTTTCATATTGCTGAGTTTTGCTTCCAGGGATTTAATTTCCTGTATATAAGGCTCTCTGTCTAATACAAATAGAGTATCACCCTTCTTTACCTCCTGATTGGTCTTTACATATACTTTTTTTACCTTTCCCAGAACCTGGGTAGTAATATCAACACTTCTGTTCCCGACTTTTACATCAGAAGTAATGGGACAATAGTAGTTCAGACTTAATATTAAAGCAATAGATCCAAAAATAGGAAGAGAGTATACCACAACCTGAGTGGTAAATGTCCAGGGAATTAATTTTAACTTTTTGATAAGGAGCCAGCAGATTCCAGCATATATAGCGATGAGTAATTCTAGCATAAGGGTTAATTTTCAATTGTGTTAAGCTCTTCTTCAGATTTAATATTATCCGAGTCATTTTTCTGTTCATTTTGATTGCCATAATCATAATTCGCCCAGATTAAGGCAATCGGCCATAAAAGGCCTCCAAAAACAAGGGAAAGGAGGCACATACTTTTTATGGCGTTGAGCTGAGGATGCTTCTTTTTTTCGGCTACTTTCTCCGGATAAATGTGAGCTTTCCAGAAAAGGTAGATCCCGGCAAAAGGTAAAACAAGTAGAATGAGCCAGGATGCAACATCAGCTATATTGTCTTCTATTCCGCCTGTAGATGCCTGAACAAAATTGCATGAAAGGAACAGGCAGAGAAGTAAGGTTATTCTTTGCATAATATAATTGGTATAAGGTATAATGAAATGTAAAACAAGGTGGTAACCGAGCCCTTAATGAATATTGGGCAGCCACTTTAGATTAAAGATAATTCTATACTTATAAATTTTTCGTGAATGATATTTTCCTCATTTTTGCTTTTAATGATTTGTTTAACAGTGTTTTGAGTAAGCAAAAATAGATCGAATAAAGTGAGAAAAAGTATTCCTAAGTTATTTTTTTCTTTCGTTCCTTTTTTTATGAACTCTTGCAGTCATCCTTGAAAGAGAGTTAGGAGTAATGCCCAAGAAATTGGCAATATACTTTCTGTTGGCATTTTGAGAGGTAAAGGGACGACTTTCCAGAAAATCTTCGTATCGTGAATGAGGAGAAGTAGAGCAAAGCTGCTCGGTGCGTACCTTTAAAGTATTAATGATCTGTTTTAAAGATTTTAGATAGGCATTATAGATTCCCCTATGCTGGAAGGCTAATTCTTCAAATTCAGCTTTGTTGAATAAGAAAATCTGTGACTCTATGACAGCTTCAATCGTGTATTTTCTATCACTTTCTTCAGAAAATGATTCCGGGCTTTCCATAATAGCTGCTTCTTTATCTGAAGGTAAAAAAAGATTGGTTTCAATACCATTTTCATCATCAAAGAAAAACCTCAATAATCCTTTGGGGAGAATAAATAATTGATTAAAAGACTGCCCGGGTTCTGTAAGCTTTTCTTTTTTCTGAAGAAGTCTGGGAGTGCTGATGCTTACCAAAACATTGATTTCCTCATCAGACAATTCCTGAAAGAAAACAATATTCCTGAAAGTTTTGAACGCATCCATTACAGCAGTAAAGATAGCTAAAAATAGGATATCAATATTCGTTAAGTCAGACTAAGGATTTCAGAGAAGTTTTTTTTAGATTTGTTAATACTATAATTTTGATCTACAATGAACAATAACCGAAGAAGTTTTATCAAAAAACTGGGAATCGCTACAGCAGCACTGGCTGTAAATCCATTAGATCTAATGGCTAAAGAATTGCCTGAAAACAATACCGTTACCAATCAACCTATCGTTCTCTCTACCTGGAACTTTGGCATCAAAGCCAATGAAGAGGCTTGGACAATCCTGGAAAAAGGAGGAAAGGCACTGGACGCAGTTGAAAAAGGAGTTCGCCTTGTAGAGTTAGATCCCAAAGAGAGAAGTGTTGGCTATGGTGGGCGTCCAGACAGAGATGGTAGGGTAACATTGGATGCCTGCATCATGGATGATAATTACAATATTGGTTCGGTTGCTTGTCTGGAACATATCAAAAATCCAATTTCCGTAGCCAGAGCCGTGATGGAAAAAACACCTCACGTAATGCTAGTAGGAGATGGAGCTTTACAATTTGCTCTTTCCCAGGGCTTTAAAAAAGAAAATCTTCTTACCGAGGAATCCGAAAAAGAATGGAAAGAATGGCTGAAAACAAGTCAGTATAAACCCATTGCCAATATCGAAAATCACGATACCATAGGAATGATCGCTCTTGATGCTCAAGGAAACCTTTCCGGAGCTTGTACCACCAGTGGAATGGCTTTCAAAATGCATGGAAGAGTAGGAGATTCTCCTATTATCGGAGCTGGTTTATTCGTAGATAATGAAGTAGGAGCTGCCACGGCAACCGGACATGGTGAAGAGGTGATAAGAACTGTAGGAACCCATCTTGTGGTAGAACTGATGAGACAAGGAAGAAGTCCCCAACAAGCTTGTAAAGAAGCTGTGGACAGGATTGTAAAGATTAATCAGAGAAGAAATAAAAATCTTAAAGATATCCAGGTAGGTTTTATCGCCATCAATAAAAAAGGTGAATACGGAGCGTATTGTATCCAGGATGGATTTAACTTTGCGGTATACGACCAGAAAGGAAACCGTCTTGAAAAACCTGAATTTGCAGTGAAATAATACACAATTTTCTTATGGCTACGAATGCACTAATGAATTTATTCGTGGATTCGTGGCTAAAAAAACAGGAAATCTTTGATTTACCTGCACCTTTATATAAACCAATAAATTGAAACTAAATATAGGTGACACCACCAAAAAAATAGACAGATAGAATATGAAAAGAACGATTATCGCTTCCCTGTTTTTAATAATAGGATGTAAAGAAGAAAAGAAAGAAGCAATGGCAACCCAACCAGAACCTGTAGTGAAGGAAAATGTTGTTACGGAAGCTAAACCTCAGGCAAATGAAGCAGAAGAAGCGAAAAAATGGTTAGAAAAAAGTATTGAAGAATATTTTAAATCAGATCTTGGTAACCTGGATAAGAATATGCAAAAGATAACAACCAAGGAGTATTACGATTATAAAGGTGATGCCATGAGTGTTGATATGGATGTGGATGGAAGTCTTACAGGAAAAGAGTTCAACGATAAATGGAAAGGAAAGTTCGATACTAAAAAAGCGGGTATAGGCGTTGGATTCTTAATTGCAGGACAGGATTGGGATAAGGTACAGGTAACCAAATGCCAGCTAATTTCTGAAAATGAAAACAATTATTTGTTTGATGTTGTTCTTAATGATAAAGCATTAAAAGCCGTATATCCTGTCAAAGTTAGGGTGAGTAAAGAAAATAATACCTTCCTGATTGCCGATGTACTGCAAAATACTCCCGAATTTAATTAAAAGATAAGAAAGACAATGTCAAAAATAGAAATAGCATGTTTTAATCCTGAATCAGCAATAATTGCTTTTGAAAATGGAGCCGACAGAATAGAATTATGTTCAGGATTAAGTGAAGGAGGAATAACTCCCGATTTTGAAATTACAAAAGAATTAAGAGAGAAAATAGATATTCCAATCTTTGTGATGATCCGCCCCCGAGGAGGTGACTTTACCTATTCAGACACTGAACTTGAGCAGATGAAGACCGACTTAACTGCGTTGAAATCATTACATGTTGACGGTTTTGTATTTGGGATTCTGGACGAAAATGATGAGGTAAATAAAGATCAGAATAAAGGTCTGATTGAATTGGCTTCACCACTTCCGTGTACATTCCATCGTGCCTTCGATAGAGCAAAAGGGTTGGAAGAATCTTTGGAAAAAGTGATTGAATGTGGTTTTACAACCATTCTCACATCAGGTCAGAAACCTAATGTATCAGAAGGAAAGGAGAATCTGAAAAAATTGGTGGCTCTTTCCAATGGAAGAATTGAAATTCTTGTAGGGGGTGGGCTTCGTTCCTCAAATATTGAAGATATCAGAGAAGCTACAAAAGCTGGCTATTTCCATTCTTCAGCGATTACTGATGGTGGATCTTTTGCTAATCCTGATGAGGTCGTAGCCTTAAAGGGTAAATAATAAATATGCCTTTATTTGTCATTCTGAGCGTAATGAAGAATCTGGATTCCTTGTTCCTTGGAATGATATAATGATTATTTTGTAGAAATTGATTAAACGCAAATTTTTTATCCAATAGACTGTTATATTTTAAGGAAGCAAAGTCAGGCAGCAGCTACTGAATAAGCTGATGGATAACATTCGCTTCATCAGAATCGATTGCAAATCGATTCCCTCCTAGCTCACTTAGAAATAATACGCACTATTAAATAAAACTTTGCGTTAAAAAATAAAAACACACAAATGACCGAAAACGAATTATCCTATAAGATAATAGGAGCTGCTATAGAAGTTCATAAAAAATTAGGGGTTAGATTATTAGAAAATGCATATGAAGTAGCTTTGGCTTACGAATTAAGAACTTTAAATCTTAATGTAAAACAACAAGTGCCTTTGTCGTTACAATACAAAGAAATTTTAATAGAAAATGCCTATAAAATTGATCTTATTGTAGAAGACAAGGTAATTGTTGAAGTTAAATCTGTACTGGAATTGCATCCTATTTTCAAGTCTCAGGTCTTGACCTATTTAAAACAAATGAATATAAAACTCGGACTTCTTATTAATTTTAACAGTGAACTTATTAAATACGGAATCCATAGAATTGTAAACAAAATTATTGATGCATAAAAATTTACTTTTTGTCTTTCTTCTCATTCAGAATATTCTTTTTGCTCAGTATTCGGAAAGAAGCTTGTCTTCTGAAAACTGGCAGTTCAAAAATTCAAAAGATAAAAACTGGCTTCCTGCAAAAGTACCGGGAACGGTACACATGGATCTAATGAACAATAAGCTTATTCCGGACCCTTTTAAAGACGAAAATGAAAAGAAAGTGCAATGGGTAGAAAATGAAGATTGGGATTATCAAACCAATTTTGATATTTCATTCAAAGAATTTGACTACGATAATACTGATCTTGTTTTTAATGGATTAGATACCTTTTCAGAGATTTATCTTAATGGAAAATTGCTGAAGAAGACAGATAATATGTTCAGAAAATGGGAGATTCCTGTGAAAGAATATTTGAAACAAGGAACAAATTTGTTACAGATAAAGTTTAAATCTGCAGTCAATGAAGGAAAAGAATTAGCTGAAAAAATTCCGTTTACTCTGCCTGAATCACCGCGAAGTTTTGTACGAAAGGCTCAGTATCAGTTTGGTTGGGATTGGGGGCCTAGGTTGGTAACAGCAGGAATCTGGAAGGATGTAAAACTGGAGTTCTGGAGAAATGCAAAGGTTAAGAATATTCAGGTTGAACAAAAGTTACTTACTGATTCTTTGGCTCAGGTATCATTTAATATGAACATTTTCGTTGAAGAAGAGGGGGAGTATTTTACATGGTTTAACCTAAACAGAGGAATGCATAAATTTCATCTTAATAAAGGTTTTAATACAATTAGACTTCCTTATAATATCAAAAATCCGAAGAAATGGGAGGCTAATGGAAGAGGAAAACCTACTGTATATGCTACAAAAATTTCCTTATACAAGAAAGGAGGACGAATCATTCGTGATATCAACGTTACGTATGGTTTACGAGATATTGAACTTATTCAGGAGAAAGATGAAAAGGGAAAATCTTTTTATTTTAAATTGAATGGAAATCCTTTATACATCAAAGGAACAAATTGGATACCTGCTGACAGTTTCTCGCCAAGGATTACCAAAGAAAAATATCAAAAACTCATTAAGGCAGCCAAAGATGCCAATATGAATATGATCCGGATTTGGGGCGGCGGGATCTATGAAGACGATGAATTTTATAAAGCTTGTGATGAAAACGGAATCATAGTGTGGCAGGATTTTATGTTCGCAGGAAGTTTTTATCCGGCAGATCAGGAATTTTTAGAGAATGTAAAAGAAGAAGTAAAAGATCAGGTCAACAGACTTCAAAATCATCCGTCTATCGCGTTATGGTGTGGAAATAATGAAGTTGATGAGGCCATCGTCAACTGGGGATACCAAAAGCAGTTTAACTATTCAAAAGCAGATTCATTACAAGTTTGGAAAGATTATAAAAAGCTGTTTCATGAAGTGATTCCTAATACATTGAAGGAAAATCTTACTTCAGATAAAAATAAATACTGGCCTAGCTCTCCCTCGATCGGCTGGGGGCATAAAGAAAGCCTTACGGAAGGTGACTCTCATTATTGGGGCGTTTGGTGGGGAGAACAACCTTTCGAAATGTATAATGAAAAAGTAGGCCGTTTCATGTCTGAATATGGTTTTCAGGGAATGCCAACTTTAGCAACTACCAAATCAATGTTTTCAGGAGTTGCTGATCTGGACTTAAAGAATCCAACCATTAAGGCTCATGAAAAACATGCAAGAGGTTGGGATATCATTAATGAATATATAAAGCGTGATTATAAAATTCCAACAGGTTTTGTAAAATACAACTATGTTTCTCAATTGTTGCAGGCTAAAGGTATGCAGATTGCGATAGAAGCTCATCGTAGAGCAAAACCTTATAATATGGGAACTTTATATTGGCAGCTCAATGATTGCTGGCCTGTGGTTTCATGGTCATCTATTGATTATTTAGGAAATTGGAAAGCATTTCACTATCAGGTAAAAAGAAGTTTTGAACCTGTGTTAATTTCAGTTGCAGAAAACAAAAAAAGCTATGAAATCTATCTGGTCAGTGATGTATTGAATGAGATAAAAGCTGATCTAAAAATTGAACTCATTGATTTTAAAGGAAAACAACTGTGGAAGTCCAATATCATCAGAGATCTAAAGGCTGATGTAAGTGAGAAAATTTTGAATATCAATAAAGCTGATCTGGCAAAATTTGATGTATCTAAAGCGGTTTTAAAAATAAGTTCAGACAGTGAAGGTATAAAAGCTGAGAAGCTTTTCTTTCCGGCAAGACCTAAAGATCTGAAACTTTCAAAACCTAATATTGTCCTTAAAAAGATATCCCCAACAGAAATTGAAATCTCAACAGATGTGTTGGCAAAAGATGTATATCTTATCGGAGATACTCATTTCAGTGACAACTTCTTCGATCTGTTACCAGGTACTTCAAAAAGAATTACCCTTTCGAAATCTTTGGATAAGGTTGAGGTAATGAGTTTATTTGATACTTTTTAAAAAAAATAGCAGAATAAATTATGAATGATTTTTTATCATTGTCATTAAAAATCTGAACAATCAGCGAGATAATTTTAAATTGAATATACAATAGAGTAAACCATATAGATTTCTGAAAACCTATAAGGTGTGAATAGCGAAAGAATTTGTTCTAGTTGCACATCCGGAATCGGCAGAAATTCTACTCAAAAAAAGATAAATTTTACCCTTCCAACTCAAAAATCAGCCGTAACTTTGCAGCATATTTCTTTATAGTTATGGTAAATTTTGTTCTGATTGCAGTGTGCATTATTGCAGGAATGATATTCAAAGCAACAAAATCTATCCACCCGGATGCCCACAAGGGGATCAATACCTGGATTCTTTATCTTGCTCTACCGGCAGTTTCATTCAAATATCTGCCGAAGGTACAATGGACAATGGAAATGCTTTTTCCAATTGCAGCCACTTTCTTAGTTTCTGTATTCTGTTTCTTTTATGTAATGTTTTACAGTAAAAATAGGGGATATTCAAGACGTTCCAGAAGTACCTTAGAACTGGCCAGTGGGTACAGCAATACCTCATTCATCGGATTCCCTTTGATCAGTGCTTTTTATGGTGAAAGCCTTTTAAGTATTGCCATTATTTGTGACCAAACCATGTTTTTTGCCCTTTCAACATTAGGGATTATTGCCGCAGTGAAAGGAGGAAGCAAATCAGGAAAGGTAAGTGCTGTATTTATTTTTAAACGATTAATTACATTTCCCCCATTAATAGGTTGTATTTCCGCATTGGTGTTATCTCAATTTGTTGATTTAAGCGTTGCAGAACCACTTTTTGATAAACTAGCTGCTACCGTAAGTCCATTAGCCCTGTTCTCAGTTGGATTACAGCTGAAGTTTAACGGGTGGAAAAAACTGATTCCTCAAATGTCAGCTTCCATGCTTTATAAATTGATTCTGGCTCCGGCAATGGTATTGGGAATGGCTTTATTATTGGGAATAAGAGGAGATGTGGCAAAAATTACCATATTTGAAGCGGCGATGCCTACATTGGTAACCTCAAGTATTATTGCAGAACAGTTCAGGCTGAATACAAAGCTCACCAATCTGATCATCGGTGTCAGTATTATTGTAGGGTTTTTTACCTCTGCGATGTGGTATGAGATAATAGATATTATATTCTAAATATAGGTTTCGGCTAAAAAAAAGTTTTTATAAAGAAAACGATGGTGATCAGAAAATTGAAGAATATAATTCCGGTTCTTAACTTGACCGGATCAAGTTTTTTGGTAAAATGTGCACCAAAATATCCGCCTAGAATGGTAGCAGCCATCATGGTACAGGTTTCCGGCCAGTATATTTTATCTGCTAAAATAAATAAGATAACGGCCGCAGCATTGGCTATTCCTGTAAAAAGTGTTTTATTAGCATTAATGATTTTAATGTCTGATAAACCGAATAATGACCATACAGCCATCATCATAATTCCTACTGCGCCACCAAAATAACCGCCATATATTCCTAAAATAAACTGAGCACCTAAAACCAATCCGGAACCAATCTTAATTCTTTTTCTAAGCCAGTTGCCGGCTTGTTTTCCAAATGCAAATGCGAGAGAACCTAATAAAAGAAGCCATGGAACAATTAGCTTAAAATCCCCTGATGGTGTATATAAAAGAAGCAAACCTCCTGCACATCCCCCCAAAAGAGTAAAAATAATCATTGCTACTATTGAAATATTGGGAAAAGGCTGAATGTACTCTTTGAATTTCCAGGCACTGGCTAAACTGCCGGGAAATAATGCTACCGTACTGGAGGCATTAGCCTGAATCGGAGGAACACCCGCATAAATAAAAGCGGGAAAAGTAATGAATGATCCACCACCGGCTGCCGCGTTCAGAGCACCCGCTATAAGTCCTATCAAAAATAATAAAATATAATTTTCCATGAAAAAAATGGTAAATAAAGATAAGACAAAATAGGTGTAATCATTAACAAAAAATTGCAGTTCTCTTCAGAAAAATCTAATTTTACACTTTAAATATTTCCCTTGTCATACGCTCAAATTGTTTTACCGCTGAATTTAAAAGGATCCTTTACCTATAAGGTTCCGGAAGAACTGATGTCTGAAATTCAGCCGGGAATGCGGGTGTTAGTACCTTTTGGTGGAAAGAAAATCTATACCGGAATTGTTTTGGAACTTCATGACAATGCTCCGGATAACTTTGTAGCAAAGGATGTCATCAGTATTTTGGACGAAAAACCAATTCTTCCGGAAGAACAGATCCGTTTCTGGAACTGGCTTTCCGATTATTACCTGTGTAACCTTGGCGAAATTTACAGATTGGCTTTTCCATCTTCATTAAAACTGGAAAGTGAGACGTATTTAAAATTAAAACCAGGAATAGTTGTTGACTTTGAAAATCTGGATGTCAATGAAATGTATTTGATTCAGGCACTGGAAGTAAGACAACTAGTTAATCTTACAGATATTGAAGCATTTATTCCTAAGAAAGAAATTATTAAAACCATCAATTCTCTGATTGATCTTCAGTATATTGAGATTGATGAGAAAATTGCAGAAAAATATAAAGCTAAAGAGGTTGCTTATGTAAGAATCAATGATAGCGTTTTAAGCAATCAGAATCTTACCGAAATTCTTTTAAAACTTAATAAAGCCCCTAAACAGAAAGATCTGTTCCTCCTGATTTTGGAAAAACAGACTGAAAAACCTGATCTTCATATTAAAAAAGCCGAATTATTTGAAGACGGCTATTTTGGAAGTTCTCATTTCAAGGCATTGGCAGACAAAGGCCTTGTTGAAGAATACTATATGCAGAAAGATAGGATTGAAAGTTATGAAGGTGAAATTGAAGAGATCGAAGAGCTGTCTGAGGAACAGAAAATTGCAAAATCAGAGATTGATGAAGCTTTTGAAGAAGGAAAAAATGTACTGCTTCATGGCGTAACATCATCAGGAAAGACCCATATTTATTTAGAGAAAATTGAAGAATGCATCCGGGAAGGAAAGAATGTTTTGTTTTTACTTCCTGAAATTTCTTTGACTAAGCAGATTACCCAAAGACTTGAAAAAAAATATGGCAGACAGTTAGGCTTTTACCATCAGAAACTGACAGATTTTGAAAGGGTAGAAGTATGGCGTAGAATAAAGCAGAATGATATCCAAATTCTTGTAGGAACTAGAAATGCCTTGTTTTTACCGTATCAGAACTTAGGATTGATTGTGGTAGATGAAGAACATGATTCCGCCTATAAGCCAAGAGAAGTTACTCCTTACTTTAATGCCAAAGATGCGGCATTGGTGCTGGGTGGTTTATATAAATCTGGAGTTATTCTGGGCTCAGCAACACCTTCTGTTGAAAGCTATTACAGAGCCAGAAAAGATAAAATGAAATACATCTTCCTGAACGAAAGGTTCGGGAATGTTAACTTGCCTGAATATGAACTGATTAATTTCAAAGAAGCTCAGGAATCTAAAAACGTATCCGGAAATTTTTCGACAAGGCTTATTGACGCTATTAAGCATACCATTGATGAAAAGAACCAGGCCATCGTTCTTCATAACAGACGTGGATATGCCAATGTTATAGAGTGTGAAACCTGTGGGTATGTTAATTATTGCTCCAATTGTGATGTAGTCATGACGTATCATAAAGCGGCCAATGAAATGAAATGCCACTATTGCGGTCAAAGAGCTTCAAAACCTCGAACCTGTCCGAAATGTAATTCTGAAAATTTGAATGAAAGAGGAGTAGGGGTAGAACAGATTCATGAAGAAGTTTCCAAACTCTTTCCTGAAAATGAGGTGGACAGAATGGATGTAGATTCAATGCGTAAGAAGTTTGCCTACGAAAAGCTGTATGAAAAAATTGAAGACGGGGAAACCGATATTGTGGTAGGAACACAGATGATTTCCAAGGGACTTGATTTTGACCACATAGAATTGGTGGCCATTCCTAAAGCTGATTCCTTATTATATGTTCAGGATTTCAGAGCGGAAGAACGAGCATACCAGTTGATCACACAAGTGTCTGGAAGAGCAGGGAGGACTTCTGGGAAAGGAAAAATTTTGATTCAAACCTATAATCCGGATCATTCTGTATTCCAGCTGATAAAGATGAATAATCCGGCGAAGATTTATAAATATATCCTTACTGAACGTCAGAAATTCCATTATCCGCCGTTTACCAAGCTGATTATGATCGAACTGAAACATCGAAGAGATGATAAAGTAGATCGTGCCTCTCAGTTTTTAGGATCTATTCTGAGAAAATACCTTCCTGAAGAATGTATTTTAGGACCAGAAAGAGCCCAGATCGCTAGGCTGAATAATTTATATCAATTCCAGATTTTATTAAAATTACCCCGTGGGAAAAACTATGAAAAGTTTAAAAGCTTGGTTTTGATAAGTTTGAAAGAATTCGATGAGATTACTGCTTACCAAAGCATTAAAAAGGATGTTTTTGTCGATTTTTAACAATTTTTAACAAACTTTACACTCTTTTATAAGACGTCTGTGATCCGTTTTATAACAATAATTTCTACTTTTGGTCGTTGATTAAGTGTTTGGCTTTTTAATTGAATGATTTAACTTATCATTTTTTATAGGCTCAAACTATAGAACAAAAAAAGGATAGATGGTAAATTTCAGAAAATATATTTCAAGTGCAGCGGTGTTGGCTTCCGGTCTTTTCCTGGCGCAATCTACCGTTTCTACTGTTCTTTACTCTCAAAATTACGACAATCAGAAAAACAGCTTAAACCTTCCGTCGCCAGCGAGCTCGATGGAGAGAAGCGTTTTGTCGGCTAAAGAACTTGTAGACATTAATGTAAACACAATGATGGCGGATCCTGTGCTGAAAAATGCAACGTGGGGATTCGTGGTGTATGACCCGAAAACGAAGAAAGTAATCTCTTCGTACAATGAAAGCACTCCGTTAGTGCCAGCTTCTACTACAAAATTACTGACTACAGAAACAGCATTAAACCTGCTAGGAGAGAACTATCGTTGGAACACTCAATTGGAGTATTCAGGAACGGTGGATGAAAACGGAACTCTCAATGGAAACCTGTATGTGGTTGGAAGTGGAGATCCATCTTTGGGTACCAATAAAGCAGGAGCAGGATCTTACAGAGACATTATTTCAGATTTCATAGGTGGACTTTCACGTGAGGGAATCAGAAAGGTAAATGGTGATATTATTATTCAGACAGCGCTTTTCAAAGGCAATATTGCAATGCTTCCGGAAAATGTTGTATGGCTAGAAAGCAATAATTACTATCTGCCTGCAGGAACAACTCGTGCTATTAACCCGGCTAATGAAAAATTGATTGTTAAGAAATCAGGTTTCTCCACAGAAAAGAAATACTTCTATGTTTCACCCTATGCTCATCAGATGGTGTATGCTGAAAAATACGATGGAGATGGGGTTTTAACAACAAAACTTCCAGATGCACCAGCTTACCTGGCCAATTCTTTCAGAACCAGTCTGGTAAAAAGTGGAATTGCTGTTACCGGAAAAGTACTTCCTAAAATGACAGATGCGGCGCCAGAGAATAGAAAAATGATCTCTGTATACAAATCTCCAACTTTAGGTGATATTATTTATTATACCAATCAGCATAGTGATAATTCATTAGCAGAAGCGTTGTTAAAGACAGTTGGATTTCAGAGATTGGGTGATCAAACATCCGAATCAGGAAGAATGGTAGTGACTGAGCATTTGAAAGACGCCGGTTTGATATGTTGGGTCTGAATTATATAGACGGAAGCGGGCTTTCAAGAAGTAATAATGTAACTCCAATTTCTCAGGTGAAGTTTTTGACTTCTTTAATGGATGAAAAATATTACAGATCTTATTTGACGTCTTTACCTATTGGCGGACAGTCTGGAACATTGAAAAGAATGTTCCTTGGAACTGGAAACGGACAGGTTTTTGCAAAAACGGGAACTTTAAATAAAGTGAAGACATTGGCTGGGTATCTGAAAACCAATTCCGGTAAAACGTTAGTTTTCTCTTTGATGGTTAATAATTACTCAGGATCAGTGGATATGGTGAAGAAAAGAATGGAGAAGATTCTTGAACCAGCGCTGGATCTTTAGAAGCAGTTTATTTTATATATTATAAAAACCTTTTAATCAATGATTAAGAGGTTTTTTTTATATTTGAAGAATACAATATCCCTGCATATGAAAAAAATGTACCTTCTGATGCTGAGTTTTTTGATCACTCAGCAGGTTTATGGCCAAAAACAGGATCATAATATCGAAATGAAAGGTTTGGTGAAAAAAGAAATGAAATCTTTTGCCAAGAAAATGCCAGTCGGGAATATCAACCCTAATACTCTGAATTATGATCTACAGTATCAAAGGATGGATTTAAATATTAATCCTGCTGTTAATTCTGTATCAGGATCTGTGACTTCTCATTTTAAAACGAATCAAAACATGGGAAGTATTTATTTTGATCTTTCCAATATTCTGACGGTTTCTCAGGTACAATACCATGGAAACAGTATTCCGTTTCAACAGTTGCCTACTAAAGAAATTAAAATAGATTTTCCAACTTCTATTTCTGCAAGCACTCTGGACTCATTGACTATTCATTATTCAGGCTCTCCAGACCCATCAGATAATACGGTTATGGTAGGAACTCAAGGAGCCGGAATCCCCGTTTTTTCTACCTTAAGTGAACCTTATGGAGCACAAGATTGGTTTCCAACCAAACAAAGTCTGAATGATAAGATTGAAAGATTTGATTTTAAAATTACGACACCTTCTCAATATAGTGTTGCAGCTAATGGAAAACTAATGTCTGAAATCATATCGCCAACTACCGGGACGAAGCTTACCTTTTGGAGGACGATGTATCCTACTGCGGCTTATCTTATAGCATTATCTATTACCAATTTTGCTAAGCAAAATTCTACAATCGGAAATCCTCCATTTCCATTTGTTAATTATATTTATCCGGGAACAGCTGGAGATCCAGTTAAGGTCTCCACTATTGAATGGACAAAACAAATAATGGAGACTTTTGAAACCTATTTCGGCCTTTATCCTTTCCGTAATGAAAAATATGGACATATGGAATACCTGAATGGAGGAGGAATGGAGCATCAGACCATGTCTTCCATGAGTGGATGGACTAAAGGTCTTATTGCTCATGAACTTACTCATCAGTGGTTTGGAGATAAAGTCACTTGTGGAAAATGGAATGATATATGGCTGAATGAAGGTTTTGCTACTTTTGGAGAGCACTTAGCCAATGAAAAGTTGATCATGACCAATAGTGAGTTCATGAATTATCTGAATGGTCAAATTAACTATATTACCAGTAGTGTAGGAGGGACTATTTATGTTCCGGATGCGGAACTTAATAATGAAAATAGAATTTTTGACAGCAGATTATCTTATGCTAAAGGAGGTTATATTTTAAGAATGGTAAAATGGATCTTGGGAGACAATGCTTTTTATCAGGCACTTAAAGAGTATCATGCAAGACCAGCACTGGCCTACAATTACGTTAAAACAGAAGATTTCAAAGCTTCTTTACTTCAGTCTACAGGAAAAGATTTTACAGAATTCTTCAATGACTGGGTATATAGAGAAGGATATCCAACCTATGCCATAAAATGGAAACAAACGGGAACTCAGCTTACCTTTAAAGTGTCTCAGACACAAAGTAGTCCTACAGTTAGCTTTTTTGAACTGCCATTACCGGTAAAAATCACTGGAACAGGTGGTCAGACTGCTTATTTAGTACTGAATAATTCTTTCAATAACCAATATTTTAATGAAAGTATATCGTTTCCTATAGTCAATATTCAGTTTAATTATGAATATCAGATTTTAGAAAAGAACTCTACTGTGGCTCAGGATAATAGTTTGAGTATTTCTGAAATAGAAAAAGATGGTTTTGCTTTATATCCTAATCCTGCCAAAAATGAGCTTTACCTAAAAGGGATTGATAAAGAAACAGAATATTCTATTCATGGGATTGATGGAAAATTGATCAGAAAATCAGTATTCAAACCTGGTAAGGCAATACCGATTGGGGAACTTACTCCTGGAGCCTATATTTTTACAGTGAATGAAAAACATATGAAGTTCATTAAACATTAAATACTGTTTAATATCATATAAAAGCTTTCAAATTTGAAAGCTTTTTTGTTTACTGAAAGCTTTTGCACCTCTTTTATTGGCTATTTTTATCTTGTATTTGAACCACTTTTCTTTAAATAGATTTCGCATGATATTATCAAAATTTCGTGTAATAACAAGGTTTTTAAATCCACGCCATTTTTCAAGTGCGCTTGATGGCAGCGCTCTTACCGATATGGAATATCCTCCGGTTTCATATTGTATATAATGCCACCATCCGGATGGAATGTATAATGTTTCACCGGGATGGAGAACGGCCTCATAGCCATTTAGGTAAAGTAAGGCAGGATATTGTCTATAGTCCGGATTTTTAATATTAGGCAAGCTATGGAAATTATAAGGCAGTTTATACATCAGGTCAGATTGTTCCCAGGGAAATAACCAGATTCGTTTAATGCCCTCAAATTGGGTGATGAAAACGTGAGACATATCAATGTCAATATGATTTCTGGTAGCAGAGCCCTGGCCACCGAAAAACATGAAAGGGAGCCATTTTAATATTTTACCATTGGTAACATCATTGTAGATAATATCATTTTTGAGTTCTGGTTTTATGCTTAATAGATTAAATAAAAACAGTCGATGTTCAGTAGGGCTAGAGTCTATCAGATCAAGATATTCAGAAAAAGTAGTCTGTGCAATAGGCTGGCTCGCCACTCTGTCCATAGAATCCATTTCACTGCCATAGATGTCTACTTTTTGACTGCCTGCTATTTCTTTGAAATATTCATAGTTCCACTTTTGAAATGCCGGGCTTTCAGGATCTACAAAATCTTCGATAATGACAGGGATCTGAGGTTTCATGTGGTTATTGATAAAGTTTCTTGAAACGAGTTTCTTTGTTTTCTTTACTGGAATCAATTGCATATTCAGAAATTTTAAACAAATATAAATATTATCCTACTAAATTAGTAGACTAATAATGTTAAAAAAGAACCTGAAGATCAAATTTTAGAATTAAGCTTATAAAAGGTTTTATTTTACTGCCTTTTTAGTAAATTAGCACATCTAAAAAATTACTAAAAATGATTTCTGAAAAATACCTACAACATTTACAGAACGAACTTCAAAATATTGAGAACGACGGACTTTACAAAAGAGAAAGAATCATCACTTCTCAACAGAGTGCAGAAATAGAAGCAAATGGAAAAAAGCTTTTGAACTTCTGTGCGAATAATTATCTTGGATTATCCAACAATGCAGAGGTAATGAAAGCTTCTCAGGATATGATTCAGTCTCATGGGTATGGAATGTCATCTGTACGTTTCATCTGTGGAACTCAGGATATTCACAAAGATTTAGAAAAAAAGATCGCTGATTTCTTAGGACTTGAGGATACGATTCTTTACGCAGCAGCTTTTGATGCTAATGGTGGTGTTTTTGAGCCTTTATTTACTGAAGAAGATGCTATTATTTCAGATGAGTTGAACCATGCTTCCATTATTGATGGAGTACGTCTTTGTAAAGCAGCAAGATACCGTTATAAGAACAACAATATGGCGGATCTTGAAGCACAGTTAATCGCTGCTTCAGAAAAGAATCACCGTTTCAAAATTATTGTAACGGATGGAGTGTTCTCTATGGATGGAATTGTAGCGGATCTGAAAGGAGTTTGTGATCTTGCAGATAAATATGATGCATTGGTAATGGTTGATGATTCTCATGCCACCGGATTTATCGGGAAAACAGGAAGAGGAACGCACGAAGCGAATGAAGTAATGGGTAGAGTAGATATTATTACTTCTACATTAGGAAAAGCTTTAGGAGGTGCTTTAGGAGGGTTTACTTCGGGTAAAAAAGAGATCATTGATATGCTGAGACAGCGTTCTCGTCCTTATTTATTCTCGAACTCATTAGCGCCAGGGATTGTAGGAGCTGCTTTGAAGGTATTGGATATGATTTCTGATGATACTTCCCTTCGTGATCAGGTAATGGAAAATGCAGACTATTTCAGAACAGAAATGAAAGCTAAAGGCTTTGATATTCCTGATGGAGATGCTGCTATTGTTCCGGTAATGCTTTATGATGCACCACTTTCTCAGAAAATGGCTGAAAAACTAATGGATGAAGGAATCTATGTAATTGGATTCTTCTACCCTGTAGTACCAAAAGGAAAAGCAAGAATCAGAGTTCAATTATCTGCTGCTCATACAAAAGAGCATTTGGATAAAGCCATTGCTGCTTTTGAAAAGGTAGGAAAAGAATTGGGAGTGATCTCTTAATTTTTGAGTTGAATACAATCAATACAATATAATCTTCGGCTCGGGCAGCTTCGCTGCCCCGAGCCGAAGTATTTTTTTATATAGCTGTATTTTTTTAAAACTTTTGATCCGAATAGTAGCTTTTCCCAATCAAAAGAAAATTATTTTTAAAAATTATATAATAAGCTTATCTTTGCTGTTAATTTTTTCTGAATGCTTTATACAATCATCAAAGCGCTGCACATTATTTTTATGGTAAGCTACTTTGCGGGAGTCTTTTATCTCGTAAGAATCTTTGTTTATTATAAGGATACCGACGAATTTCCTGAAGAAAAGAAGAAAATTCTGAGGGAGCAGTATACATTTATGGCCAGAAGGCTGTGGAATATTATCACCGTGCCTGCCGGAGTGATCATGGCAATATGTGGATTGGTTATGATCTTTTTAAATCCGGGACTGATGAAGATGGGATGGTTTCATTTGAAGCTTACCTTCCTGATCGGGCTTGCCATTTATCATTATTGGTGCTGGAAAAAAGTGCTACAATTAAAAGCATTAAATGGCAATACTTTGGAAACGGCCAACATCAAATTGAGACAGGCCAATGAAATAGCGACCTTTATTTTATTTCTGGTGGTGTTTACCGTAATTCTAAAATCTATGGTACTTGAGTACTGGTGGCAATTAATTGCAGGATTTTTCGTTCTTGTATTTCTGATTATGATGACCGTAAAACTTGTTAATAAGAATAAAAAAAACAAATAATTGTTTAAGTAAATGAGCAGGTGTGTTTTATACCTATTTACTTTTTACATTTTACTAAAAAACTATGATTGCAATTTTAAAGAAAGAACTTTGGAGTTACTTTGGAAACTGGAGTGCATGGGTAATTATTGCCGCCTTCAGTTTGATCGCCACTCTTTTTCTGTTCTTTTTCGACAACGATTCAAATATTTTTGAGATCGGAGCAGCTTCGCTGCAGAGCTATTTTGTGCTGGTTCCATGGCTTTTAATGTTCATTATTCCCGCACTTTCCATGAAAACTTTTGCTGAAGAGCAGCAAACGGGAACATTAAACTGGTTGTTTTCACAGCCGTTAAAGGTTTCAGAATTGGTAGGGGGAAAATTTCTATCTGTATGGATTGTTGGGGTTTTATGCCTGATTCCATCATTAATTTATCTGTATACAGTTTATGTGCTGGGAGTTCCGGAAGGTAATATTGATATGGGGATGACCTTTGGAAGTTATATTGGGCTGATTATTTTAATCGCTGCTTTTTCCGGAGTTGGAATTTTAGCTTCTTCTTTATCTCAGAATCAGATTATGGCTTATTTGTTGGGAGTTTTCATTTGCTTTATTATGTATTTTGGTATCGAACAGCTGGCGAGTTATAAACTCTTAGGTGGTGCAGATTTTATCCTTCAGAATATAGGGTTTTACCAACATTTTCTTGGGTTTACAAGAGGAATTATCGATTTCAAGGATGTTGCTTATTTTATTCTGGTAATCGGTGCATCCCTAGTATTGTCTAATCATTTTATTAACAAAAAGAAGTAGATTATGAAGAAGATCAATGCTAAATCTCCATTGGGAATTTTCTTAATTGCCATTATTCCTTTGGTGATCATTCTTACCTATTCAGGAATCAGACTGGATTTAACCAAAGAAAAAAGATATACGCTTTCTGAAAGCACTATTAAAGTATTGGAATCGGTTAAAAAACCTTTAACCGTAGAAGTGTACCTTGAAGGTGATTTTCCGGCGAGCTTTAAACAACTTCAGGGAGAAACTAAATTTATGCTGGAGGAATTCAGAAAAATTAACCCGAAGATCGATTTCAAATTCATCGACCCTATTAAAACAAAGATGTCTCAGGATACTTTGATGGCAATGGGAATGCAGCCCTCAATCCTTCCGGATATAAAGGATGGAAAAATTTCACAAATCACACTTTTCCCGTATGCAGTTATAAAATATGATAAAGACGGAGTTTCTATTCCGCTGGTTGTACAGCAAGCAGGTATTGATGCAGATCAGCAATTAACAAGATCCATCGAAGGTCTTGAATATAACCTGGTGTCCAACATTAAAAATATTGCAACTGATAAAAAGAAAAAAATTGGAATCTTGGTTAATCAGGACGAACTGAGCCCTGATGAATTTCAAGGATTTGTGCATCTTGCAATGGAAAATTATGACGCAGGACCTATTATTCCTAAAAACCAAGTTGAGCTTACTGCCGCAGATGTACCTTTATTGAAGCAAATGAGTGCTCTCGTGATTGCAAAGCCAAGAAAAGCTTTTACAGACAATGAAAAGGTAATTCTTGACCAATATATCATGAACGGTGGCAAAACGCTCTGGATGATTGATGCCGTAAATGCTGAAATGGATACACTGACAAGATCTAAAAAAGTAATGCCTTTCCCTGTGGATATCAATATGACTGATTTCTTCTTCAACTACGGATTAAGAATCAACAATGCATTGGTAAAAGATGTAAAGAAATTTGCTTTATTAAGACTGGTAACAGGAGAAGTGAGCGGAAACCCACAATATACAAGTTTGCCATGGCCTTATTTCCCTCTTGGAATTGCTGAAAATAATAATCCGGTTACTAAAAATATCAACCCTGTAAAATTCGAATTTCCTACTTCTATTGATACATTGGGAGGAAGAAAGAATATCAAAACAAAAGTTCTTTTCGAATCCAGTGAAAGAACATTGCTGAAACAGGTTCCGAATTATGTTGATCTGAAGGAAATTGCCACGGTAGACAGCTTAGGACAAATGGAAAAACCAAGCACTCCTAAGATTTTCGCAGTAGCACTGGAAGGTAAATTTAATTCTGCTTATGCTTCAAGGATTGAAAGAAAATCTTATCCTGGCTTTAAAGCGGAAAGTCCTGAAAATAAAATGATCGTGATTGCAGATGGAGATATAGGACGAAATAAAGTCATCAAAGGAAAACCGCTTCCATTGGGAGTAGACATGCTGACGAACGAGCAGTTCGGAAATGAACAGTTCCTTAGAAACGCCCTTGATTATCTATTGGATGACAGCAATCTAATGGAATTGAGAAACAGAAATATCGAAGAAAGACTTCTCGACAGGCATAGAATAGAAGAAGAAAGAACCACTTGGCAATGGCTGAATTTATTACTCCCATTGATTATTATTGGTCTTATCGGAGGATTGTTCTTCTGGCTGAGAAAGAAGAAATTTGGATAAAATAAAAGAGAAGCTGAAAAGCTTCTCTTTTTTATTTGAAAATGATTGTTTATTTAGACTTCAATTTTTTATTCTCTTCTTTCAAGACTTCTACTTGTTCTTCCAGAATCTTAATATAACTCTGTAAATTTTCAACAATAGAATTGGGAATACTATGGAAGTGGTTAAATAACTACCAGCATTGTCATTGAAAGTAGTATTGTCATGGTTATTATGAACTATTGCTGTTTTCTTTTCCTCTTTTATCTCTTCTACAGGAACATCAAGTGCTTTTGCAAGCTTTTCCCATTCATCATCGTATATTCTTACTTCGTCATTCTCTTTTCGAGAGTAGTTTGAAACATCTGTCGAGATGATTTTAGACATATATTCTTGGGTGTACCCTCTTTGCTTTCTTAGATTTCTTAGCTTTTCCATAATGACCTTTTTATTTGTGTCTTTATACAAATATAAATAAAATGAAAAGAAGTTTTAAAGCTATTTCCGGAAATGATTCTGATATTTCTCCAACACATTCCATATCCCATAAAAAGCATCATTTCCTTTCTTATCCGAGAAATTGGTATTAAAAACCATTATTCTCCCCAGATTATTTTTAGGATCAAAAAATAGCATAGACATTACACCCGGATCTCCACCCGTGTGGCCAATATAGCCTGTATAGCCAAATCCAATAAATATTCCCACATTATAAGATTCGCTGTAAGGATTCTGAGTATTTCTTTCTGTAAAACTAGCGGCAGAAAGTTGTGGTGTGAAGTATTCTTTATAGCTTTTCTGGCTCAGAATGGTTCCCTTTCCGTTATATCCTTTGATGAGCTCAGTCAAATATTTACTTAAATCATTACTATTAGTGATAAATCCACCATCAGGATAGGTTGCAGAAAGATAATAGGGAAGTACTGTTTCAGGATTTTCATAAAGCCTGGAGAACTTTGAAAATTGAATGTCTTCATATTTCCATCCTGAATCATTCATTTGTAAGGGTTTCAGAATATATTTTTTGGTAAACATACTGAACTCCTGACCAGTTGCCCGCTCTATGATAAAAGCTGCTAAAGCCGTTCCTACATTGGAATATTCATACATTGTTCCCGGTTGATGGGAGGAAAAACTGTTTGTATTCCATTTTCCATGTTCAGATAATACATTTTCTAAAAAGACAGACATTGTAATGAGCGAATCTGAAGGGTTGAATACCTGTTCATCATCAAAATTAAGCTTTGCTCCATTTAGATTTTGATCGGGTTTTAGAAAGTAGTTTTTAGATAAATAGAATTCATTATCCAAAATAGAAGAAGTATGCGTTGCCAGTTGGCGTATGGTAATAGATTTTTGAGGGAAATTAGGATTAACAATCTTAAATGGTAAATATTTCTGTATTGGCTCATCCAGATTTAGTTTTCCCAATTCCTGAGCCTTCAAAAGGGAAATTCCAACCAATGTTTTGGAAATAGAGGCTATATTTTGAATGGTATTAATGGTATAAGGTTTCTTTTCCTTCACATCTGAATATCCAAACCCCTTCTGATAAAGAGTTGATTCATCATTAACGATGGAAACAGAAAAACCATTAAAATTCCCTTGTTGATATATTTTATTGATCTCCAGATCTAAAGAATCTGTAGCCTTATGATAAGCCAATGTTGAGCTGCTTTTCATGGGATGACATGAAATCAGTAAAAAGGAGGCTATGAAAAATAACAAAAATTTCACCATAAGATTTTAATAATAAGACATTTGAATAGAGTGTTTTGTTACAACTCTTGATCATTAAGTAAAAATACCCGAAATCAAAATCACGTATTTATACGCTATGAATGCACTTTAATTCTATCTAATTTTGTTGGAAAAGATAGAGAAATCTATCAATTATCATAAGGAATATTACTAAATCACCATATCATGCCAACAAACAACACAACAGATTTCTTCTTCAAATGATGGAAGGAGTGAGTAATTTAAAGATGGTTATTACAGATCATAGCATTTCCTCAGGGCAGCCCTGGGAAAATACACTAGATATTATTCAAAAATCAGGAAATACCTGGGAAATTGATGTTCAGGCCGGAAGACACGGTACCGATACGGTGGCCCAATGGTTTAAGAGTAAAATATCTGGCGGTGATGCTATAGGTTGCAGCTCTAATGATGCTTTACCAGGGAAACTGAACTTTGCGTTTACCTGTATTTTATCCTTTGATTATCAAAACAGACATTGTGAATTACATGATATTCAGATCGGGCAGGGACATAATTCAAAATCGGAAAACAATTGGTGGATTGGAAGCCGAAACATTAAAAAGATATCAGGAACTTATATTTTAAAAACAGATGGAAATACCTATTTCAACTGTAATGTTTCAGTATCTGGTGTTAACCAGTTTTATCTTAAATTAAATGGCTCGGAATGGATGAGTAAGCTGAATCAAAACGTTTCTCTCAAAGCTTTAAGTATTCCGGGAACCCATGATTCGGGAACGTATAAAATCTCTTCTGCATCATTCGGTGCAAGATGTCAGAACTATGATATTAGACAACAGCTGGAAAACGGGATTCGTTTTCTGGATATCCGGCTTGTGAATTCATCCAATTCTTCTGATCCATTAGATCTCTATCACGGAATTATTTCTTGTGGAGTCACCTTTGGGAATGTATTGGATGCCTGCCAGTCATTTTTAAAAGATCATCCGTCTGAAACTATTTTAATGTCTGTAAACAATGAGAAAAGCGGGCAGGATATTTCTGATAACTTCATCAAATACCTTAAAAAATACAATACACTTTACTTTCAGGGAAACGCGATTCCCAGCTTGAATGAAGCCAAAGGAAAAATTCTCTTTTTATACAGGTTTGATTTGAATGTCGGCAACTCGGGGATTGATAAAAATAAAGTAGGAGTGAGGTTTGGAGCCTGGAAGGATAATACAACTTTTGAAACTACGAATGCCAATGGGCAAAAATTCTATATTGAGGATAATTATGAAAGCTATGATACCCATCAAAAGGTAAAATATGTACAGGAAAATCTGGAACGGGCTATGCAGATAAATGCTCCTAATGATGCGATCCTCTATGTGAGTTTTAATAGTATTGCTTATGGAGTCTTTCATCATACGCCTTACCAATACGCATGGGGCGGATCAGGAGTTGATCCGGCTATGAATCCGTGGCTGAAACAGTATACCCAATATTCTGGAAAGAAGAGATTGGGAATTATTCCGCTTGATTTTTATAATAATGGAGGCGGAAACCCGATTGAAAACGGATTAGTAGACAATATTATCCAATCCAATCATTGATTTTTGAACCACTAAAGCGGTTAAAATACCTTACTTAAACGCTATACTGAATAAATAAGCAGATAAAAAAAGAGAAACTGTACAGTTTCTCTTTTTTGTTAGTTAGTATTTTAATTTTACTCTTTGATAAACTTAGAACTTAGATCTCCGATTTTATAAATGTAAAGACCATTAGCTAGGTTTTGTACATTCAGAGTAATAAGATCATCATGGTTGGAAAAAGACTGATTAATCACCAATTTTCCTGTTGTATCAAAAACTTCAACTTTATTAGCATTGTTTTGAGGATTATTGATTTTTAATGTAGTTTTAGCAGGAATAGGAAAGGCAGCTAATTTATTCTTTACTGTCATAATCTCTTTGTTCGCAAGAACTGTAGTAGGTAATGAATAAATTTCTGTTTGTTGAGTAGTCTCGTTAAGGAGTTTTATCTTGTTGGTGTTATCTATAGGGTCATGATAGATTTTGGTGTATTCAACTCTGTAGGTTCCAGGGAAATCTTTGATAATGGTACCATCTTCGTCAATGATTTTTAGCTTCGAATCAGGGGTGCCGCTTTTGTGGAAATAAACGATAAACTCCAGTTTGTCATCCGAATTGAATATATTTTTAGAAACCTGGTAATCTAAACCAGCATTAAAAATCATCCATTCATAGCCTGCTGGCATTGTGATATTGAGCGTTTTGATATAATTGTAGTTTTGTCCGTAAATTTTTATGATAGGTTGATCTATTACTTGTGTACAATACTGTAATTGATTGTCATTAATGTAGACGGCAGCATCTTCATTGGCTGGAAAAGAGTGTACTAAATTTATTTGCCCAAAAGCAAATCCTGTCGCTAGCATAGCGATCGAAAATAAAAGTTTTTTCATGGTTAAGAATTTAATGAATATTGAAATTAATTTGTTTTGATTGTTTATAGAATCGTGGAAGTAATGGTAATGTTTTTCATGATTTTAGTTTCACAAAAATAATAAAATAAATAGAACTTAGAATAAACCTGTAGTTTTAATAATGGATTTAAAAGTATTTATTTCTTCACAAAAAAAGAGAAGCTGTAAAGCTTCTCTTTTTTATTTGATCTAGTATTCTTCTAAGTTTTTCACTCTTATTGTTTCGCTATTAATAATTTTCCAATACCGGAATAAGATGTGTCCAATTCAACTGTTTTGCATAATCTAGCGCCGTTTTTCCTGTTTTGGATTGAATTGTTTTATCAGCTCCTGCTTCCAAAGCGGTTTGTATTGTGGTCAAGTTTCCGGCGATGGTTTCTCTGTGAAGAAGCGTTTGTCCATTTTCATCGATCTGTTTAATCTCATCAGGGTATTCCTGTAAGAATTTGACAAAATCATCTTTCATGTTTCTGCTCATCGGATGTTCGATAAGGTTTTCAGGCTCTTCCTTCTGATTATTCACCACAAGGATATCATTGAAGTCTCCGAAATCCAGCTGCCATGCATCATCATGATCTTTTCTTTCCGAAGCAGACATATCTGAACGCATCTTTTGAATGGTAAAGCCACCATACGCTTTCGGAAGAGGGTCTGCAGAGGATGAGAATAATTTAGAAAGACCTTTAGGCTGCTTTACACTGGGAGTGATCGCAAAAAGCCAGTCACTGATCTCAGTAAGCGGAATGTCAATATAATCTCCAACCTGAACATTTTTCAAGGTGTTGGGCTCATTGATCAGATATCCTGTTACACGCTCACCGTCAAAACCAACATCATTGATCCACATGTGCTCAACGATAGTTTCTCCTGTTTCTGTTGTATCTGAAAAAAGAGCTTTTACACATGATACATCAAGCCCCGGAATGATTCTTCTGTATTCCCAGGATTGTTCGCGCCAAAAATATTTAAAAGTTTCCTGTGCTTTCTTGTACGCTGCAATCATTTGTGGGTCATCTCCATCTGCCCAAAAAATAGGATTGTTTTCCATATTATAAATTGTAATTGGTTTGTCTGATGTATTTTAAATTTTTTCTAGTTTTGATAAGCCTCCTTAGGAAGTAATGCAGCCGTTTTGTAATAGCTTATATCCACCTGATACTGCTCCTGAAGTTCATGAAATGTTTCGTAATCATAATGAGCCCAATTGTGTTCGTTATCAGGATCTGAAGTTTTATCAATAGCTAGTTCGAGCTTTCCGTCTTCCTGGTAACTGCATTCTAGGGCAGCATATTTCTCTCCGGTTTCATCCGTAGTATACCAGCATTTCACGGTTCTTTCAAGATGTGGCTCCTGAGTTTCATTGTCAATAACCTGAGAACATATAAAGTTTTCAGGATCATCAATTTTAAAAACAGTCTTGGAAATTAGAGGCAGATCGTCTACGGATAATGAATACAGTTTATTGGTGGAAATAATGAAACCGTCAGCAGTTTCCTTTTTTTCGATATCAAAGAAATCTGATTTTTCTTTCAGATATTCCAGGATTTCCGCTTCATTGTCGCTTTCATTTAAGAAATAATTGATGTTATATATACTTTCATCGTTGATAAATTCAATCTCTTTCAGTATATCGGAGTCACTTTCATAATAATACAGATGATATTCATCTAGCTTCATAGCTTTACTTTTGGAAATAACTTCTCCAAAAATGTTTTTGTACACTTTTCTCATTTTTAATCATGTTTAGTTTCATCTATTAGTTTAAGTGGTATGGAACAAAGATAAGTTTTCTTTTTTATCTTAACCTAAAGTGTAAAACGGTATTTATTTCGTAATTATTTTATATGTCCTTTATAAAATCCTCATATTCGTAATAAAATCTTTCAAATCCATCCATTTTGTCGACGAAGAATTCAAAAATTTCCTGCCATGTGTTTTTGTTGAAAATTGAAACACCATTTTTTTCGACCCAAATCCTGCTGATAACCTTTCCATTTTCTAATGTAAAATGCTCTTCTTTCTGGAAATCTCCAATGAAATCCTTTAAAATATCCTCTAAAGACCATATTTTATTATAGTAGGCATCGCGGAACATCTCATCTTTCATTTCGATATCAAGAGAAACTTCTACTTTTTTGTTATCGGCAGAAAATTTAAAAGCCATATCCTTGATCTTAGTGTCATACAGGATCCATTTTCTTGGAAAAGATTTTCCAAAAGCTGTCCAAAATTCCTTTTTTAGTTGTTGTGCTTCTTGTTTACTGAACATAGGGCAAACATAACGATTTAATAGGAAAAAGGCAAAACTACGGTATGGCAAAAAAGATAAAAAATGAAACCGTTTATGGGCTCTTGGGCAATTTTGCCTTTTAGCTTAAACATATTTAAACAATTTTCTTATTTTTGCTGTGATGCTATCAAAAAAATCTCAATATGCGTTTAAGGCACTTTCATATCTTGTAGAAAAAAGAAATGAAGGCCCGGTTCTTATTTCCGAAATTGCGGAACACAAAAAGATACCCTTAAAGTTTTTAGAAAACATTCTGCTTGAACTGAAAAAAGCGGAGATCCTTGACAGTAAGAAAGGAAAAGGAGGGGGATATTTCTTGAAAGAAAATCCTGAAAATGTGAAGTTAGCCAAAATCATTCGTCTTGTGAATGGCCCCATTGCGATGCTTCCATGCGTAAGTCTGAACTTCTACGAAAAATGTGAAGACTGCAACGAAGATCACTGTGGCTTACATGATGTATTGATTGAAGTCCGGGATGCTTCACTGAATATTCTTGAGAAAAAAACTTTAATGGATCTGGTCGATTGACCTGATCCTTTTTTTTGAATAATTAGTCTACTTATTTTGTAGGATAATATTTTTATTGGATATTTGCAAGACTTCAAAAAGAATAAATTATGATTCCAAAAGAAGATGTAGATATTATAAAGCCTTTGAAAACGGGAGGAAGATTGAAAAGTAGTATTGTTCTGATGAGTAATACAAAGAATAGTAAGGGATATAAACTTATAATTTCATAGGTATGGTCATTACAAGAAAGATTCAGATAAGGCTTAATATATTGTTTGTAACGATTGCTTTAGGATCAATTGCTCTTTTTTCGCTGTATGAATTGGGATATTTTGATGAATTGCAACAGGTTTTGGCGAAGGATCATTATATTTTTTATTGGATGCTTCTGGTGGGTGTTTTCGCAGAAATTGTAGCCGGATCAATGGGGATGGGCTATGGCGTTATCTGTACAACGACTTTAATGTTTCTGAATATTCCTCCTCATATTGTAAGTGCAAGTATTCATTCTGCAGAAAGTTTTACCACAGCAGCAGGAAGTATAAGTCATATTAAGCTTAAAAATGTAAGCAAAAGTCTGGTGAAAAAATTAGCTATTCCGGCAGTTATTGGAGCAATTATTGGAGCAGTAAGTCTTACCTATTTTGGCGAATATTATGCAAAGATTACCAAAACGATCATTGCTTTCTATACCTTATACCTTGGATTCCAAATTCTTTCCAATGCTTTTAAAGATAAACAAAGTAAAGCTCTTAAAAGGAAAACCAATCTTACAAGACTTGGAGTGATTGGAGGATTCATAGATTCCTTTGCAGGAGGAGGCTGGGGGCCATTAGTAACTGGAACTCTTATCAAAAATGCATTTACTCCAAGATTTGCAGTAGGAAGTTCCACTGTTGCCAAGTTTATCCTGACCATAACAGCCGCCACTACCTTTTTTCTAACCCTTGGAATTCAGCACTGGAATATTATTTTAGGGCTTCTGATCGGAGGAATTATTACGGCTCCTTTTTCCGCAATGCTTACTGCAAAGCTTCCTGTGAAAAAAATGTTTATTGTTATTGGAGTATTGGTGATTGTAATGAGTTCTATAACTATTTATAAATCAGCACTCAGTTGAAAAATATGCTTTAATAGATAAAAATAAAGAGATTAAAAAGAAATTTGATTTTGAAAATATTTTACTTTTACATCAATAAATATTAGAATATGAACTTACATATCATTGCACTTTTTAAGTTTAATGAAAATTATTTGATGGAAGCAGTAGAGCTTTTTCAAAATCTGGTAAAAGAGACAAGAAAAGAAGAAGGCTGTCTGCAGTATGATCTTGTTGAAGATAAAGATAACAAAGGTACATTCTTCCTGATTGAACTTTGGGAAAGTGTAGATCATCACAACAGACACAACGGACAGGATCATTTATTGGATTTTCGTAAGGATGCTTCCAAGATCATGGAAAGTGGAGCGGAAGTTTACAAAGGATTTAAAATCTATTAAATGATAAGAGCTGGAAGCAGGAAGAGGAAGGCTGTAAGCTCCTTTTAGCTATATGATTACTGAATATTATTAATCGGTTTCCAGCTTTGAGTATGATAAAATAAAAGGCGGTTTCAGAATACTGAAGCCGCCCTTTTATTAGAAAAAATAGAAAGTATTTTGAGTAAAATATTATTTCACAATAAGTTTTTTCGTTTCAGAAGTTCCTCCAAAGGTAATTTTTACCATATAGTTTCCTGAAGTTAGGTGCGACAAGTTCATGTCTTGACTGTAAAATCCTGTTTGATTAGTTAATTCAGCAGTATATACTTTTTTTCCGGTAAGGTCGTATACTTCTACACTTCCTTTGTTACTTGCTTTTTCCTTTACATCAAACAAAACAGTTACTCTTTTATCTGCCGTTGTCGGGTTTGGATAGATTCCAAAAGAAGCTTTTTTGCTTACTTCAGTAACTCCTAGTGATCCGGTGATCTTTTTGTATTTGAAATACATATTACCAGTTTGTGAACCTTCATTAGAAGTGAAATACAATCTGTAGTAATCCGTCCCTTGCTTCACATAATAAACCACATCATTATAAATTCCTGAAGTAGGTTTCCATGAATGTCCAATCGTAGTTATATTATTAGAGTATGCTGTAGGTAAAGTTCCTGTAGCGATTGCCTGTACCTCTGGTCTTACTTTAGCCACAGAGATATTAGGACTCTGGATAACACCAGCCATTCTGTATTTCATTGTTTGTGGATTCCCTTGCTGATCTACATAAGGATAATCTGTAAAATATCTTGTGAACACTAAGTCCCATGCATTTTTAGAGGGTTCCATATTAGGAACTTTTGCTCCGGTATCAAAGGAGAAATAGTTGAAAAATGCATCATCTGTTCCGTTCGCCAGAGTTTTTGTTTCTGTTGCACCCCACGCAGTACCATTCCATTTGGCATATTTAAAGGTATATCCCATAAATGCATCTTCGATCGCAAATTTAATGTAATCTCCTGTAGCATATTTTAAAACAAAAATTGCTTTACCTACGATGTGGTGAGTTAATCCATTGTAAATTCCCCAACCTGTTGCAGGAAGATTAGGATTAGGAGAAGTAATAGGGCCTTGTTCAAAAGCTCCCTGGCTCCAATCCGTAATTTGGTCAGGATTGTAAAGCGGCTCGCCCCATGACGCTTCGTTGTTGATACTGATATTATCCCATTCGGCTAAGCTAGTGGCAGCGGTATATACTTCAATGTTTTTAGCATCATTAATTCTTGTTCCTACTGAAAAATTTGAGTTTCTATAGAATGCAATATCCCATGTATTTGCAGGTTGAGAAACGATATTCCCATTAGAGAGATTAAAGAATGCACGATTCTGATATCCATTTCCCAATGTCATATTTGCCTGTGTGTATCCTAATGCATCTGTCTGTGCAAGAACTGTTTGTTGAACAGTAAGAGCAAACATTGAAGCCAATAATAGTTTTGTTTTCATAATTTATTTTTTAAATTATTATTTAGAATTATTCCACAAAAGTATATAATTATTTTTAATCATTCTAAATAAAAACATGATTTTTATCTTGTTTTTTTTAAAGAGGGAAGGATTAAGAAAAAGAAAAATGTCTTGAAAGTAGCACTACTATTAGGTTTATATAAATAATAGCACTTTATAAGGACATCTTTATTAAGATGGCTTTACTGGAAGTAATTTTTTGAAAAATCTGATTTTTATATCTTCTCTAATAGCTTTACATACTCGTATTTTCAAAAAAAATATCCATATTACTCAATTATTTTTATTTAGAATTATTCCATCAAATTGTATAATTATTTTTACTTGTTCTAAATAAAGCATTATATTTGTCGAAAATTTTTTACCCTTATGAAGAAGAAGGTACTTTCCATTCTGTCATTATCCATAGCGGTTTGGATGAATGCGCAAGAAAAGGATTCTCTTAATCAAAAGAAAGTCGAAGAAGTTGTTATTACAGGACAGTATAAACAACAGTCTATCAATAAATCCATATATAAAGTTGACGTTATAGATGCCGTACAAATCAAAAATATGGCGGCCAACAATGTAGCTGATGTTTTGAATCAAAGTCTTAATATTCAGGTTACTCCGGATTCCCGATCAGGTAATTCTACGGCCAATATTATGGGACTTAATGGAGATTATGTAAAGATCTTGATCGACAATATTCCGGTAGTAGGAGATACAGGATTGGGCAGTAATATTGACCTTACTAAAATTGCTTTAAGTAACATTGAGCGTATTGAGATTGTTAAGGGAAGTATGGGAGTAGAATATGGAAATGGTGCTGTAGCCGGGGTAATCAATATCATTACAAAAAAGAATAATACAAAGAAGGTCAGTGTAAGAGGATCACTTCAGGAAGAAACAGTAAGGGATAATTACGATCTTAAGAAAAAAGGAAAGGGAAGACATATTCAGAATCTGAATGTTGATTATAATATTAATAATGAATGGTTTGCGAATGTGAACTTCAACCATAATCAATTTATGGGATATGAAGGGAATAGTGAAGGATACAAATATTTCGGTCAGGATGGTAAAAGAGGATATGAATGGAACCCGAAAGATCAGTATGAAGCTTCTGCATTGGTAAGATATTCAAAAAACAAGACATCATTCTTCTATAAGATGTCTTACCTGAAAGAGAATTTCAACTTCTATAATCCTGAAGTTAGCAGAAGACCTCTTAACGATGGGCTAGGAGGAGTAGAATATGAAAGCAGGGATAGAAAATACAATACACACCGTTGGATCCATCAGTTTAATATTCAGACGAATCTGGGACACATCCGATACATGGGAGATTTCTCTTACCAAAATCAGGACAGAAGGTATTTTGATTACAACTATGATATTCCCAACAGGTTTGTAAAAAGTGAGCAGGAAGAAAAATCTTATTATAAAACAGATGTAATCTATTCAAGAGGGATGTTCAGCAATTTCCTGGACAATAAAACTTTTGATTTCCAGCTTGGATATGAATTGGATCATACCAACGGATATGCTGCTTTGATTGCGGGTGATTTCTTTGGAGAAGCCGTAAAAAGAAAAATCTTTACTTATTCCAATTTCCTTTCTGCAGAATGGAATATTTCAGACCGCCTTTCTGTAAGACCAGGGGTAAGGCTATCCCTAAGTGAAAATTTTGCGAATCAGTATAATTATTCACTTTCCGCAAGATATAAGACTTCAGAAAATTCAAATATTAGAGCCATTGTAGGATCAGCCAACCGTTTTCCAAAGTATGATGAACTGTATACTTATTTTGTGAACCTTAATCATGATATACAAGGGAATCCGGATTTAAAACCTGAAACCGGCTTTTCAATAGGAGCTTTTTGGGATCAAAATTTTACAACAGGCAATGACTGGAGAATTGCATACAGTGTAGATGCATTATACCTTGATGTACGCGACAGGATCGACATGATGATCATCAAAGAACCTTCTACGTATAAATATATGAATATCAATAGATATAAGAATATGTTGTTGTCTGCCAATGTAGATTTCAGAAAAGATCAGTTTGCTTTTTCCGTAAGAGGATCTGTGAATGGAACATCCGTTAGTATGACAGAGGTAAAAAATGGTGCCCCTGAAGATTTCCAATATCTCGTACAGGCAGGAGCTTCAGCAACATACAAGCTAAAAAATACAGACACCAACTTTTCACTTTATTATAAATATACAGGAGACGACAGGCTTTATGTATCCGATGCAGCCGGGGGCGTTCGACTTGGTAAAACAGATGGATTCCATATGATGGATTTCATCGTAAGCCAGCCTTTCTGGAATAACCATTTTGAGATTGCTGTGGGAGTTAAAAACATTTTTGATGTAACAAGTGTAAGATCTACCGCTATGGCAGGCTCAGCACATACGGCAGCTTCCGGAACAGTTAATTTATATTATGGTAGAAGCTATTTTGCAAGACTTATGTTTCAATTTTAAATAACAGGTTACTATTATGAAATATTTAAAAATATTATCTCTTCTTTCTATTATGGCTGCTACACAGTCATGCCTTTCTGCAGACGAAGATCCGGTGGCTGTTCGTCCTATGACAGGATCTGAAGTAAATGTTACAATAGGGGGAGCCACAGAACCTAATCAGGTTTGGATTGATCTGAGTGAATTTGAAAATCCAAGTATTAACAAAAGAACAGACTGGGATCTTGGGTTTTATACCGGGGACGATTTTCGTGTGATCATGAATGGTTCTCTTGCCATGACTGTCATTAAAATACCTAATGCTACAGACCTTGGTAAAGTAAAAGAAAAGAATGTAGAAAGTCTTATGGAAATTGCTCAGGTAGGAACTTTTGATGCTGAAAACCTGAAATATATTGATAATCCAAACGGAAATTTTCTAACACAGACTTCAGGATTTGAGACGATCAAAGAAAATGATGCCGATAATCCCATCTATCTGGTTAATATGGGTAGAGAAATGCCAGCTGCAGGAAATGTACCTGCTGGAGCTGTTTCATTATCCGGAGATGCAAGAGGCTGGAAGAAAGTTCAGATTGTAAGAGCACAGAATGGATATAAAATTCGTTATGCAGATTTAAATGCTGAAAGCACAAATATCAAAGAATACATCATTGCAAAAGATACAGAATATAATTTTGCATTCTTTAATCTTAAAACAGGAACTCCTGTAAAAATTCAACCTAAAAAGAAAAAATGGGATCTGGCATTTACTACATTTACCAATGAAGTATTCATCTCGCCAGGAAATAGTGCCGGAAGTTATTTTTATGCTGATTTTATCGTAACCAATACCCTTAATGGAGTAGGTGCTTATCAGGTAAATGTAACCGGAAGTCTTGATGATGCATATAGTGCATTCAAACTAAAAGATGTAGATGCTAATAAATTTGTTTTTAATGACCACAGAGCGATTGGAGATAAATGGAGAACCACTACCGGAACATCAGCGAATCCTGTTCCGTTTGTATACTCAGATCGTTTCTTTGTACTGAAAGATGCTGAAGGTTTCTATTTTAAATTGAGGTTTAATACCATGAAAAATAGCAAATCAGGCGAACGTGGTTTTACCAACTTTGAATTCGATCCTTTATAGTACATCCAAAGAATAGTATCAGAATTAGAAAAAATAAAAATATCTATCTATGAAAAAATTCATCCTTGCAGCTTCTGTTCTTGTAGCAGTATACTCTTGCAAAAAAGAAGAAGGTGCAAAAAAAGAAAATACAACAGAAGCTTCTTCAGAAGCTCCAAAAAGCAATAATAAAATTGTAACCTTAAACGGTGGAATTACTGAAATTGTAAGTGCTTTAGGTCACGAAAAAGAAATTGTAGGAACAGATGTTACCAGTACGTATCCGGCAAGTTTAAAAGCTACAGCTAAAAATCTGGGGCACGTAAGATCTATCACAATTGAGCCGATTATGGCTGTAAGTCCTACCTTAATTCTTGCTTCTGATAAAGATATCAACCCTGAACTGATGGGGAAAATCAAGTCATCAGGAATTAAAGCAGATGTGTTTAAGCAGGAATATACGGTGGAAGGAACCAAAAAGTTAATCGAAGACGTTGCCAAAGCAATCGGAAATACAGATTATCAGAAACTGAATGATAAAATTGATGCAGATCTGAAGCAGGTTCAGCCATTAGCTAAAAAACCTAAAGTCTTATTCATTTATGCAAGAGGAAATATGCTGATGGTAGCAGGTAAAAATACCCCAATGGCCTCTTTAATTAGTCTTGCAGGGGGAGAAAATGCAGTAAATGAGTTTGAAGATTTCAAACCGTTAACTCCGGAAGCTGTTGTAAAAGCTAATCCTGATGTACTATTCTTCTTTGAAACAGGATTACAGGGAGCAGGAGGAAATGAAGGAGCGCTTAAAATGCCTGGAGTTTCACAGACAAACGCCGGAAAAAATAAGAAGATCATCGCAATGGATGGAGGGTTAGTTTCAGGTTTTGGGCCAAGACTAGGAGAAGCAGCAGTTGGATTAAACAAACTTTTAATTGAAAACACAAAGTAAATTATACTTTTACATGACAATAAGTACTGTACTGCTTGGTATCATAGCAGTATGGTCTATTAATACAGGGGTTTACGATTTTGGTGGTAAATCTGCATTTAATGTTTTAGGAAAAGTAATACAAGGAGATTCTGATTTATCATTAAGTGATAAATATGTAGTTTTGGATGTAAGAGCAGCCAGAATTATTATGGCTATTTTAATTGGCGGGATGTTATCCGTTTCCGGGACAAGCCTGCAGGGGCTTTTTAAAAATCCTCTGGCAACAGGAGATTTAATAGGTCTTACCTCAGGAGCTACACTACTAGCTGCTATTGCTATTGTTTTAGGTGGACACTTTAAAGAATATCTTCCTGAAGCTGTACAATTTTCATTAGTAGGTATTTCTGCTTTCATAGGATCTTTTTTATCCATGATGCTGGTATACAAAATTTCCACAAGTGGCGGAAAAACCAATGTGGTTATGATGCTGTTGACGGGAGTCGCTATTACAGCAATAGGTTTCTCCATCACAGGATTTTTAATATACATCTCAAAAGATGAACAGCTTAGAGACCTTACATTCTGGAATCTGGGAAGTTTAGCAGCTGCAACATGGACGAAGAATATTATTCTCGGCATTGTAATGATCGGAGCCTATATTATTTTACTGCCTAAAGGAAAAGCTTTGAATGCCATGATGCTGGGAGAAAAAGATGCACAACATTTAGGAATTAATGTAGAAAGACTGAAGAAGCAGATCATTATCACTGTAGCATTAATGGTGGGAACCTGTGTAGCGTTTTCAGGAACTATTGGTTTTGTAGGTCTTATAGTACCTTATATTTTGAGACTGTTGTTCAAATCCAATTATACCTTATTCTGCCTCTGTCTGCAGTATGTGGAAGTATTCTGCTTCTAACCGCAGATACATTCAGCAGAAGTATTGTAGAGCCTTCAGAATTACCGATCGGGATTTTGACCGCTTTAATGGGCGGGCCTATTTTTATCGCTATTTTGGTTAAATTTAAAAAATCACTGTAATGATCAAAGCACATCAAATTAACTATAAGCATAAAGAATTCCGTATTCTGGATGGGGTAGATGTCTCTTTGGAATATGGAGAATTTTTAGCGATTGTTGGCCCTAACGGAGCTGGGAAATCAAGTCTTTTAAGTGTTTTGGCTCATGAAGTAAAATCTGAAAAACGAAAGGTACTATTTAAAGATAAGCCCATTGAAGACTGGAATGTAAAAGATCTTTCAATACATAAAGCCAAGTTCTCACAACATAACAGCAATGATATTCCTCTTGAGGTAAAAGATGTAGTGATGATGGGAAGATATCCTTATTTTGATACGCAACCCGGAAAAGCAGATCTTGAAGCGATGAACAACAAGATGTATGAAACAGATATTTTTCATCTTAAAGACAGAGAATATAACACTCTATCCGGTGGAGAGAAACAACGTGTACATCTTTCAAGAGTAATGGCACAACTGGAAAATGAGGTCGCTCACAAACTGGTTTTTCTGGATGAACCTCTGAATAATCTGGATATCAAGCATCAGTATAAGGCGTTGGAAATTATCAAAAATTTTACCAGGAAAGCAAACAGTGCGATTGTTGTGCTTCATGATCTGAATCTTGCTGCACAGTTTGCAGATAAAATTTTATTAATGAAATCAGGACAGGTTTCCGCTTATGGAACTCCAGAGGAAGTCTTTACCGCAGAAAATATCAGTCATGCTTATAACTTTCCGTGTACCATTTGCGAACACCCCATTACTAATAACCCAATGATCATTTTTGGATAACCATGGAAAAAGAAGAACTAAAAACCCTTGCACAGAATCTTGCCAACCCTCAGGGAGAAAAAGGCGTAGAGATCGGAGAAATGATGAATGCCACTAACATCGGTATGACGTTAGAAAGTATCAGAACCCTTTTGATTGAAGATGATGAAAACATCCTTGAAATAGGCCACGGAAATGCAGATCATGTGAAAAGCATTCTCAGCCTGGCTAAAGGATTGAAATATACAGGGATTGATATTTCTGAAACCATGAATCTGGAAGCCAAAAGACTGAATCAAAAGTTTGAGGATCAGACAGAATTCGTTTTATATGAAGGAACAAAGCTTCCTTTTGAAAATGAGACTTTCGACAAAATATTTACAGTCAATACCGTTTACTTCTGGGAAAATCCAGTTGAATTTTTAAATGAAATCTGCAGGGTTTTAAAGGATAAAGGAACCTTTGTACTGACATTCGGGCAAAGAGATTTCATGGAAAAGCTGCCATTTACCGCTTATAATTTCACGCTTTATAATAATGATGAAATGGAAGAGTTGGTATCTAAAAGTCACTTTAAAAGAATGAAAACTTCTGAAAAAGAAGAACAGATAAAAAGCAAAACAGGAAACGAAACTATACAAAGAATCTATACAATTTTAACAATAAAAAAATAAGATAATGAGCACATTAGTTAATGATTTAAAAGAAAAATGGGAAGCTCTGAAAGCAGAAAATCCACACGTAAGAATAAGAAATGCTGCTGCCCAGTTTGGGGTAAGTGAGGCAGAATTATTAGCAACAGGCGTAGGAGAAGGAGTAACTGTATTAAATCCTGATTTTCCAGGAATTCTTACAGAGGCAGAGCAATTGGGAAAAGTAATGGCTCTTACCCGTAATGATGAATGTGTTCATGAAAGAAAAGGAACCTACCTAAATGGAGATTTCAGCAGCCCACATGCACAACTTTTCGTTGGCGAAGATATTGACCTTAGAATTTTCCTTAACCATTGGAAATTTGCCTTTGCAGTAGTGGAAGGAGATAAAAAAAGCCTTCAGTTCTTTGGAAAAGACGGATTGGCATTGCATAAGATCTATTTGACGAAGAAAAGCGATGAAGCTGCATTTGATGCTATCATTGAAAAATTCAAAGCAGAAGATCAAAACCAAGCTTTCACTTTTGAAGCAGTAGCTCCAAAACAAGCAGAAAAACCGGATGCAGAAATAGATGTTGAAGGATTTAAAAAGGCATGGACAGAATTAAAAGATACCCACGATTTCTTTATGATGACCAGAAAGTTTGGAGTAAGCAGAACTCAGGCTTTAAGATTGGCACCAGAAGGATTTACTCAGAAAATTGATAATTCTAAAGTAGTAAACGTCCTTGAAGAAGCTTCTGAGAAGAATACCCCAATTATGGTTTCGTAGGAAACAGAGGAATCATTCAAATTCATACAGGAAATGTAAAGAAAACACTTTGGCACCAACAATGGTTCAATGTAATGGATCCTGATTTCAACTTACACCTGGATGTCACTAAAATTGCAGAAGCATGGATTGTAAAAAAACCTACTGAAGACGGAGAAGTTACGGCTATTGAAGTATTCAATAAAGAAGGAGATTTTATTGTTCAGTTCTTTGGAAAAAGAAAACCTGGAATTCCAGAACTTCAGGAATGGAAAGACCTTGTCGCATCTCTTGAGAAATAATAATTAGATAATTTTTAAGGAGGCCGTTTTGTTTGTAACATGCAAAGCGGTCTTTTTTATGTCAGGAGCAAAAGCTAAAAATGCCAATTTGTACCGGATATTTATGTAATTTGTAGTTAAATTAAAATAGTAAAGATATAAAATGAAGAATATTTTCATAGCGATGCTGCTTGCAGGGTTTTGTACATTAAGTGCACAGAACTTTAAAGCTTATCAGTTTTATGATCAAAAAGGAAAAGAAGTAAAAACCGATAAGCTAATCAAGGAATTGTCCGAGTACGATGTTGTTTTCTTTGGAGAAAACCATAATAGTTCTATTAATCACTGGCTTCAGCTTAAAATTACAGAAGCTTTGTATGAAAAGAAAAACGGAAAACTTATTCTGGGAGCTGAAATGTTTGAAAGAGATAATCAAGCTCAGCTTAATCAATATCTGAATGGAAAATTAGATGCCAAAACATTTAAAGATTCTGCCCGTTTATGGAATAACTATGCAACAGACTATAAACCTTTAGTAGATTTTGCTAAAAATAAAAAACTGAATTTCATAGCAACGAATATTCCACGAAGATATGCTTCACAAACAGCAAAAGAAGGATTGGAATCTTTGAATAAGTTAAGTGAGAAAGAAAAAACGTACATTGCTCAGTTACCTATCAAAGTAACATTGGATACTCCGGGATATCCGGAAATGAAGGCAATGATGGGTGACCATGCAGAAGGAACAAAGGTGATGAATTTTATTTCGGCCCAAGCAACAAAGGATGCTACAATGGCTGAGTCTATTCTGAAAAATATACAGGAAGGAAAGACCTTTATTCATTATAACGGTAATTATCACAGTAAAGAATTTGGTGGAACTTATTGGTATATCAAACAGAAAAATCCAAATCTGAAAATGGCTGTAATCTCTGTTTTTGAATCAGAAGATCCGGAATTAAAAGTTCCTTCAAAAGATTATATTCCAACAGAATTCAATCTGATTATCCCAAGCGATATGACGAAGACTTTTTAATTTTTGTTTCTCACAGATCACACAGATTACACAGATTTTTAAATAATCAGAACAATATCAAATTCAATAGGAACGGGCTTTAGCCCGTTCTTCTTTTATATAAAATTCCAATGGCTTTAGCCAAAACTTAAGAACTGAAATACGAATATAGAATTAATGACTCACCGTAACTTCCAGCTTCCAGCCCAAAAAATCCAACACAATGATCCATTTTCACCAGACAATCTCTACCTTTGTTTAACATTTCAGTCAACATGAAAAAATTATCCATTCTATTTTTACTTTTTGCAGTATTGCTTAATGCACAGAAACTCACTTCCACAGAACTGTCCATTATCAATGAAGGAGATGTCAATTCTGCTTTACCAATCTATCAGACTACCGATGCGCATCAGCATAAAACATTGTTGAGCCTTTCTTCAGAAATCAATCCAACAGATCCTAATACAGCTGTTTTGGTGAAAGAATGAAAGAATCGCTTCTTTCAACCGATGGTGGAGTAGGAATTGCTGCCCCGCAGGTAGGAATCAACAGAAAGGTAATCTGGGTACAGCGTTTTGATAAAGAAGGAACACCTTTAGAATATTTCATCAATCCGGTGATTGTTTGGAGATCCGATTTGCAGAACCTTGGACCTGAAGGAGACCTGTCAATTCCTGATTTCAGGGATCAGTTTTATAGAAGCAAAGTCATTCAATTGGAATATGTAGATTTGAAAGGGCAAAAATATTCAGAAGTAGTAGAAGGATTTACAGCCGTTATCTTCCAACACGAAATAGATCATCTTTTCGGAATTTTGATCTCTGATAAAAAAGAAAAAGAGAAAAACGATTCCTATAAAAAGGTAGATGCTTATCAGAAAAGTGATCTGAATAAAAGATAGAGTCCAGATCATATAATAAGCTCTATCAAAAAGGTTACAGCACAATGCTGTAACCTTTTTGATTAATTACCAAATGGTTTTTGAGTGCTGCAGCTAATGTTTTGTCCGGGATCTACTCCAAAATATTGACAAAAATAACGATAGTATTCATAACGGTACTTTGTTTTGGGCTGTGTGGTAGATTGTCCGCATTCAATCCCCCCATTGATAATATTTACAGTAGTTCCAAAACCAGAGATCCTTCCGCTTTCTGTATCCTTTTCTGTGGGCTGCCATTTTCCGATCATTACATCATGACAAGAAGGTTTAGGGAATTGAGGGGTCATCCAGAACCAGATGGCAGAGGCAAAAGATAAAACATTGTTTTCAGCCAGAAGTCCAGGTTTTTTTAAAAGTATATTTTTATCACCAAACCAAGCTTCACTAAATTGTCCATAGTTGTAATTCCAGCTGAGCTGTTTAGGGCCACGACCGTAATAAGCTTGTCCTGCTGCAGGTGGATAGTTTACCTTAGAAGCATCAGAATAATTATTCCCATTTCCCTTATTGTTTTCTTCAATAAAATAAAGTCCCCATTTATAATAACCTCCCGGAGCATCATCCCAGCCGCCACTTGTTTCCTGAGCGATGTTGGCAAGAAATGCAGCGAGCTCCCTCTTTTGATCTTCCTGAGTTCCTTGATTCAGAAAATCAGGGAAGTGAGCGGCAGCTTTTATAAATGCCTGATAAGAATAAAAATCCTGATGATTACTATTTTTTCCCTGAATATTATTCCTGTTGGGAAATAGCAAGTTCCAGGTTTTAGCATCTATAAGCTGGTTAATATGTGTTGCTGCTTTAGGCTCATTAATCTGCTGTAAAGAAATGTTCTTTTGTGCAAAAGAGCAGCTGTAAGGAATTAAAAAAAGCCCTAAAGAAAATAGTATGGTAGGTAGTGTTTTCATTATTTAATGATACTCAATACTTTATTTTGTTAAACGATTAAATAGAGCAGCTATTGTGAATAGTCAAACTGTTTCAAAAATAAAAAATGAGCTGTTTTTGAGATAAAAACAGCTCATTTCAAATATAATTATAAAAAAATTGGATTAATCATTATTGGTGACAGAAAGCTTCACCTCAATATTGTTTCTCGTTGCATTAGAATAAGGACAAATCTGGTGTGCTTTTTCCGTTAAAGCTTGTGCTTCCTCAATAGAAACTCCAGGAATATTAACATCCAGTTCTACAGCCAATCCAAAACCTCCGTTTTCAATCTGTCCTATGCTTACCTGAGCAGTCACAGTAGTTTCGCCGGTTTTTACTTTACCTAAACTGATCACTCTGTTCAATGCACTGTCGAAGCATGCAGAATATCCCGCAGCAAAAAGCATTTCAGGATTAGTAAAGTCATCATTAGCTCCTCCTAATGCTTTAGGCATTTTTACTTCAAGATCCAACACTCCGTTTTCACTTTTTACATGGCCATTTCTTCCGCCTGTAGCAGTCACTTTTGTTGTATATAACGTTTTCATTTATTTTTCTATTTTGTTTAATATTCTTAAGACTGTTTCTTTAAGTTCCAATAGTTCTTCAGGTTGTATCCCAATTTTTTCCTGGATCTTGCCCGGAATTTCACAGGCTTTTTTTTGAAGCTGTTTTCCGGCTTCGTCTAAAAATACTTCAACAACTCTCTCGTCCTCTTTTTTACGTTTTCTCGTGATAAACCCTTTTGTTTCCAGTCTTTTGAGAAGGGGAGTTAGCGTTCCACTATCCAGAAATAGCTTTTCTCCGATATGACTTACCGTAAGCCCATCGCCATTCCAAAGTATCATCATAACGAGATATTGAGGGTAGGTGATGTCCAATTCATCAAGAAAAGGGCGGTATAATCCTGTGATTTCCTTGGCGATTACATATAACGGGAAACAGATCTGGTTTTCTAGTTTGGGTGTATTTGAAAGTTCCATAAGGTTAAGTACGAAAGATTCGTGAAGGTATTACTTTTTAATGATAAATTCATCCATTGGAAGACGGACTTTTTTCATAGAAGACAGCCAGTCATTGGCTTCGTCACGGTATCCAAGATATAAAAGACTTACACTTTTTAAGCCTAATTCTTTTAATCCCAGAACTTCATCCACTATTTCATTGCTGAATCCTTCCGCCGGAGTGCTGTCGATTTTAAGTTCTGCAGCTTGAGCAAGAGCAATTCCTAAAGCAATATAAGTCTGGCGGGCAGTGTGTGCAAAGTGCTGTTCAGGAGTCTGCGCTCCATACATTTCTTTAATTTTATCTGTGTAGCTTCCGAAACGACCTCTTGGAAGATCTCTTACATCGGTATGGTGGTCGTATACTTTATCTATTTTCTCATTAGAATAGCTGTCCCATGCAGCAAAAACCAAAACATGTGAAGAATCTCTCATCACTTCAGGGTTTAAAGCACCTGCAATCATTTTTTCTTTTAATTCCTGATTTTCTACTACGATAATACGGAAAGGCTGCAGCCCTGATGAAGTAGGAGCCAGCCTCGCTGCTTCCAGAATAGTATTTAAATCTTCGTTTGATACTTTTTTTGTTGGGTCATAAGCTTTTACAGCATGTCTCCAGTTCAAGTTTTCTATTAATGACATTTTTTTATTTTAAATTATTAAGTAATTATTTATTTATTTTGCGATCAATTATCTATGCAAATATATAGACAATTAAATTGTGTACAATTTAATTTTGAAAGATTTTATTGATGATGATTATTTATTTTATAAAATGAATCGATTTTTGTATTTTCAACATGAATTGGATTTTTTTCCATCATCGAGATTCCAATCTTTGCCATAGAATTTTAAAACCAAAAAACAATGCAAAGATTTAGAGACAAAACAGCAGTAATTACCGGCGGAACAAACGGAATGGGGCTAGCTACTGCCCAAAAATTTATTGAAGAAGGAGGTCGTGTAATAATTACCGGGCGAAGCGAAGAAACCGTTCATAAAGCTTTAACACAATTAGGAGAGAATGCTTTTGGAATTGTGTCTGATGCTGGAAATATGAGAGATTTATTGCGTTTACAAGAAGAGGTAAAGCAATACACTGAAAAGGTTGATGTTATTTTTGCCAATGCAGGCTATGGAAAATTTGCTCCCGTTGAAAGTGTTGATGAAAACCAATTTGATGAACTGTTTAATGTATTGGTAAAAGGCTCTTTTTTTACCGTTCAGCAATTGTTACCATTGATGAAATCAGGAAGTTCTGTTATTTTTAATACTTCTGTTGCTACAGAAATTGCGATGAGCAGCTTTTCTGTGTATTCGGCAGCGAAGTCGGCAGTACAGTCTTTTATTAAAACATTCGCTGTAGAATTAACGGAGCGTGGAATCCGCGTAAATGGGGTGAGCCCCGGGCATATTAAGACCAATATTTTCAACAATACAGGCTTAGCTCCTGATCAAATTGAAGAAGCCGTTGAGAATATCATTCCAACAATCCCTTTCAGGAGACAGGGAAACCCGGAGGAAATTGCTAATACAGTTTTGTTCCTTGCTTCAGAAGAGGCATCCTATATTCATGGGGCGGAGATTAAGGTAGATGCCGGAATTTCTGTAATAAGATCGTAGATTGAACTTGACAAAGGATTATTTAACCTCATTGATCTGTTTAACTATATTGGTTTTATTTTCAACACCTATATTATAAGCTTTACCTTTTTTAAAACTTAGATTAGCTTTTTCAATTAGTGTTTTATAGTCAGCAGATTTTTTTGAAATATAAAAGACCTGAGCACTTATTCCAATGGCTACACGGACAACCTCTTCCGGTTTATCCGGGTCTTCCAGGATATTGTTGATGGTAGAATTATTATACCATGTTAATTTCTGGGATTCAGAATTAGAAGAACAGGATGTGATCATGATAAAGATTAATAATAGATAAGTCCAGGCTTTCATAATAATAAAGTATAGAGTAAAAAGCTCCTGCAATATATCAATAAATGCAGGAGCTCTATAAAAAGTTAGTTAGAATCCACAATGTGCTGTACTCGGTACTGGAGCTGAACAGCCGGAAAGAGCTGAAAATGCTGTTAGAGTACAATTCGTATTCACCAGATTGTTATCATATAATAGAGATCCTGCCGGATTTCTGTAGTAAACATTTCCTGCTGTATTAGCATAGGAAGAAACCGAAGCTGAACCACAAGTAGAGTTAGTACATGCAGCTCTCCATGCAGTATCAGTAATAGGGCCTGTTGAAACCAGAGATGGATCTATAATTCTTTTTTCAACAACTCCGGAAGCATTTTTAAAGCTTACAAGAATCGCAACGTGATATACCCACGATACACAGCAGGTACCCGTGGTAGCTCTTAGATTACCATATACAAATTGTTTTTCACATTCATATCCGGCATTGTTTAAAATCTGTCTCATCTTGTGAGCTCTCGCATAGCAGCCGTCTACAGGATATCTGAAAGTAATACAAGGAGATGATGCTGTAGAAGTTCCACAAGATTGGTTTTTGATCTGAGTAAATAAGCTGTTTAAAGTTGCCAAATCAGGAATGACACTGGCCAGTTTATTGGTAATCCCTTTTTCTGCCCTTACTTCTTTTGTTAAAGCTGATTTAAAGAAATTGATATCTTCCAGAGTAGGGCTTTCTACCTTTACAATTTCATTAGAATTAGACTTAAGGAAAACATGAACAGGAGATTCATTTTTTACAGCCTGGCTGATCATTGAAATATAAGCCTCGTTTTCTTTAGTGTCTTTAATTTCATAAGGCTGAGCAGAAAGAATAAAGGAAACCTTAAATTTACCATCTTCTTTATCTATCCCTACCGGAACAGTTCTGCCATAGTCTTTCATGGCCATTTCCTTAGACTGAGGATTCACATTCTCCTGATTCGCACTGGAATCTGAACAAGAATTCATTGATAGTACTGATGCAAATACCATCAAGGATAGCAAAAATTTTTTCATAGTTCTCATATTTTGGTGGTTAATGATTTTTCAACTAAATAGCATTTTGTTTATTCACTATTTAGTGATAATAAAATTATGAAAAATTAAAACATATGCAAGTATTTTTTCAAAAAAAATAAAATATCCGTTGAATGTCTATGAAAACTGGGTATTAAGACCCTATGGGATGAGGTATTAAAATCTTCTTTATTTAAAAAAAATAAATTAGCCCTTTTCGGCAAGAAGGGCAGTAATTGAGTAAATTCTCCTATTCTTAGTAATAAGGATAGGCCTAATCCATAAAATGATCCCTGTGTATCATTGTTGCAGATACACAGGGATCATATATTTTATTTTGTTGTGATTATTTATAAATCAATTCAGCCTGAAATACATCAGCAAAGTGTTTTCTGATGTTTGCTTTTAGATTCTCCATCTCTTCCGGCGTCAATTCTCTTTCAAGTTCTCTTTTTAAAGAAGTCACCTGTTTGTCTTTAATTCCACACGGAATAATGTATTCAAAATAACGCATATCTGTATTTACATTCAATGCAAAACCATGTAAAGTAACCCATCGGGATGCTTTCACTCCCATTGCGCAAATTTTTCTTGCATAAGGTTTTCCAACATCCAGCCATACACCGGTTTCCCCCTGAGAGCGTTCTCCTTTAAGTCCATATTCACCAATGGTTCTAATGATAACCTCTTCAAGGTTTCTCATATATAAATGGATATCCGTAAAGAAATTTTCAAGATCCAGAACGGGATAACCAACGACCTGACCGTAACCATGGTAAGTAATATCTCCACCACGATTCGTTTAACGTAGGTTGCTTCTATTTCCTTTAGCTTATCAATTCCGGCCAGCATATTTTCTTCATGCCCACTTTTCCCCAAGGTATAAACATGAGGATGTTCTACTAAAAGAAGGTGGTTGGGAGTCGTGATATGCTGTTCTGCAGGCAGATCGCGGTTCTTTATTTTAATATCAATAATACTCTTCATCAGTTGTTCCTGATAATCCCATGCGGGCTGATATTCTTTGATTCCTAAATCTTCAAATTCTACTGCTTTATTTTGATTTGTATTCATTTCAATTTTTGATATACAAATTTAGTGAATTTTAAGCTTTTATGGAATGGATAAAATCTATGGCACTTTTCTTCCAATCTTTATCCTGAAGCAAAACATTCACAAAAGCTGTTCCTATGATTCCGCCATCTGCCTTCTCAGTTACGTTTTCAAAATCTGCCTTTGATTTTATTCCGAAGCCAATCATCACAGAATTTTTAAGAGGAAGATCTGCCAATCGGTTTAGATAATGCTCATTCTTTAGAACGGTGTTTTCATTTCCGGTAGTGGAAGATGAGCTTACAGCATACAAGAATCCTGAACTTAATGAATCCAAATATTGTATTCTTTCATCCGAAGTTTCAGGGGTAACCAAAAATGTGAAATTAAGGTTGTATTTTTTTAAAATATGCTGATAGTTTTTTTCAAATTCAATAGGAGGAAGATCGGGAAGAATAAGCCCTGAAACACCGCTCTCTGAACATTCTTTACAGAAGTTTTCAAATCCGAAGCTCAATACAGGATTGATATATCCCATCAAGATTACGGGTATTTTTATGTCATTCTTGATGGTTTTTAATTGGGAAAAAAGCTTCTCGATGGTCATTCCGTTTTGTAAAGCAAGTTCGTGGGCTTTTTGGATCACGGGACCATCAGCTACAGGATCGGAATAAGGCATTCCGATTTCAATCATATCTGCCCCGGAATCCTGGATGAGTTTTATAATGTCTGCAGTATCTTCCAGCTGTGGAATTCCTGCGGTGAAGTATATATTTAGTTTTTTCATTTTTTTATTGTTTGATGTATTCATGTAAAATGGATTTACGATCTGGTTTTATCTCTTAAGGCCATGTACATGAATACTTTTTACATTTTACAGATTTTTAAGGTATGTTTCCATATCCTTATCTCCACGACCGCTTAAACAAATAACAACCACATCATCTTCTTTGAATTTCTTTTTGTCTAAGACTGCCAGAGCATGAGAGCTTTCCAAAGCAGGAATAATTCCTTCCAGTTTAGTTAGTTCAAAAGCACATTTCAAGGCTTCATCATCATTAATACTGAAAAATTCTGCTCTCTTTTCCTGAAATAAATGGGCATGAAAAGGACCGATTCCCGGATAATCAAGTCCGGCAGAGATGGAATGAGGTTCAATGACCTGTCCGTCTGCAGTTTGCATAACAAGGCTTTTGCTTCCATGAAGTACCCCAAGTGTTCCTAAGAATGTAGTGGCAGCAGATTTTCCTGAGTCAACACCTAGTCCTCCGGCTTCAGCAGCAATAATTTTCACTTCTTTTTCTTCTACAAAATGATAGAAAGTTCCGGCTGCATTGCTTCCGCCACCTACACAAGCAATTACATAATCAGGGTTTTCTCTTCCAATTTTTTCTTTAAGCTGTTCTTTAATTTCTTTTGATATAATGCTTTGAAACCTTGCTACAAGATCCGGAAAAGGATGAGGGCCAACAACACTTCCAATGACATAATGTGTTGTTACAGGATTGTTGATCCAATCTCTTAAAGCTTCATTTACCGCATCTTTCAGGGTTTTTGATCCTGAAGTGGCTGCAATCACTTCTGCTCCTAACATTTTCATTCTGGCTACATTGGGTGCCTGTCTTTGAATGTCGATTTCTCCCATATACACAATACATTCGAGGCCAAGCAATGCACAAGCAGTCGCAGTGGCTACACCATGTTGCCCGGCTCCGGTTTCTGCAATAATTCTTGTTTTTCCAAGACGTTTTGCTAAAAGAACCTGCCCTAAGGCATTATTGATCTTATGAGCTCCGGTATGGTTTAGATCTTCTCGCTTTAAATAGATCTGTGTATTGTATTTTTTACTTAAGTTTTTAGCAAAGTACAGCGGTGTTGCCCGCCCTACATAATTTTTAAGCAGATCCTGATATTCATTCTGAAAGTCTTCCGACTCAATGATCTCAAGATAATTCTTTTGAAGTTCTTCTACATTGGGATAAAGCATTTCGGGGATAAAAGCTCCTCCAAATTCTCCATAATATCCGTGTTCATCAGGGTTTTTATAATTCATTTCTTTATTCTTTAGTAATTAAATAAGCGTTATGTTGCTGGCTCAATGTATTGAGTTGTTCTTTTTCTTTTTGGGATACATTAAAAATTAAAATATCATCGTCTTCTGAATTCACCCATTCAGAATTTTCATTTTCTTTAATGGCTTTTGCTTTATCATACAGGATTTCAATATTGCATTTTTCATAAAACGGACGAAGATCCGCATGGCAGAAACCTACCGTTTCTATATTTCTTTGGGTGACATTGTCTTTAAAATATTCAACCAACTGAGCTCCATATCCCTTTTTCTTTTGAGCGGCAACCAATCCTACAGCTTCTGCAAAAGCATATTGTTCCTCAGAGATCTTCAATACGAAATCAAAATTAAGCCGGAAAATGGCCATGATTTCTGAATGTAAGTCCAGCAGTAAATGAAATTCCGAATCTTTAAAAAAATTGCGGAAATAATCAGGTTCCATTGTATTCCAGACAGAAATGTCCCATAGCTTTAAAATATGTTCAATCTCGTTGTTTGTTAATTCGTTGGTTTGTTTAATTTGGTATTTCATAGTTTTAATTCTAATCAAAATTAACAGAGAGTTCCAAAGGGACGATTTAATGGTAGCAAATGAGAAAATTCTTTAGCTATTAATATATTCAATCATGTCAATCCCACAAAAATTTTTCATCTTATTCCATTTTCTAATTTTGGGCTAAATCGTCCCTTCGGGACTCCCATGGATGATGGTTTTGAATTTTTTAATGGTCTCTACATTTTTATCACCGGGGGCTATTTCAAATTTTGAATTAATGTCTATAGCAAAAGGCTTTTGATTCAATGATTCAATGTTTTTGATATTCTCTTCCGAAACACCACCGCTCAAAAAATAGGGGAGTGGGATTTCAAACTCATTCAATAGATTCCAGTCAAACTGTTGTCCTGTTCCGCCAAATGCTTTGCTGTCTGTATCGAATAGGTAATAGGTGATAGGCAACAGATTGTTGTGGGTTGATTGATTACTGAAAGTCTGTGCTATTTTCTTTTTGTTTTGAACAGTATCATTTCCAATTCTTAGTACCTTGATTATTTTAATCTCAGGATTAAGATGTTTTCTCAATTCAATAATCAGATTCTCATCTTCATCTCCATGTAACTGAATGAGGTTGAGCTTTCCTTTTTCAGCTATTTCAATCATTTTTTCAATTTTTTCATTCACAAAAACGCCTACTTTTCCCTTGTGGTTAATCTGTGAGATATCCTCAAGACTCAGATAATTTAAAACATATCGTGGCGATTTTTCGTAGAAAATAAAACCTAAGAAATCTGCATTCACGGCAATTAAGTCCTGAATCTGATCTGGCTTTGTCAGGCCGCATACTTTGAGAGCAGGGGAGAATTGGGTAGTTGCTGATGGTTGATTCATTAGAATGAATTTTGTTGTTGTGGGTTGATGGTATGGTAAACACTCATTTTCAAATTCTCAAATTAATAAAGAAAATTCTTCAAAAGCTTTTGCAGGATCTGCATTCTTCATGAAATATTCCCCCATAAGGAAGCCATCAAATCCTTTTTCCTTTAAATATTTAAAATCTTCAAAACTATAGATTCCGCTTTCTGCAACAGACAAGGTATCTTTGGGAAGCTGGTCTTTTAATTGAACGGAATGTTGTAAGTCCACTTTAAAATCCTTCAGATTTCTGTTATTAATTCCCACTAAGTCTATATCAGAATTAAAATGCTTCAGCTCTTCTTCTGTATGGATTTCCAATAAAACTTCCAGATCCAGTTCATGAGCAAGTGCAGTAAATTCCTGAACCTGATTAGGCGAAAGACAGGCTGCAATCAATAAAATGACATCAGCTCCCATGCTTTTGGCTTCATAAAACTGGTATTCATCAATCATGAAATCTTTTCGCAGAATAGGAGTCTTGATATGATCTCTTACGTTCAGGATATCATCAAAACTTCCGCCAAAAAAATCTTTATCGGTGAGAATGGAAATTCCACTTGCTCCAAATTGTTCATAAGCTGAAGTAATGTCTAAAGGCAGAGCACGGTCATTAATGATTCCTTTGGATGGAGATTGTCTTTTAAATTCAGCGATAATTCCGCTTTTATTTTTAATGGATTCTTTCAGTGAAGAGCTTTTTCTTCTGAAAGATACTGTATTCTTTAATTGATCGACAGAAGTATTAGCTTTTGAAACCAAAATCTCTTCTTTTTTTCTTTCAATAATTTTATCTAGTATGGTCATTTGATATGGAAATTTGATAAAGTAAATTAAGTTCCATCAAAAATGGATAATAAGGATGACGTTGAATAAATAGCTTTAGCTATGATCTTAACGATTCTTCACTCCTTAAAAATTCTTAATGGTTCAAAAAATAATGAATGATAAGATTAATTAATCAAAAGTTCGAATGTTTTTAATGCTTTTCCACTTTCTAAGCTTTCCTGTGCCAATAGCAAACAATCATCATATGTTCCGAATTTATGGGTATGATAAAGCGCTACAGATGCGTTGGCCAAAACCACAGCATTTTGCTGTTCAGTTCCTTTTCCTTCCAGAATATTCATAAATAGTTTTGCTGTTTCTTTGGTAGTTTCGCCTGCTTTAATATCTTCTAGAGTTACAGGATTGAAGCCTAAGTCTTCGGCAGAGTAGATTTCCTCTCCTTTCTTAGTAATGATTTTGCTGTCGTGGGTAAGACTGATCTCATCATAGCCATCCAATCCATGAACTAAAATAAATTCCTGTTCTTCTTGTTGTAAAAGGTATTGATAGATTCTCGCAATTTCCAGGTTGTACACTCCAATCATTGAGTATTGAGGTTTTGCAGGATTCACCAAAGGTCCTAAAAGATTAAAGAAGGTTCTTAATCCCAGTGATTTTCTCAATAACCCAACGGATTGAAGAGCAGGATGGAAGTAAGGAGCATGTAAAAAGCAAATATTAGCTCTTTCAAGATCTTCATTCAGCTGTTCTGAACTGTTCTTGAACTGGTATCCAAGTTCCTCCAGTACGTTGGATGAGCCTGTAGTGGTTGAAGCTCCATAATTTCCATGTTTTGTTACCTTCTGCCCGGCTCCGGCCACCACAAAGCTGGCCAATGTTGATATATTGATTGTGTTTTTTCCGTCACCTCCTGTTCCTACGATATCAATGGCGTCACTGGCATCAATATGGATGGGAACTGCCATTTGTAATAGAGCTTCTCTAAAGCCTTCAAGTTCTTTCAGTGTAATATTTCGCATTAGAAAAACACTGATGAAAGCGGTTACTTCTGCTGTATTAAACTTATTTTGGGCAATTTCAATCATCATAGCCTTTGCCTCAGATTTTGACAAGGTATTGTGGTTGAATAGATATTGCAATATTTCTTTCATTTGAGGAGTTTTTAGGGTTGATGGATCTTGTATTGTTGCTTTCATATGGGGCTTACTTCATTAAATTTTTCAATGGAAATTGTAATCAATAGCTTTTTACTGATTTAAAAATTCCGGATAATTATTTCTCCGTCAGGAGTTAAAATACTTTCAGGATGAAACTGGACTCCATGTACATCATAAGTTTTGTGCTGTAAAGCCATGATCATTCCATCTTTATCCACTGCTGTAACTTCCAATTCATTGGGAAAGCTCTCAGGATTCACAGCCCAGCTATGGTATCTTCCTACTTCAAGTCCTGATGTTAAATCTTTAAACAGCTTGGTGTTTTCTTTTACCAAGTCTGTAGTAGTAGCCACTCCATGGAAAATTTCGGACAGATTGATAAGACTTCCACCGAAAGCTTCTGCAATCGCCTGTTGTCCTAAACATACTCCTAAAATACTTTTTGTAGGAGCGTATTCTTTGATCAGATCCAATAGAATCCCTGCTTCTTCCGGAATTCCAGGGCCTGGAGAAAGAATGATTTTATCGTATTTTCCAATCTCTTCCAAGGTGATCTGGTCATTTCTTACCACGTCCACTTTCTGATTCAGGATTCTTTCGATGATCTGGACAAGGTTATAAGTAAAGCTGTCATAGTTATCGAAAACGAGAACCTTTACTGCTGATTGTTGAGTGTTTATATTGTTGTTCATTACTTTTTTGTTGATGATTAATTTTGTAGTCGGTTACTGGTCTTTTTAGTTTTTCACTATTTTTTCTGCTTTTTCCACTGCCTTTTTAAGAGCATTCAGTTTATTGTTTACCTCTTGCAGTTCGCTTTCTGGGACAGATTTTGCTACAAGACCAGCTCCTGCCTGATAATAAAGAGTATTGTTTTTACTTAAAAAAGTCCTGATCATAATAGCTTGGTTACACGTTCCATTTAAACCTACCATACCTATACATCCACCATAATATCCGCGGGAATCTTTTTCATATTGATCGATAAGTTGAAGAGCTTTATGTTTTGGAGCTCCACTTAAAGTTCCTTGAGGGAAAGTAGCAGAAATCATGTCGAGAGGATTGATTTGTTCCGGAAGATCGGCAGTCACTTCACTTACCATGTGGATTACGTGAGAGAAAAGCTGGATTTCTTTTAGTTTAGTAACCGTTACGTTTTTTCCCAATTTTCCAAGGTCATTACGAGCAAGGTCTACCAGCATGGTGTGTTCTGCATTTTCCTTAGGATCATTTTTTAGTAGTTCAATAGCCTGCAGATCGGCATCAAAATTCCCTGTTCTTTTGGCAGTTCCGGCAATCGGATGAATAATGGCTTTGTTATCTTTGATGATTAATTGGCTTTCAGGGCTTGAACCGAATAATTTGTAGTTTCCATAATCAAAATAAAACAGGTAAGGAGAAGGGTTAATATTTCTCAAAGCACGATATACATTAAATTCATCTCCTTTGAATTTCTGTTCAAATCTTCTGCTCAATACCAATTGGAATACATCACCTCTCATACAGTGTTTTTGGGCAGTTTTTACCAGTTCAATATACTCTTCATCAGTAATATTTGAAGTCTCCTGACCATTTTTTTCAAATGGATATACAGGAGTATTTTGATTTTTGATGAGGTTTTCCAATAGGTGAAGTTCAGATTTTACACCGTTCATTTGGTTTTCAATAATATGCATCTCATCGTTGAAGTGATTGATGGCAATTACATATTGGTATAATCTGTATCTGAGGATGGGAATTTCTACTTCCGGGCTTTGTGCTTTTAAATTGACATTTTCAAAGAACTGTACCGCTTCAAAACTTGTATACCCGAAAAGGCTTTGTGCAGTTTGTTCAATAGGATCATTGGTCTTTTCACAATCAAAAACAGTACGGAAATCTTCAAATATCTCAGTGATATTGCGCTCCATGATAAACTGTTTTACTGGTGTGGATTCAGGAAGCTTAATTTCAAACTCATTTAAGTTTTTTACTTCAATTCCTGCAACAGCATTGATGGCAATAAAGGAAAAATTATTATCAATACTTTTTGAGTCGGAGCTTTCCAGAAGAATAGTATCCCTGAACTTATCTCTGATTTTAAGATAAATATTCATAGGAGTATGAAGGTCTCCAAGAGTTTTTTTCGAAACGGTTTTTATTTTGATTTTCTGAGTAAACATCTGCTGTTTTATTTTTTTAGATTTTAGAATAAAAAAAAGGCTTTAACGGAATCCGTCAAAGCCTTATATTGTATATTGTTTTGTTTATATCTGCTGTTTGGTTAGCAACATGACAATAACTTCAGACCCGACGAAGAGTTTGAAAGCCACCACCAAATATTGTTGCTCATTGTAAACATGGGACAAATGTAGAAATTTTTTTAATACAAAAAATAAAAAATTCAAAAAAATATTAATTTTCTATTCAGGTTCTGTTATTGGAACTCCTGGAGTTCCTGCATAGAAGACGATTAAGGTAACTCCTTTATCTCCAGTTTGTCCTTTATGAACTAAATTTACAGTCTCCGGAACGGCTTCTCCCTCTCTGACCCAAATTTTTTTACCATCATCTTTCTTTTCCAGTAAGACTTCTCCTTTGGCTACATAGGCAACATTAATGACAGGATGTTTATGCCAGTCTAGTTGTTGATGAGGAGGAATTGATATTTTTAAAACACTGATCTCTGGTTTTGTTTGAGGATAGTTGGGATAAGGAGTGCCGTCCCAGGATTTTGTGGTGTTTAAAAGGGTGATTCTTTCTGCCTTGATCGTGGATTCCTGTTCTTTGTTGGATGAGTTATTATCACAAGACAATAATAAGAGGGATAGAGGGAAAGCTAAGGGGGTAATCAATTTTTTTTTTCTTTTCATGGTTATTTATATGTTGAGGATGTTATTTCAGTTGTTTCAACTCTTTTTTCAATACTTCGAGTTGTATTTTGTAGGCTTCGTCATCATAAGTGTTTAAGTAATTTTCTAAAGCTATAATATATTCTGCAACAAATTCTTTATTGGTTCTGTCTGCTTCATATTTTATCCTTGCCGTGTTTACGGGAGCCAGCTTTGAATATTTCAGTGCAGCTTTTCCTTCTTCAGATTCATTATAAAGAATGACAATGTTTTTTTCATATCCCGGAATATATTTTACAGGAAAACTTTGTTCCATCCGTGGGATTCGGATAGCATTTTCAATAGGATAAATAGTAGCCGATGTTGTAGAGAAAAACGTGGAAACATATTTCCCATCCTGTTTTCTAACAACTGCCTCGTAATCGTGGATGTACATCTCATTCAGCGTAGAATTGGTTTCCACATCAGATGTAATGATAGCTGTACTTTGCACACCATATTGATTCAGAAACCAGGCATTCAGAAATTGTCCGCAAAGTCCATTTAAAATGGAAAGTGGAATTGCAAAGATCAATAGCCATGCTTTTTTAGTGAGATAGGATAATAATCCAAAAATCAAAAAAAGGAGGATCACAGTATAAAAACCATGATGGCTGGTGAAAAACAGTATTTTAGAAATTAAAACCATAGACTAAATTTAAAAATATCGCTTTATATAACCGTTATGATTTCATTAAATTTAGAAAAAAATATGCTTAAAGTGGAGATATGTCATCGTTTTAAAAGCTTATTTTTTATACTTTTGTCTAAATTTTATAGAAAAAATAATGAAAAAAGTATTAGCAATCGCATTTATCGGAGGTTTATTATTAGCAAGCTGCTCAAAAAAAGCAGATCACTCATTACAGGATAGCAACACGATGCTTGAAGAGCCAGAAGCAACTACCGTTGTAGATTCTACAGCTAAGCCTGCTGCTCCAGCTGCTGCAACTCCGGCTACACCTGCTCCTGAAGCTGCTAAAACAGATTCTACAGCGAAGAAATAATGAAAAATTTATTTTTGGCGGGAACTTTAGGTCTTCTGATCTTTTCCTGTTCTAAAAAAGAAAATACGGCAGAGGTTGCATCTTCTGATGCTGCATCGGTGTCTGCTCCTGCGGCATCCAATCTTTCCGGTGACAAGATCATGGAAACATTGGACTGTTCTGGATGTCACTCTGTCAATGAAAGAATGATAGGACCTTCTTATCAGGAAATCGCAGCCAAATATTCTGACAAGGATATCGAGTTGTTAGCTTCCAAGATTATAGAGGGCGGCAGTGGAGTTTGGGGCGGTGTCCCTATGGCTGCTCATCCACAGGTATCTAAAGAAGATGCCAAAAAAATGGTGGAATATATTCTGAGCCAGAAGAAATAAGATATGTCCACAGAAAAATCCAGTCTGCATACAAGAAATCTGCATCGTAATCCTTATGATTTTGATCTGCTCATTTCTTGTGTGCCAGAACTGAAGCAGTATGTCTTTGTGAATATTCATGGGACAAGAACCATTAATTTCAGCATTCCTAAAGCTGTAAAATTATTAAACAAGGCTTTACTTCTCCATTTTTATAATGTTAAAGATTGGAACATTCCTGATGCTAATCTATGTCCGCCTATTCCGGGACGTGCAGATTATGTTCATTATATTGCAGATCTTTTGGCAGAAAAACGGAGTGAAATTCCAACAGGAACTTCTGTAAAAGGATTGGATGTTGGAGTAGGAGCCAATCTTGTGTATCCTTTAATTGCTCATCAATCCTATGGCTGGAAGATGCTGGGGACGGATATTAACGAAGATTCCTTAAAAAATGCTCGGCAAATTCTGGATCAAAATCCTGATTTATCGTCATCGATTTTATTACAGCATCAGCCTGACACTCAATATGTATTCAAGAATATAATCGGAGCGGGAGATCGGTTCACATTTTCCATGTGTAATCCTCCTTTTCACGACTCCAAAGAATCGATGATCAAAGGAAATATCAGAAAAACAAAGAATTTAAACAAGGGAAAAGCACAGAAAACATTACTTAATTTTGGCGGACAGCAATCGGAACTATGGTGTGAAGGGGGCGAATTAGCATTCATTGCTAATATGATCAATGAAAGTGTTCAATATTCATCCCAGGTTCTTTGGTTCACGTGCCTGGTTTCTAAAAAAGATAATCTGTATAAGTTAACTACACTTTTAAAAAAGGTAAAAGCTATAGAAGTTAAAACCATTGATATGGCTCAGGGACAAAAGATCAGCAGAATTTTGGCCTGGACATTTGTTCTTCAAAAGGATAGGAAACATTGGTTTATTTAGCTTTAAGTTCACTGTTTAAAGTTAAAAATAGTACATTAATTCATTTCTTACATCTCAATACTCCGTATCTTACCTTCATTTCGGCTGACATTTTAAAATTTCTGAAAAAATCAATTGACGGTCAACTCAAAAATGACTAAATTTGTACGCTTTTAGAAAAATAAGAAATGCAATTATCAGAACAAGAAATCATTAGAAGAGAAAAGCTGAATAAGCTTACTGAAATGGGGATTAATGCGTTCCCTGCGGATGAGTATACCATTACAGATACTACAGAATCTATAAAACAGGACTTTTCTGAAAGTAAACAGGTGAAGATCGCTGGTAGATTAATGTCCCGCAGAATTCAAGGAAAAGCTTCTTTTGCAGAATTGCAGGATTCTAAAGGAAAAATCCAGGTTTACTTCAACAGAGACGAGATCTGTCCGGGTGAAGACAAAGAATTATATAACGAAGTTTACAAACACCTTTTAGATATTGGTGATATCATTGGTATTGAAGGAGAGTTGTTTACGACTCAGGTAGGAGAGAAGACTGTTTTAGTAAAGAATTTTGTACTTCTTACTAAGGCTTTACGTCCACTTCCTCAGGCTAAAACAGATGAAAATGGTGTTGTACACGACGGATTCACAGATCCTGAATTAAGATACAGACAGCGTTATGTAGATTTAACGGTAAATCCACAGGTGAAAGAGATTTTCGTGAAGAGAACAAAATTGTTCAACGCGATGAGAACTTTCTTCAACGATGCAGGATATTTTGAAGTGGAAACTCCAATTCTGCAGTCAATTCCTGGTGGAGCTGCGGCTAAGCCTTTCATCACGCACCACAATGCCTTAGACATTCCATTATATTTAAGAATTGCCAACGAATTATATCTGAAAAGATTGATCGTAGGTGGTTTTGACGGAGTATATGAGTTCTCTAAAAACTTCAGAAACGAAGGAATGGACAGAACTCACAACCCAGAGTTTACAGCCATGGAAATCTATGTAGCCTATAAAGACTACAACTGGATGATGGATTTCACAGAAAAACTATTGGAATTCTGTGCGATTCAGGTAAACGGAACTACCACAGCTACATTTGGAGAACATGAAGTAGATTTCAAAGCACCTTATCCAAGAGTTTCCATGACGGAAGCCATCCTTAAATTCACAGGTTTCGATATTACTGGAAAAACAGAGAAAGAATTATACGATTTTGCGAAGTCTATCGGAATTGAGGTGAATGAAACAATGGGTAAAGGAAAGTTAATTGATGAGATCTTTGGTGAGAAGTGTGAAGGAAACTTCATTCAACCGACTTTCATTACAGATTATCCGATTGAAATGTCTCCATTGACTAAAAAACACAGAAGCAAAGAAGGTTTAACTGAACGTTTTGAATTAATGGTTTGTGGTAAAGAAATCGCAAACGCTTATTCAGAGCTTAATGACCCAATCGATCAGAGAGAGCGTTTTGAAGCTCAGATGGCATTATCTGAAAGAGGAGATGATGAAGCAATGTTCATCGATCAAGATTTCTTAAGAGCTCTTGAATATGGTATGCCACCTACTTCAGGATTAGGAATCGGTATGGACAGATTAATCATGTTCTTAACGAACAATGCTTCAATCCAGGAAGTATTATTCTTCCCTCAAATGAGACCAGAGAAAGCGGTTCCTCAAATTGAGCTTGGTGAAGATGAAAAAGTAATTCTTGAAATCCTTAATTCTCAGGAAGAAGCAATGTCTTTGGCTGAAGTAAAAGAAAGAAGCCAGTTATCCGGTAAGAAATGGGATAAAGCTTCTAAGACTTTAACGAAAAATAATCTTGTAAAAGTGGAGAAGATTGATGAAAATCTTTTGATGAAGCTGGTATAAGATATACAATATTACTATTATAAGTTTAAAAGAGTGGACGTTACGTTCACTCTTTTTTATTTGTAGTTGGAAAAAAACTAGTAAATTAGTTCTTAATAAAAACATAAATTCTCATGAAAAAAATAATTACCACAGGCCTTGTGCTATGTGCATGTAGTCTAATTAATGCACAAGTTTCTCTACAAAAAGATCTTTCTTATGGCAATAATGGCGAATTTGTCTATAATGATAACGGAGGTTATTCAACCCATAAATTTATTGGAGACCAATTATTAGTTGCTTATACTTACCTTACTATTGCCGGGAACAATAAGTATATAAAGTACATACGGTTAAATTCTAATGGTACTCCCGATATTAGTTTTGGGAGTAACGGTTCTTTTGTAGATTCTGGAAGTTTAGGTTCTCCATCAAGTTTACTGGATGCAAATGCTGACTATTTAATCAATTATAGTGATGATAAGTATTCTGCTGCAGGACAATATGATACCGCATTCCAAATGAATTGGGCAACGAATGATATTTCCGGAAAAAGATATATACAGATATTGCCTAATGGTACGATAGTATTCCGAAAAGATAATAATTTACAAGAATTTTGGCGAATGGAGTCTTGGATTCAAGCTATGGAACCAATGGAAGGCAATCTACATTAAGCTATTCTACAACCTATGCTTATGGAGCAATTCATAATAACTTTGCTTATGAATTCGGTTCAGTAGATTCTAACATCAACAATTATGGAATAAGAAAGTTGAATATTATGACTGGTAATCTGGATCTCAATTATGGTAATAATGGCTTAGGGGAAACCTCAATTGTACCTATAAATGTGAGAAATTCTATGTATAATGAAGCGGATGGCTCTATGCTGAATATGCTTGATGGAGGCTCATCACAATGCTTCATTTCTAAAACAAAATCAAATGGATTTCTTGATGCCAGCTTTGGAAGTAATGGTGTTTTTACTTTAAATAAAGAAATAAATTCTATCAACTACACGCCTTACTCCAATTTTTATACAGATAATGCCAATCGATTATTTTTCCTATTAAAATCTTATGATGAGGGAGATATTGCTATTGCTTCCTATTCTTCATCGGGTGTACTGAAAAATATCAATAATCAACCTGTTTTTAGTACTGGAGATAACGTTTATACTCATTATGGCTATGGGGAATATCCCAACTTTCAAGTGATAGGAAATTATTTATATTTTTTCAGCCCCAAAAAAATAATACGATATATCATTAGTGAGCAAGCACAAGTCCTTTCTACTGAATCTAGGAAAATTGAAAAAGCTGCAGAAGTTACCTTCGAGAATCCATTTAAAAATGAGCTAACCTTACATACAAAAGAAAAGATTAAGAATGTTGAGGTATATAATGAAAGTGGGCATTTAGTTCAGGAATCCAAAGGATTGAAACTAAATACAGCATCATTGATCAATGGGGTTTATTTGATTAAAATTACAACAGCCTCCAATCGGATCATTTCTAAGAAAGCCATTAAGAATTAATATGATCTCTACTATAATAGATTAGAAATAAAAACCGGAACAGAGCTATTCTGTTCCGGTTTGTTTTTTCCATTTTCTAAGCTGCGTTCTAAAATTTTTAAAAGGAGCAACAGTATTAATATGTATCCATTTCCAAACGGGCCATTGAGCTGGTGTTGTTGCCCATTTTCTCTGTTCAGGAACAAATAAAGTTTCATGATCAAGGCTTTCAATCCAGGCTATAATTTCATTCACTTGTTTTTGTAATAGCGCTCTTTGATCTAATAAACTATAAGAGCCATATTGATCATAAAAAGATTGATATAATCCTTTTAAATTATTCCATTTGTATTCAGGCGTAGGTGTTCTTACTTCTATTCCTTTCTTTTCATCAGCTTCCCATTGCAGAAGAAGATGTGTCCAGCCAATCTGATAGGATATATTTTGTGACGGAGTTTTGTCAACGCCGGATTTTAGCAGATCTTTTTCTTCCTCTTTAATGTCGTTCAATTCCTGATCATAGAGGATATATCTTTTCTTTATCTCTTCAATAAGTTCTGCTTTGTCCTTATAATTTTGCATATTTATTTTCTTAATTTACTGAATGAGGCCATCAGATAAAACAAAAACGGAAGAATAAATAATGAGCCCAGCATTAATGCCCAACCTAAGGCAGAAATAGTTTTAGCCGGTGCCATATGTTCCAAAAGGGAAAGATGTTGTCCGTTACCTAATAAAATGATATTAGGATTATGCTGATACGTAGCTGCCACAAGAATCATCACCATTTGAAAGCCTGCAAGAGCCCTCACCGGAAGTAATTTTTGATTATTCAAAGCTCTTAAAATAAGGAGTAAAGCAACCGTAGCAAAGGCAATTGCCATAATTCCTAAAGGTTTGGAAAATACCCAATTCAAAAGAGGTATATCTGAAAAATAAGCAGTAGCGAATACTAGAACTCCTGTAACGATTACAAAAATCATGGTTTGTTTTGATTTTCTGATCATCAGGAGTAGCTCTTCCTTACCACGTGTTTCTCTTAATGAAAAAATAGAGGCAAGATAAGCACACAAGGCTACCGTAAATAGTCCTACAGAAACTCCAAACCAGTTCAGCCAACTATAAATATACAGATCCGGAAAGGTCGTAGCATCAGGATTGATAGATTGAGAAACTGTTGCAGCTGCAATTAATCCCAAAAAGAATGGGGTCAATAGGCTGGCATAATAGAATATCTGGGTGTATAAAACCTGCCAGTTATCCTTTACCGCATCATAATGCCTAAATGTAAAAGCCGTTCCGCGTGCAATAATTCCTACAAGCATTAATACCAAAGGAATATGAAGATAGGTAGACATTGTAGTATAAATCTCAGGAAAGCCTACAAAAAGGATAACAATCGCGATAATCAGCCACATATGGTTTGCTTCCCAAACAGGAGCAATAGACTCATACATGATCTCATGGGTTTTATGACGGGCTTTTTTATTGGTAAAAAGTTCTACAATACCCGCTCCGAAGTCAGCACCCCCTAAAATAATGTAAAGACAGATGGAAAGCCATAGAAAACCTATAACAATGTAAATCATGATTTTTTGTTTTTATCGTTAAACTGTGGGTCTGTTGGGTCATAAAGTTTAGGTACCATTTGTACTTGTCTTCTTAAAGAAACACCAGAATCAATGATAAAGATATAAATATAGCAGTGAAGAAGTAGAATGAATATTGTATTCCAGGCATTGGAGTTACCGCATCTATCGTTCTCATGACTCCATAAATAATCCACGGTTGTCTTCCTACTTCTGTAACTGTCCATCCTGCTTCCAAAGCAATATACCCGAAAGGAGTAGCAATTAAGAATGTTTTTAATAACCAGTTTTTAGTCAGCCATTCCTTTTTAAAGAAGAAAGCATAAAGGTATATAGTTCCAATACAAATCATTATAACTCCAAAGAAGATCATGATCTGAAAGGCATAATGGGTGACGGCTATCGGAGGCCATTCATCCTTTGGAAAATCCTTAAGTCCTTTTACTTCAGCATTGAAGTCATTGCTAACAAGAAAACTGAGTACCTTCGGAATTTTAATGGCATATTTGATCTCCTCTTTGTCTTCATCAGGAATTCCCCCGATCACAAAGGCAGCTCCTTTTTCTGTTTCAAAGTGAGCTTCCATAGCTGCTAATTTAATAGGTTGCCGCTCTGCAACAGATTTTGCTGCCACATCACCACTCAAAGGAGCTCCAAAGGCTCCAATAAGAGCAAAGCCTACCGCAATTCTGAATGCTTTCGTATGAAATTCCACATTCTTTTTTCGCATAATTAAAAAGGCGTGCACTCCAGCTACTGCAAATCCTGTAGCACAAAAAGCGGCAACAGTCATATGGAGCGCCTGCGGAAACCATGCATCATTGAACATGGCTTTGATTGGGTCTATATTAAGGTATTGTCCGTTTATATAATCGAAACCGGTAGGAGAATTCATCCAGGCATTGGCAGCTACCACCAGAATACCTGATGCTAGCCCGCTAAGTCCTACAAGAAACCACAGAACCAATGAAACCACTTATTAAATTTATCCCAGCCATATAAGAAGAACCCAATGGCTATAGCTTCAATAAAGAAAGCGGTACCCTCTAATGAAAAAGGCATTCCAAAGATAGGGCCTGCATGTTTCATAAATCCAGGCCATAAAAGACCCAATTCAAAGGAAAGCATCGTTCCTGAAACAGCTCCGGTAGCAAATAAGATAGCAACCCCTTTGCTCCAGGCTTTCGTAAGCCCTTTATATACTTCATTATTGGTTTTTAGGTACTTCCAATGGGCAAAAGCCATTAAGAAAGGCATTACCATTCCCACACAGGAGAATATGATATGGAAGCCCAGAGAAAGCGCCATCTGGGCGCGGGCAGCAATAAAATCATCCATAATATCAACTTTTCAGTAAATAAATTTACGCATAAATTATTGATGTTGAGTATGATTTAAAACAGTTGATATTTCAACAATACATTTTAATTTTGAATCTTTTATTGGTTAGTGATTCCTTATGTTTTTGCTGAGAAAACTCTACATTATTTAACTTTCATACTTCGAAAAAAATAGCGATACTTGCAAGAATTTTGATTAAATAATATGACCAGGAAATCAACCATGAGATTTTTATATAAAGGAATTTTTACAGCCTTCTTTTTATTTTATTCATTTTCTTCTGCTCAGTACAGAAATGGATTGAAGGGAATCTATATGCCCCAGGGAGAACAAATCAACCTTCCGGCAGAATATAATTTTTTTATTGATGAAGGAAGAAGAGTTGCTGGTGAAATATATTACCAGAATCTTCAGCGATCCAGTGGAAGAGATAGTAGTTTTAATTCTCTTGAACTGATCTTTTTTGAAAATAGAAAATATGATTTCCTGAATACGGGATTTGTATTTGTTCCACAGATGAACAGCCAACTGATGGGAAAGAATATTTCCACAGTTCCGGTTCGAAATAATAATACATGGAAAATGGCTTTTGGAACGGTAGACTTTGCAACCTATAATCCGCGAAATAATGTTACCAATTTTCTGTACATGGTTATTTATCTGAATATGACGAATGAACAGGTTCTTGCTCATTTTTTAAATATGATGGATCTGCCTGCAAACAGTAAGATTTCAAAATATGTTCAGTTAATCAGGGATATTAACAAGGTAAATAAAATTAATATTGAAGAAAAGGTTGATGAATTTACACCAGGACTGTTAACAAGATTATGTAAAGATATCAATAGTCAAACATCAGGTAATGAATGTACCCTTGCACTTTATAAGGCTTATATTGAGGATAAAGATGAAAATGTAACTAGAAAGAATATTGATCGTTTTTTCAGATCATTGGGAAATATATCTTTGCAGAATCTGACCAATGATTACGTTCTTCCAAGAGGAGATTTGAATGTGATGGAAAAAGACATAAAACTGCTGCTCCCTCATGAATTTTTTTATGCAAATAATAAGAACGATCAATCTGATATCTCTTTTTTTATAGAAAAGATCGAGCAGAATTTAACCTACGATTTTGATAAGAAAACTTATATTCTCATATTTAAAATAACCCCTCATTTTGACAGTATGTCTTCAGACTTTAAATTTTTAGGAGAATATTATGATATGATTAAAGGAAAAGATCAGATAGGAGATATAGAAGTGAAAAAAAACGAAATTAATTATTTTGAATTTTTTCTTTATCCAGATAAAATGGAGGTACAGGTACATCTGACCAAAAAGGAAAATAGATTCAGTAGTGGTTATAAATTGAAAAATATATTTAAAATTAAAAAGAACAACTCCTAGATTTGAATAGAAATTAAAAAAGCAGATATCATCTGCTTTTTTTTTGTTTTTAACTCCTCTTTTTTTGACACTTTTTAACTTTCATACCTCGAAAAAAATCACGATATTTGTAAGTCTTTGCATATAGCAGGATTTTTAATATTTAATATGAGTCAAAAACAATATACAGCTAGTAGTATTCAGGCATTGGAAGGAATGGAGCACGTACGTATGCGTCCTTCAATGTACATTGGTGATGTGGGATTAAGAGGTCTTCATCATTTGGTTTATGAAGTAGTAGATAACTCTATCGATGAGGCATTGGCAGGATACTGCGACACAATCTTCGTTGCGATTAAAGAAGGAAACGGAATCGAGGTTAGCGATAACGGTAGAGGTATTCCTGTTGACTTCCACGAAAAAGAACAAAAATCTGCTCTTGAAGTTGTAATGACGAAAATTGGAGCCGGAGGTAAGTTTGATAAAGATTCTTACAAGGTTTCAGGAGGTCTTCACGGAGTAGGGGTATCTTGTGTGAATGCTCTTTCTAATGAAATGATCACTACGGTTTACAGAGACGGTAATGTTTATCAACAGATATATTCAAAAGGAAAAGCTCAGACAGGAGTTGAAGAAATTGGAAATAGTGATAAAAGAGGAACTAAGCAGTTTTTCCAGCCGGATGATACTATTTTTACAGAACTGGTTTATAACTATGATACATTAGCAACCCGTTTAAGAGAGCTTTCTTACCTTAATAAAGGGATTACGATTACCCTTACAGATGAAAGAGAGAAATTAGAAGACGGTGCTTTCAAGTCGGAAATTTTCCATTCTGAAGGAGGTTTAAAGGAATTTGTTGCTTATATCGATGGAAACCGTGAATCTATTATGGAACACGTGATTTTCATGGAAGGAGAAAGAGATAATATTCCGGTAGAAGTAGCAATGCGTTACAATACTTCTTTCAACGAAAATCTTCACTCGTATGTAAATAACATCAATACTCATGAAGGAGGTACTCACCTAGCTGGTTTCAGAAGAGCTTTAACGAGAACTTTAAAGAAATATGCAGATGAATTGGGACTTCCGGCAAAAGAAAAAGTAGAAATTACAGGAGATGACTTCCGTGAAGGATTAACCGCTGTAATTTCTGTAAAAGTAATGGAACCTCAGTTTGAAGGACAGACCAAAACGAAATTAGGAAATTCTGAAGTTTCTGGTGCTGTAGATAAAATTGTAGGGGAGATGCTTACTAACTTTTTGGAAGAGAACCCTAATGAAGCTAAAACTATTGTTCAAAAAGTAGTTCTCGCTGCAAAAGCAAGACAGGCAGCAAAAAAAGCCCGTGAAATGGTTCAGAGAAAATCTCCGATGGGAGGATCTGGACTTCCTGGAAAACTATCTGACTGTTCATCTAAAGATCCAGCTGAATCTGAAATCTTCCTTGTGGAGGGAGATTCCGCAGGTGGAACAGCAAAACAAGGACGTGACAGACACTTCCAGGCTATTCTTCCACTAAGAGGTAAGATTTTGAACGTAGAAAAATCGATGCTTCATAAAGTATATGATAATGAAGAAATCAGAAATATCTATACTGCTCTTGGAGTTTCTGTAGGAACTGAAGAAGATAGCAAGGCCTTGAATATGGTTAAGCTAAGATACCATAAGGTCGTTATTATGACCGATGCCGATATTGATGGATCTCACATTTCTACCCTAATTCTTACTTTCTTCTTCAGATATATGAAGGAACTTATTGAGAATGGATATATTTATATTGCTCAGCCACCTTTATACCTATTAAAGAAAGGAAACAAAAAAGTATATGCTTACAACGAGAAAGAACGTGAAGAATTCACTTTAGAAATGTCTCCGGACGGAAAAGGTGTTGAAGTACAGCGTTATAAAGGTCTTGGAGAAATGAATCCTGAGCAGCTTTGGGAAACAACCCTTAATCCTGAACACAGAATTCTGAAGCAGGTGACTATTGACAATGCTGTAGAAGCAGATAGTGTTTTCTCAATGTTGATGGGAGATGAGGTTCCACCAAGAAGAGAATTTATCGAGAAAAATGCGAAGTATGCAAAAATTGATGCATAAACGTTTTTAAAATATCAAAAAAAAGCTTCTAATTATTTAGAAGCTTTTTTTATATTTGAAGAAACCAAAAAAAATAATAATATGTTAACTCTTTTACAAACAGACCCCTACAATGGGGTAGATGCGGCTTCCAGTGCAGCCGCTGCAGGATTAGGGATTGGATCAATGTTCATGAGTTTACTTGTGTATCTATTCTATGGATATTGTATGTTCAAGATCTTTAAAAAAGCAGGTCGGGAAGATGCCTGGGCAGCTTTTGTCCCTATTTATAATGCTGTTGTCATGCTGGATATTGTGAAAAAACCTATATGGTGGATCATTTTATTCTTAATTCCATTTGTAAATCTGTTTGCTGCGTGGGTAGTTAATGACAGATTAGCTAAAGGTTTTGCAAAAGAAACTCCATTGTATACTATTCTGTTATTTTTCTTAGGGTTTATTTTTATTCCTGTATTAGGACTTGGAAGTGATACTTATGATAGTAAAAGAATTCCAAATGATTAGAAAATGAAAAAAATAAAGGCTTCAGAAATGAAGTCTTTTTTATTGGGATTATCTGTAGAATTTATTGTACTCTTTTGTGTAATTAATTCTACAGACTTTGAATTATACTAATTACAATTTATCCTAATTTTGGGAATGCAGACAATATGAAGTTTACCATTTCATATTTGAAATATTTTAATTTTAAATGATTGAAAAGGAATATACATTCAACCCGTCATTTTTGTTTGTATAGAAAAACCCTTTGATTATTTACAACCTTATTTAAGGTAGATTTAGGATAGTGCTTTTTTAAGTATTAGCTGAGGCTCCACATGGTGGGGCTTCTTGTTTTCACTAATATATCAAAAATATAATATTAAATTCTTTGAAATAGTAATTTACTATTTATTTTTTTTATTAAAAAAGGCTGAATATATTGGATGTTGCAATTTTTTTTAAGTTATTTTTAACAGTTATTAAGATTTTATTATTTTTGTCTAATTTTAATAACCATGATGAAAATATTCTTTCTTGGGGCATTGTCTACAGCCTCATTATATTTTGCCCAAAGCTATCCGGCTTCTTCAATCCCAGAAAATTTAAAGAAAAATGCTAACGTTGTTATCAGAAAAGATCTTACAACGGTTCAGATCAATAAAATTGATGAAATAAAGTATCAATATACTACAGTAACCACCGTTTTAAATAAAGATGGTGATGAAAAAGCGACTGCTTATATTCCTTATGATAAAACAACCAGTATTTCCGATATAAAAGTTACCATCTATGATGAATCCGGAAAGAAAATTAAAAGTTATTCTAAATCGGATTTTAGCGATTTTGCAAATAATACACAAGGAGTGTTTTATTCTGATAATAGAGTAATGATATTTTCATATACTCCTGTTCAATATCCTTATACCATTGATTTTTCTTATCAGTCTCAAGGTAAAAATACTATTTTCATCCCTGATTTTGTACCCTTTTACTCTACCAATACCTCTTTGGAGGAAGCAGAAATGAAGGTTATTAATACCTCAGGAATTGATCTTCGAACCAAAATTTATCCATCAAAATATAACTACGCTTCAGCAACGGAGAGTAGTAATGGGAATGAAAAAAAATATTCTTATAAAAATGTTCCTGCCATAGATGATGCATTATTGATTCCGGAGCCTGTTAAAATATTGCCTAAGGTAAGTTTTGCTCTTACCAAGTTCAATCTGGCAGGAAACAAGGAACTTTAAATAACTGGACAGATTTTGGAACGTGGTATTATAACAATCTTATTGACCCTGTAGCCGTATCTACCCCTACCATTAAATCCGAAGTGGCAGCTCTACAACTTCAGGGCTCTGTAGAAGAAAAGGTAAAGAAGATTTATCAGTATATGCAAGCCAAAACCAGATATATATATGTGGGATTGGGGATTGGAGGCTGGCTTCCTATGATGCCGGATGAAGTGCATAAAAAAGGATATGGAGACTGTAAAGGTCTTACCAATTATATGAAAACCCTATTGAATGAAGCGGGAATTCCTTCTTACTACTGTGTGATCAACTCAGGAGGTTCACAGGTTTCCTTTGATCCGGACTTTCCGAAAATGGGCGGAAACCATGCTATTTTAATGGTGCCTACAGAAAACGGAAATATTTGGCTTGAAAATACATCACAGCAGACTGCATTCAATCATTTAAGTTATAGTACTACAGATAGAAATGTACTTTCTATAAAGAAAAATGGGATTGAATTGATTAATACACCAATTTATTCAGCAGATCAGAATAAAGAAAAACAAAAACTGAAAATAAAAATAGGAGAAGATAACAGCATATCAGGAGAAGGAAATTTCTTCTATACAGGAAATCAATATGATTATAATTTAGGATTTGGCAGCCTTAACCCCAAAGAAAAAAATGATGCATTGAAAAAAAGATTTGATGTATTAAACTTTGAAAAAGTGGAAATGAAAAACTTTGTCAATGACAAAGATAAAGCTGTTATTACCTATGATATAGACTTTAAAACTAATAATTATTGTAAAAATGCAGGAAGCAGTCTCATATTCAGAGCCGTTCCTATTTTCTCAGATAATGTTTATAAAACAGAAGAAAACCGTGAGCTGCCTTTTGAGATCAGACAATCTTATGAAGATGATTATGAGATCAACTTTACGATTCCTAAAGGTTATAAGACTGATGAGACCCCTGATGATACCAATATTAATTCTGAATTTGGTCATTATAAATTGAGCTTTGTTAAAAATGGCGAGGAAATAAAGGTCATTAGAAAGATCCAGATCAATAAAGGAACCTACTCAAAAGAGAAATACAATGATTATGTAGGCTTCAGAAAGAAAATAATAAACATGGATAACTCAAAAATTTTAATCACAAAAATATAAACGATGAAGAAAATAATATTGCTGATTATTTGTTCAGCAAACATAATGGTCGTTCAAGCTCAAAAGCATGAGTTTTTGAATCCGCCCAAATTCTCTGATGCAGATCTTTCAAAAGCAAAGTCATTATTAGATGAAAATGCTCCGGCAGAGATCTTATATAAATCAGTACATTTTATGATCGATAACTCTACAGGAAATTTGCATAAAAAATATTTTTATAGAGTAAAAGTGTATGATAAAGACAAAGCAGAAGATTGGTTAAATCTTGAAGTTCCTCTGTATCAGTCGGGATCAGATAAAGAGCTGTTGGGAAAATTCAAAGCCTTTACCTATAATTTAGAGAATGGTGCTACCGTTCCTGTAAAAGTGGAAAAAAGTTCGCAATATAAAAGTAAGGAAAGTAAATACATAAACTTAACCAAATTTGCTTTTCCCAATGTGAAAAACGGATCTGTATTAGAATATCAGTATGAGATTATCTCACCTTATTTATTCAATATCCCAGAATTTTTAATTGAATCGGATACACCCTCTCTTTATACAGAATATGTTTTAGATGCTCCCATTAATATTTCTTATAACATAAACTATACAGGAGCTTTGATTCCTAAGCACAGAGTAATAGAAGAACAGTCTATTTTTGGTGCCCAATACAAAACGTATAGATTTGCATACGAGAATGTAAAAGGCTTCAAACCAGAAAAATTTGTAAGAAATGACAGAAATTACAGAACAAAGGTAAGTGCAGAACTTCATTCCACCAATTTTAAAGAATTCAAACTTTATTCCTCTTCTTGGGATCAGATCAGTAAAAGACTTTATGAAAATGAATATTTTGGAGATGAATTAAAGAAAACAAAACTGGCAAAGGATAATATGCCTGCAGGCGTACTCAACATGAGAACTGACCTTGAAAAAGCCAATGCTCTATTTTCATATGTCCAAAAAACATTCACCTGGAACAAAGATAAGGGAATCTATACTGATGATGGAATTAAAAAACTATTGGAGACCAAAGTAGGGAATGCTGCAGAAATTAATCTGTATCTGACTATGCTTTTCCGTGAAGCTGGCCTTCAGGCAGATCCAATGGTTATTTCTACAGTAGGACATGGGATCATCAATCTTGTCTCACCCAATGTTTCTAATATGGATTTTGTGCTTGCATCAGTGAATATGGGCGGACAGTATCGTATATATGATGCTACTTCAAAACAGTCTTCCATAGATGAGCTTCCTTTAAGAGATTGGAATCAATACGGGATTTTATTAACTAAGACCAAAGCTCTACAAATTCAGATGGAAAATAGGAAAGAGAGCAACACATTCCTCACAATTGATGCAAAGTTGAATGACGATGGCACGATTTCAGGATCTTATTCAGATAAAGATACTGGAGCTTTTGCGATGTATGTGAAAGATAGTTACGATGAGAACCCCGAAAAATATAAAAAGCAATATAAAGAGAATTTCTCTATAGACTTTACAGGAATTGATTCAAAAGTATTGGAAAACGGAGAATTTGAAAGCACTATGAAATTTTCATCATCCAATTTAATAGACAAAGTAGGAAAAAAATTAATCATCAATCCAATGTTGTTTTTAAATAAAGTATCCAATGAATTCGATCAGACGGAGGACAGAAGGTATCCTATTGATTTTGGTGCCCCTACCATGAAAGTGAAAAAAGTAATTCTTGAACTTCCGGAAGGATATGTCATTGAAGAAATGCCAAAAAATAAAAAGATCAGGACAGATGATAAAGAGATAGAATTCAGTTATGCTGTTGAACAAAAAGGAAATAAACTGGAACTAACATCTTACACAAAAGTGGCCAGTGCAGATTATCCTAAAGAATATTATCCGGCTTTCAAACAAATTTGGGGAGTCGCTTCTAAGCAACAAAATCAGGTAATCAGCCTTGTAAAGAAATAAAAATAAGGAGTTTGTAAGAGTTATTTTAACTTTTTTGAATAAATTTTTTAAAACCATTCATCTTTTGAATGGTTTTTGTATTAAATACCAAAAATTAAAATTATGAAAAATACAATTGCCGTTCTTGCACTTTCTTCGTTCTTTGTTTTTACTGCTTGTAAGAAAGATAAAACGGCAGAAATACCAACCGATAAAACGGAAAATAAAAGTTCTGAAGAATTTGTAGTTGATTCAGTAATAGTAAAAGATTCTACAAAAATAGCAGATTCTTTAAAGCTTACTTATACTTCTAAGTTATTGGTATTTCCTACTATAAAAGATAAAAGTCTTTTAGACAGCATCTATTTTCAGAATGATAAAATAAAGGATTTTTCTAAAACAGGACTCCAAACGTATGTGGAAGGTGAAAAAAATAATTATTTTAATTCTATAAAAAAAGACAGCAAAGATTGGGCTTCAGATATTACTTATGGCCAGGATTGGTATTCAAGTTCCCATATGAACCTTGTATCCAATACCAATGGGTATCTGCATATTCAGTATACAGGAAGCGGATATGAAGGCGGAGCACATGATAATTATGGGTTCTCAGAAAGGATATTTGACCTGAAGAACAATAAAAAATTAGAATTAAAAGATATTACTTCCACGCCAAAGGCTAAACTTGAAGCCATGTTGATGAGAAACATCAATAATATCAACAGCGGAACAATGGATGGAGACGGAAGTGTGAAAAATTCAGAAATGTTGTTGGTGGAAAAGATTCCAGCTTCAGACAACTTCTATTTTGATGACAAAAATCTATATTTTCACTATAGCCCATATGAAATTGCAGCATTTGCAGCTGGAGATATCACGATTCCTATTTCATGGGAGGAGTTGAAAGGGACATTAAATGCAGAATTTAAAGAAAGAATGAAAATTAAATAACTTAATGCTTCCGGGTTCAGGAAGCATTTTCTATTTTTGCGGTAATGGAAAAAGTAGCTTTTATTATCAATCCTTTTTCGGCCAAAAAGAATTATCAGCCGTTTTTGAACGAACTTAAAAATAAGGTAGGTAATCCTTTGTATTACGTCTCTGAATCTATTCCGGGAACAGACGAATTTATCAAAAAACATTTTGATGAAGTAGATGTTTTTGTGGCTATTGGCGGGGATGGAACAATTTCTACCGTAGCAAAAAATCTGATTTCTACAGATAAAATTCTGGCTATTTTTCCGGCAGGTTCGGGGAATGGATTTTCCAATGAAACCCGTTTCAGTAAGAATTTGGATGAACTTTTAGAGAAAATAAAAGCCAAGCAGTCCAGAAAGATTGATACTTTTACTGTTAACGACAGGCTTTCCATCAACGTTTCAGGAACAGGGTTTGATGGGAAAGTGGTCAAAGAATTTGAAAAAACCAGCCGCGGCTTCAAAAATTATATCAAAGTTTCCCTGAAAACATTCTTTAACTATAGACCGATCAAGGTTACTTTCTTTGAAGAGGAATATAAACAGTACAACGGAAGGTATCTGATGCTGAATATTGCCAATACCCGTCAGTTCGGAAATAACGCCTATATTGCACCCAAAGCAAGCAAAAGTGACGGATTGGTAGATATGGTTTTGGTTAAAAAATTTCCTTTAACTTATTCTGCATTATTTGCTTTCAGAATGTTTACCAAGAGGCTAAAAGATGATGAATATGTTACTTACCTTCCTGTTTCAGAGATTTCATTTAAAGTAAATACCAAAAACTGGCATCTTGATGGGGAATTCAATAAAATAGAATCCCCTGTCCATGTGAAAGTACAGCCTGCAAGTTTGAATATTTTGGTTTAAATTTTCAAAGTTGTTGGTTTTGCAGCCCTTTCATTATTCACTTACGAGATAAAATTGACTATTGAGATTCACTGTCCAAACAATACATGAGGATCTCTTTCGTCTCTTATCTCTTCGTCTACTCTCTCTTATCTAAAATCAGCCTTCCAGCTCTTTTTCAACCTCCTGAGGATTATCCAAGCAATATTGTAGTTGTTCCTTGTCCAGTTGTTTTTCCCAATTTGCTACCACAACAGTAGCTACAGAGTTCCCTATAACATTTGTTAAGGCACGGCATTCACTCATAAATTTATCAATACCAAGAATTAAGGTCATTCCGGCTATGGGAATTTCCGGCACAACAGCTAATGTTGCAGCTAATGTTACAAAACCTGCACCGGTAACTCCAGCTGCACCTTTTGAACTGAGCATAGCTACCAAAAGAAGCATCAGTTGCTTTTCGATGGAAAGGGGAATATTGAGTGCCTGGGCAATAAACAGTGAAGCAAGCGTCATATAAATATTAGTTCCGTCGAGATTAAAAGAATAGCCAGTAGGAACTACGAGACCTACTATGGTTCGTGAACAACCTGCTTTTTCCATTTTCTCCATAATTCCCGGAAGCGCAGATTCCGAAGAGCTTGTTCCCAAAACCAAAAGAAGCTCTTCTTTAAGGTAAAATAACAGTTTGAAAATGTTAAATCCATTGTACCATGCCACTGCTCCTAACACCAAAACAACAAAAAGGAAAGAGGTGATATAGAAGGTGGCCACCAGAAATAGAAGATTCAGGACAGAATGAATACCGTATTTTCCTATAGTAAATGCCATGGCTCCGAAAGCACCTACTGGAGCAAGCTTCATCAGAATATGAACAATCTTGAAAATGGGAGCAGAAAGATCCTGAAGAAAATCAGTTACTTTCTGGCTTTTTTCTTTTGTTAAAACCAATGCAACACCCATTAAAATAGCAACAAGAAGTACCTGAAGAATATTATCTCCTACCAAAGGACTGAAAAGTGTTTCAGGAATAATATTCATAATAAAGCGTGTAAGGGTAGACTCATGAGCCTTCTCCTGGTATTCTGAGACATTTCCGGTAAGAGTTGCAGGGTCAATGTTTAATCCATGTCCGGGTTGTAATAGATTCCCGATTACCAGACCAATGATAAGGGCTAGGGTAGAGAAGGTGAAGAAATAAATCATTGCTTTTATAGCAATTCTTCCCACTTTTTTAAGGTCAGTCATATGAGCAATCCCCAGAGTAAGTGTAATGAAGATTACCGGAGCGATGATCATTTTTACCAGTTTGATAAAGCCATCTCCCAAAGGTTTCATTTTTTCTCCCAGTTCAGGATAGAAGTTTCCCAGTAAAATTCCCGCACTTATGGCGATAATTACCTGAAAATAGAGCTGATTGTATATTTTTTTTGCTTTCAATGAACAGTCGTTTTGTTTTTTTAAGGGCGAAAATTAAGAAATTTCATCTAAAAAACTGATAAAAGTCATGGAAATTAATCTGTTGTTTTAAGTTGAGATATCAAAAAGCTTCGGCTTCATTCCACAGATAATCTCGTCTGTAAGGAATGAAGCCGAAGCTATATAGGTTATATTAGGGAGAATATTATTATTCCACAGCTACAGAATCATCTCCACGACCATCTGCTACAGCGTGAATGTTGCCGTTTTCGTCAAGAACAATTACTTCTGTCTTTCCAATTTGTTTTACCTTTTCAAAGGTGTAATTTTTCTTTTTCAGTTCAGTAATGGTGCTTTCCGGGAAGTTATTTTCTACTTTTATGGTTTCCGGAAGCCACTGATGATGGAACTTAGGAGCATTCACTGCAATATTAGCATTGAGCTTAAAATCAACTACATTGACAATGGATTGGTATACGGAAGTGGGAATAGTAGTTCCTCCCGGAGTTCCTACGACCATATAAGGTTTTCCATTTTTAAGCAAAATTGTAGGCGTCATAGAAGAAAGCATCCTTTTATTTGGCTGAATAGAGTTGGCTTCTCCACCTACCGCTCCAAACATATTGGGAACGCCAGGCTTAATAGAGAAATCATCCATTTCATTATTCAAAAAGAAACCGGCTCCTGAAACCAATACCTTACTTCCATAATATCCGTTCAGAGTAGTGGTTACTGAAGCAGCGTTGCCATCCTTGTCAAGAACAGAGATATGAGTGGTTTGAGTAGATTCTTTAGGTTGTTCTATGATTTTTCCGACTTCAGCACTTGGAGTTGCTTTATCAAAACTGAAGCTCTTCCATCTGCCTTTTAAGTATTCGTCCGAAATCAGGTAAGGTGTCTTATCCTGAATGAAATCCGGATCTCCCATATATTCAGCCCTGTCTGCAAAAGCTCTTCTTTCTGCTTCCGTCATGATCTGAACAGCTTGTGTTGAGTTTTGCTGGTATTTTTCAAGATTTTCAAAGCTAGCCATTCTCAACATCTGGGCAAGAAGTAATCCGCCGCTTGAAGGCAAAGGCATTGAAACGACATTATTGCCTTTGTAGTCAAATTCTAAAGCTTTTCTTTCAGCAACTTTATACTTTTTAAGGTCATCTAATGTAATAATCCCATTACCTTTTTTCATTTCGGCAATCAAAAGGTCAGCTGTTTTTCCTTCATAAAAACCCTTAGCTCCCAGTTTTTGGATCAATCTTAAAGTTTCAGCCAAGTCTTTTTGAATCAAAAGATCACCGGCTTTCCATAGGTTGTCTTTTACAAAAATGATGGCTGATGTATTATGTTTCTTAAAATGCTCTCTATTATTATTCAGCATATCTGCTTCCTGCTCGGTAATAGCAAACCCTTGTTCTGCCAGATCAATAGCAGGCTGGATAATCTTTTCCATAGGAAGTTTACAGTGTTTCAAGGTCGCAAAAAAACCAGCTATACTTCCTGGAATACCTACTGCCAGACGTCCGTTCTGAGATAGATCAGTGTTTGCTTTTCCGTTTTTATCCAGATACATATCTCTGGAAGCTTTTTTGGGAGCTGTTTCCCTGTAGTCCAGAGTGAATTTTTCACCATTATTTTTTACCCCCACCAAGAATCCACCACCACCGATGTTTCCTGCCTGAGGATATACTACTGCCAGTGCATATTGAGTAGCGGTAATCGCATCATAGGCATTTCCTCCCATTCTCAGGATTTTTGCTCCTGCTTCACTTGCCAATGGATGGGCAGAGACCACTACACCTTTATTCTTAACCTTTACCTCTTTTACAATATTGATATCTGTAAACTGAGCCCAGCTAAGCTGGCTGGCTAATATAATCGAAGCCATTAAGATCTTCTTCATATTGATTGTTTTTCTTATAACAAAAATATGGAAATTACATCAATAACCTGAGCTTGGAGCGAGGAAAATAGGATAGAGAGAATAGGGAGAAGGAAGAGGGAATCTGGGAGTTTCTATTGGTCTTGTAACTTGTATAAGTTTGTTTTTTTAGTATTTAAGGGCTTTAATAACTTCCAGCTTCCAGTTTCAGGTTTCCTGCAATAATCAAAATTTAGTTTAAAAAAAAATCATGACAACTTGGGAATACATTTTAAATTCACCTTTATTATTATGGTTGACATGTTTTTTTTACTTTTGTACAATTCTAAAAAAAATCTGAAAAATGGAATCCTATACGGAAAGAATACTGATTACAGGTGCTTTGGGACAAATTGGCACCGAGCTTACCAATAGACTTGTTGAAATTCACGGAGCGGAAAATGTTATCGCTTCAGGGCTTGACAGATGGCAGGAGGGAATTACTTCTGCGGGTCATTATGAAAGGATGGATGTTACGAATACTCAATTAGTGAGACAGATCATTAAGGATTATGACATCACTACAGTGTATCACCTTGCATCGCTTTTATCCGGAACCTCGGAAAAGCAACCTATTTTTGCATGGAAACTTAATCTTGAACCTCTCCTTCATTTTTGTGAAATGGCTAAGGAAGGGCTTCTTAAAAAGATCTTCTGGCCGAGTTCTATCGCTGTGTTTGGAAAAGGAATTCCAAAACATGACGTAGGACAGGATGTGGTACTGAATCCAACAACTGTTTACGGAATCTCTAAGATGGCAGGGGAGAAGTGGTGTGAATACTATTTCGATAAACATGGAGTGGATGTAAGAAGTATCAGATATCCTGGATTGATCTCATGGAAGACTCCGGCAGGAGGTGGAACTACTGACTATGCGGTTGAGATTTTCTATAAAGCCATTGAAGAAGGAAAGTATACAAGTTTCATTTCTGAGAACACAGGAATGCCAATGTTGTATATGGATGATGCCATCAATGCAACGCTGAAATTAATGGATGCTCCGAAGGAAAGTTTAACGGTTCGTTCATCTTATAACTTAGGCGGAATGTCATTTACTCCAAAAGAATTGGCAGAGGAAATTACCAAAGAAATCCCAAATTTTAAGATTGATTATAACCCGGATTTCAGACAGGCAATTGCTGATTCATGGCCGGCTTCAATTGATGATTCTGTAGCTAAAAAAGATTGGGGATTGTCTTACGATTTCGGAATTTCTGAAATGTCTAAAGATATGATCAAGAATCTTAAAGTAAAATTAGCTAAGGATTAATAATGTAAAGTTATACTTTAATTAAGTATTGCTTTAACGATTGATTTTTAATTTATTATAAACTTTATCTAAAATTTAATTTAAATGATATTGTTGACTTTTAACATTGCGAATATTGAGGCCGAAGTAAAAAGAGGTTCTCAGATTACCGATGGAGATAGGTTGAAAATAACAGAAGAGAATACAAAAGCGATTCTCAGAATTTTAGATATTCATGATACAAAAGCAAGTTTTTTTGTGGAGGTTTCTCTTGCTGAAAAACTGCAAAATCTTATCAAAGCAATTTCATCCCAAGGGCATGAAATTGCTTTTTATAATAAAGGTTCAAATCTGGAAGAAATTGAAAATGCCAAAAAGGATATTCAGGATCTTTTGGGAAAACAGATCCGAGGCATTCGTCAGAAAGATGTAAAAATTCCGCAAGAAAATCTAAAGCTTTTGGAATTCAATTATGTCTCCAATATCGATAATGCCAATATCCTTTTTCCATTCAAACGTCTGAAAAGAGATACTGAAATTACAGAAGAAGATGGACTGAGTATTGTGCCGGAAAGTATCTCTCCTTACAGTCAATTACCTTACAATGATTTTGTATTCCAGATTCTGCCGATGAAGTATTATCAGAATATGGTGTTGGAAACATTACAGAATGAAGAGTTCGTTCTGGTGTATCTCAATATCTGGCAATTCACAGATTTCAATAAATACCGTTTTGATATCCCATTTTATAGAAGCTTATTTTCGGGTAAAAAAATGGAGGATAAACTGGAAGACTTTCTTTCCTTCATTAATGAAAAAGAAATGGCCACTTCCCGAATGAAAGATTATATATTTTAGTATTTTTCAGATTATATTAAATAAAAAAAGCACTTGATTCAAAAACACGTATTGAGTTGTTTGCTCAAAAGTATCTTTAAATCAAATGCTGTTGTTTTTATAAAAAAATCAAACAATATGAGGTCAGAAATGTGCCTGAACCTCACTCCTTATTAACTTAATTCAAAAAGCGTAATCTCAGGTAATACCCCAACTCTTCCCGGATATCCCAATACTCCGAATCCTCTGTTAACATAAAGTAATTTCCCTTCGCTTTCATAAAGATCTGCCCATTTTGGATAACGATATTGAACAGGTGACCACTTTATGTTCTTAAGATCCAGACCGAATTGCATCCCGTGAGTATGTCCTGAAAGGGTTAGGTGGATATCTTTAGGGTGTTTTTTTACCACATAATCAAAGTGAGTGGGGTCATGGCTCATTAAGATCTTTGTAGCGGAATCAGGTACTCCTTTTAAAGCATCATCAATTTTTCCAAATTGAGGGAATGGTTTTAGTCCCCAGTTTTCAACCCCGAGAATGTATAATTTTTCTCCATTCTTTTCAATGATTCTGTGTTCATTTCTCAACATATCAAATCCGGCTTGCTTTTCGTAATCGATCAAGGTATCCAGGTTTGCTTTCTTGGCTGCTGGAGAATCCCAGGTTACATAATCTCCGTAATCATGATTTCCTAACACGGCAAGTTTGCCATCTTTCGCTTTAATTTTTGAAAATAAAGGAATGAAAGGCTTGAACTCATCTGCTACGTTATTCACCATATCTCCGGTGAATAAAACCAGATCGGGTTTTTGTTCGTTGATCAGATCAACAGCATGCTGTAATTTACTTGGATCAGCAAAGCTTCCGCTATGAACATCAGAGATTTGAATGATTTTGTACCCTTTAAAGCTTTTCGGAAGGTTAGAGAACTTTACTTTGACTTTTCTTACCTTATGACGGTATTTACCAAAGGTAATTCCATCAATGAATAGGGCAGAAAGTACACCGCTCATTCCTAACCCGACAAGACTCAGAAACTTTCGCCTTTCCGGGAAGAAATTCTCAGCAGGTTTTGCAAAGCCTATCAGGTATCCTCCGATTCTGATAAGGTCATCAATCAATAAGAATAAAACAATAAATATTTTTGGAAGTATGAATACCAGAAATAGAGAGATCATGATCTGGGCTCTCATTGTACTTCGGTCTGATCTCTGATAATGGGTGACTTCGTAAGCGAATATCCCATATATGATTAAAGAGATTACCCAATAGCTGGTTCTTATCCAGAAATTATCGGTCAGTGTTCGGACAGCCTGATAAATGTAAACTTCCAGAAATAGGAAGATTCCGGCAATGATTAAAAAATTCTTTTGCATATTCTGATTCAAAAAAAGCACAAAAGAAGACTTCCTTTGTGCTTTTTTATATTTTTAATTAAAATTATTTTTAAGGAAATCTGTAAACGATAGCATTAATGTTCATTCCGGCACCTACCGAAGTCATTACAATGTTACCATTCTCTTTAAACGATTGACCCTCCATTTTTCCTTTAATTATTAAATCATACATGGTAGGGATAGTCGCAACAGACGTATTTCCAAGGTCTTGGATGGTCATAGGAGAGATCGCGTGATCATATTCTTTCACGTCGTAAAGTCTGTGAAGTCTTTCAATCATCGCATAGTCCATTTTAGCATTCGCCTGATGGATAAGGATTTATCAATGTCTTCAATAGAAAGACCAGCGTCTGTAATAGTGTCTTTGATCGCTACAGGAACATTTTTAAGTGCGTATTCGTAGATTTTTCTACCCAACATTCTCACATAAAGACGTTTTTGATCTACTTCTTTGTTGATAGAAGGTTGGTTTTCAAGGTAATTTAACTCAGGGCCGTTATCACAGATGGTGTTGTGAGCAATGATTCCTACATTTTCTTCATCTGTAGCTTTTACCACTACAGCACCGGCACCATCAGCAAAGATCATTCTGTTTCTGTCATAGGGATCAGTGACACGGCTTAATGTCTCAGCTCCAATGATAAGAATGGTTTTGGCAACTTTAGCCTTAATCAGGTTGTCCGCTAAAATCATACCTTCTACCCATCCCGGGCATCCGAAAATCATGTCATACGTTACACATTTTCTGTTTTTAATCCCCAGTTTATTCTTCACTCTTGCCGCCATTGTTGGCATGAAGTCTGCGTAGCCGTTCTCAGTAACTTCCCCGAAATTACTAGCGTAAATAATATAATCCAGTTCTTCACCGTCTACTTTTGCATCCTCAAGGGCAATTTTTGCGGCTTTATAACCGATCTGTGAATTGGAAAGATCATCCTCAATGAATCTCCTGTTTTCGATTTCTGTAATTTCTACAAACTTCGCAATGGTCTCTTCCACAGGCTTTTCAATCTTTACTCCGTCTTCAGTGTAGAACTCGGAATTCATGAAGTAATCTCTACCAATAACTCTGTTCGGGATGTAAGATCCAGAGCCAATAATGATCGTATTCGGCATTCGTTTAAATGATTTTTTTAAAGATGCAAAGTTAATAATTAATATTAATAACAGAGAATTAAAAATATTATTAAATTTGCAAAAATTGTACTTTACAATCTATGAAAAACAACCCATCCTTAAAAGGCTTACTTATTGCAGGTGTGGCGTTTATCGTTGCCTTTGGGATCTACTTCCTTTTTTTAGCCAAGAAGAATTATTATGTGGTAGATAATCCTACCCCGAACACGTATTACTTTAAAATCAACAATGGTTCTGAAGGAGTTATATCAGCGGGGCAGTATGTGCATGTGGATTTGAATAAGGGAAAAACTCTATTCAGGTTTTCGATCAGAATAAAAAAATGCTTTACGATTCTGCATTTGAAGTGAACAAACTTCGAGGTCTGCTCAACATTGCTCATCAGGATTACTACGTGAATGACCAGTACTACGGGTATAACCTTAAAAAAGATTCGTTATTGACAGCGCTTGACAAGACTGTGATTGACGGAAAGGATTACTACGGAGGAGCAAAGCGTTTCAATAAGCTTTACACAGAAGATTTTTACTACAACGTAGATGAAGATTATGACAAAGTGATCAAGAATGTCCAGCAAGTGGAATCGAGATCAAAGGTTTTCAGAAAGCAGGATTACCTAAATTATTATAAAGAATATTACAAGTTTTAAGTTTGACAAAAGATATCACTAAAGTTACTCCCTACAATTCTGAGGCTACAAAGAAGAGCCAGGTAGAGGATATGTTCGACAATATTGCGCCGAAATATGACCTTTTGAACCGTGTTTTATCCATGAAAATTGATATTTTATGGAGAAATAAATTGGTAAAATGGATGAAAAATGATAACCCGCAAGAAGTGCTGGATGTGGCTACAGGAACGGGAGATCTGGCAATTACCATTGAAAAAGGAACCGGTTCAAAAGTAGTTGGTTTAGATTTATCACAACAAATGCTCAATGTTGGCGTTATTAAAATAAAAAAACTTAAATTAGACGGCAAAATTTCCATGCAAAAAGGAGATGCAGAAAATTTACCTTTCGAGGACAATAGATTTGATGCTGTTTCCGTTGCATTTGGAGTAAGGAATTTTGAAAACCTACCCAAAGGTTTGGCAGAGTTAAGAAGAGTAGTGAAAGATAACAAGAGTGTTTATATACTGGAGTTTTCAAAGGTTGAGGGTTTCATGGGGCCATTTTATATGTTTTATTTCAAAAATATATTACCTGCTATAGGTAAACTGGTTTCCAAAGATAATAGGGCGTATACATACCTTCCGGATTCTGTAAATGCTTTTCCTTTCGGGGAGAAGATGAAGCAAATTCTTTTAGATACGGGATTTAAGAAAGTTGAATATAAAAAATTAAGTTTGGGTATAGCCACAATTTATAAAGCAACAAAGTAACCTATGAATAAATTTCTATTAAAAGCACTGGTTTTAACCTCAGTAAATGTTGCCGTTTTTGCAAACGCGCAATTTAGAACCCGAAACAGAATGGATAAGCTGGAAGATTTCGACGAGCAGAAATTCAGTTGGGGTTTTTATTTGAACGGGAATAAACTAGACTACCGAATCGTACTCAATTCCACTTATGGAATGGAAAATAATCAAAATCTCGTGACCAGTACCAAAGAAAGCTATAGCTTCGGTGCCGGGCTTATCGCAAAATGGAGATTGAATGATTATTTGGATGTAAGAGTAGAGCCGGGGTTACAGTTTGCGCAAAGACAGTTGACTTTTAATACTCAAGCTAATGATAGATTTCAAGGTGGAACTACCACCAATCCTATTTTTACGCCGATTCCTTTACAGGAAAAAGATAAAGTAAGAGACATTAAATCTACATTGGTTGATATTCCGGTACTTTTGGAACTTCATGGACGAAGATGGTATAATTCAAGACCTTATGTTGCGGCAGGGGTGAATTATATTGTAAATCTTCAGTCTAATTCTAGTTCTACAGATGATAACATGCAGCAAATCTTCAGATCCACTACCCACAACTTTGCGTGGTCTGCAGAAATGGGAATTCAATTTTATTTCAATAAATTTAAGCTGACTCCTGCCATCAGAGGAACATTCTTCATGAACAATGAGAAAGTGGCTGATAATGCGACTACGCCTCCTTATTGGGCTTCTGCTATCTCTACATTACAAACCAGAGCGGTGATGTTTGTACTGAAATTCGAATAAGAAATTATCATATTAAAATATTCAGGAGGTGCTTTTGCATCTCCTTTTTTGTTGGGAAATCAAAATATAGGACTATTTATTTTTGTTAGTGTTAATATTTTTTTATTTTTGCTTCTAGTTAGAATATACAAACCTGAAATGCTTCAAGATTTAGAAAACAATTTTTCAGAATTAGAGAGAAAAATTTTGGCTCTGCAAAAAAATTACAGAAATCTTACTGAAAAGTTATCAGAATTAAGTAGTGAGCATGAAGAGCTGAAGATAAAATATGATGAGGAGAGAAGAAGAAATCAGGTATTAGCAGAAGAACAAAAAAATATAAAACTTTATTCAGCAATATCAGGAAATCCTGAACATAATAGATTAATGAAAAACCACATCAACAGATTGGTGAAAGAAATTGATTTCTGTATTGCTCAGCTTCAAAACAGTGGATTATAATGGAGGTAAGGAGAATAACCGTCAACATTGCAGGAAGAGTGTATCCGCTGAACGTACCGGCGGCAGAGGAAGAGACTTTGCGTAAGGTAGGGAAGCAGATCGAGAATATGATTAAAGATTTTGAACAGAACTTCGATGTAAGAGATAAACAAGATGCTTTAGCAATGTGTGCCCTAAAATTAGGAACCAATGCAGAAGTAGTTTCTCTTAACTACGAAAAAAATATTAATTCAACCAACGAAAGATTACAACAGATCAATCAATCGTTGAATGAAATCGGGAAATAGATTTTTTTTCCTGAACAAACTGCCTACAATAATTCTAACACATTAAAGGTAAACTCAACGCTAAACAATTACCGAACAAATGTCCTCTGAATGGCGTGCCGGTCTTCCGGATTACAGACAGTGGAAATCAGTTCAAATCGTGTTGATTAGGAGTTTACTCTCAATCTCTGGATTATTGTAGGCTTTTTTTATTTTTAAAGGATATGAATACAATTAAAACTCAATATACATTATGATAGAAGTTATAGTCGGTGTTGTATGTTTAGTAATCGGAGCTGCCGTGGGAATAATGTTCTCAAAAAGCTCTCTGAATACTAAGGCAAAATTCATTATAGATGATGCCAAGAAAAACGCCGAAAACCTTATAGAAAAAGCTAACGTACAAGCTGAATCCATAAAGAAAGAAAAGAACTTACAAGCTAAAGAAAAGTTTCTTGAATTGAAATCTCAGCATGACTCAGATATTCAGGCTCGTGAAAGAAAAATGCAGGAAGCTGAAAAAAGAACGAAGGATAAGGAGCATAAAGTGACTGACGAACTTAGCAAGACCGCAAAACTAGAAAAAGACTTAGACAGACAGATTGCAGATTATGCTAAAAAGAATGAAATTTTAGACAAAAAACAGCATGAATTAGATACAGCTACTGCTAAAAAAGTAGAAGTACTTGAAAAAATCTCTAATTACACCGCTGATGAAGCTAAAGCAGAATTGGTAGAAACCATGAAGGCAGAAGCGAAAACAAGAGCACAGGCACACGTTCAGAGCATTATGGAAGAAGCTCAGATGAACGCTAAGAATGAAGCTAGAAAAATTGTTATCCAAACAATTCAGAGAATCGGAACAGAACAGGCTATCGAGAACTCAGTATCAGTATTCAACATTGAATCTGACGAGGTAAAAGGTAGAATCATTGGTAGAGAAGGTAGAAACATCCGTGCTTTAGAAGCGGTAACAGGGGTTGAAATTATTGTAGATGACACTCCGGAGGCTATTCTTCTTTCTTGCTTTGATCCGGTAAGAAGAGAAATTGCAAGACTATCACTTCACAGATTGGTAACTGACGGTAGAATTCACCCGGCAAGAATCGAAGAAGTGGTAGAAAAAACAAGAAAACAAATTGAAGAGGAAATCATTGAAGTAGGTAAGAGAACGATCATCGATTTAGGAATCCACGGATTACACCCTGAATTGATCAAAATCGTAGGGAGAATGAAATACCGTTCTTCTTACGGACAGAACTTACTACAGCACTCAAGAGAAGTAGCTAACATCGCTGCAACTATGGCTGCTGAATTAGGATTAAACGTTAAGTTAGCTAAAAGAGCAGGTCTATTACACGATATTGGTAAAGTTCCTGAGCAGGAATCAGAATTACCACACGCGTTATTAGGAATGCAATGGGCTGAGAAATACGGTGAAAACCCAGAGGTTGTAAACGCAATCGGTGCTCACCACGACGAAATTGAAATGAAGTCTCTATTATCTCCGATCATTCAGGTAGCTGATGCGATTTCAGGAGCAAGACCAGGAGCAAGAAGACAAGTATTGGAATCTTACATCCAAAGACTGAAGGATCTTGAATCTGCAGCATTAAGCTTTGATGGAGTATCAAGTGCTTATGCAATCCAGGCAGGTAGAGAATTAAGAGTAATGGTAGAAAGTGGAAAAGTAAACGACGAAGTTGCTTCTCAACTGTCTTATGATATCTCAGAAAAAATTCAGAATGAACTTACTTACCCTGGACAGGTGAAAGTAACTGTAATCAGAGAAACAAGAGCCGTGAATATTGCAAGATAATAATCGGAATAAGATATTTTATAAAAACCTTTCAAGAAATTGAAAGGTTTTTTATTTTTATCAAAACTTAACAATGCAAGAATTATCTCTGTCTTCAAAATTGAAGTACATTTTCTCTATTCCCGTTATTATCGCAGCCTTGGGCTATTTTGTAGATATCTATGACCTTCTCCTGTTTGGGATTGTGAGGATTCCCAGTTTAAAGCTTTAGGGCTTAATCCTGATGTTGACGGAACCTTTATCCTAAATTGTCAGATGGTAGGTCTTCTTATCGGAGGTATATTCTGGGGAGTTTTCGGAGATAAAAAAGGAAGGCTTTCCGTACTCTTTGGTTCTATTCTGGTATATTCTCTTGCGAATATAGCCTGTGGATTTTTGCCTTATTTTCCAAAAGAGCATTTAGTGTATCAATATGCTGGTTTAAGGTTTATTGCGGGAATAGGTCTGGCTGGAGAGCTTGGAGCCGGAATTACGTTGGTTTCTGAAAGTCTGCCGAAGAATTTAAGAGCCATTGGTACCTCTGTAGTGGCTGGTTTTGGATTAATGGGAGCTGTTGTAGCGCAATTAACAGTAGAATTAGCCGGAGGCTGGAATATTTCCTATATCATCGGTGGAATTATGGGGATTCTATTACTGTTATTGAGAATCAGTGTTTCCGAATCCGGAATTTATAAGAATATTGAGCATAAAAATGTCTCCAAAGGAAATTTTCTCTCTTTTTTTACCAATAAAGACAGGTTGATACGATACTTGAAATGTATTGCTGTGGGATTACCGACCTGGTATTGTATAGGGATCTTGGCTGTTTTGGCCAATCAATTTGCTCCCGAATTCGGAATCAAGGAGATTAATCCAGGGAAGGCCATTATGTGGGCTTATGTAGGTATTTCTGTAGGAGATCTAATGAGTGGTTTTATTTCTCATGCTTTAAAATCACGTAAGATGGCTATATTTTACATGTTGTTGTTTACTTTGGTTGGCGTAGGAATTATGTTATTTGGGAATACCAATACTGAAACAAAGTATTATATGTTCTGTGTTTGGCTGGGCTTTGGGACAGGCTATTGGGCAATGTTTGTTACCCTTGCAGCAGAACAATTTGGAACCAATATCAGAAATACAGCCACCACTACTGTTCCGAATATGGTAAGAGGGCTGGTTCCTGTAATGATTCTGGCTTTTGACTTCTTTAAAGGTAGTTTTTCTGTCGTAGAAAGTGCGGCAATTGTAGGGGTTGTGGTATTTGGTTTGGCATTTTATTCTTCATTGACAATTTCAGAAACGCATAATAAGGATCTGGAATTTATAGAGTAAATTTTGAATTGTTTAAAAAATAGAAGTAGAGTTATTGTGTTTTATGGTATCATAATTATATTAAATCAATAATTTATTATAATTTGAATATAATTGTGTTGCGAATATTTAATATTTGTTTAACTTTGGAATGTAACTAAAACTATACGTTTAACTAAAAACAAATAACATGAACATTACTAAAAATGCTAAAAAATTGAAAAAAGCAGACTTGAAAAACATTACAGGAGGAATAAGCGGTAAACCGGATTTATCTCTTTGTGGATGCAGCTGTTCAGGTGCTGTAACAGGACCGGAATATTGCTCTATATATATCGGCTGTCTACAGGTATATAACTGTCCGCAGATATAACAAATTATTTAGAATTAAATAAACATTTCCACATTTAATAGGCAGCACCCTCCTGATTTCAGAAGGGTGTTGCTGTTTTTAGTGAATGATGTATAACAAGCTTCCAATACTGATGGTTACCCAAAGCAGTACAGCGGTAAGCAAGGGCTTAAAACCTATTGATTTTAAAGTCTGAATAGAAAGAGTAGATCCAATAAAAAACAGGGTCAGATTCAATCCGGATTTAGCTAAAGAAGTAATAGCCGTACTGAAAGTATCCATAATAGGAAAATATGTATTCAGTAAAATAGCTAAGATGAAATACCCTATAAACCACGGAATTTTAATTTTTGAATCTTTACTTTTAAAAATAAACATGGTGATCAGGGAAACCGGAATAATCCATAAAGCACGAGCTAATTTAACCGTAGTGGCAATTTTTAAGGCTTCATCACCATATTTACTGGCAGCACCTACCACAGAACTAGTGTCATGAATTCCCACAGCACACCATAAACCAACTGTTCTTGAGAAAGATTCAGCAGATGTCCGACTGCAGGATATACAAATAAAGCAATAGAATTCAATGTAAAGACAATTGCTAAAGCCAGAGATATTTGTTTGGTCGTGGGTTTAATGATAGGAGAAACCGCAGCAATGGCACTTCCACCACAGATAGCCGTTCCGGCAGATAAGAGGTAGGATAGTGGTCTTTCAAGCTTGAAGATCTTTCCTAAAAAATATCCCAGAACCATTACAGTAACAATACTTACAACCGTTAACATTAATCCTGTTTTTCCGGCATGAAGTGCTTCATCCAGTTTTAATCCAAAACCTAATCCGACAATAGAGATCTGTAACAACAGATGAATATATTGATGCAAATGTTTTTCAAATGGATTTCCCATAAAAACAGCTAGGGCAAAACCTAATGCCAGAGCAATGGGAGAAGAAATGAATGGAGTAAGACATAAAACTGCCAATCCAATAAAAATTACTTTTCGTGTCGTTTCATTTTGAATGAAATCTTTCATATTTCGAACTTTTAAAATCTGGTTCAAAATTCGTAAATATGTTATTACAAAGTAAATTGTATTTTGTTATACCGGATAACTAAAAGTTATAAAAGATAAAGTCGTTAAACAACTATTTTGTATTGGGGTATCAATATCAATAAAGGTCGGCTTTAGCCCGCCAAAAAATAAAAAAGATCCACTGGCTTTAGCCAAAACGTATTACTCTGCAAATCTTAAAAAGAGTTCTATAAGCTCTGATTGCTCTCCTTTGGGAAGGATAAAATGAAAATCTCTTTCAATATTGAAGTTTTTAATGTCAATAACAGTAAGAATATTATTTTTCAGCTCATTTAAAATGGTACTGATAGAAAGAAAAGCCATACAATCCGAATGAAGAAGATAGTTTTTGATGCTCTCGCTGCTTCCCAACTGAATAACGGTATTCAACTCATGAATGTTAACTCCCTTTTCTCTTAATCGGTTTTGGATATACTCAAGAGTTCCTGAACCTTGTTCACGGAAAATAAGATTCAGCTGATAGAGGTCTTTTACATTTAACATTTTATGAGCCAGAGGATGATCTGACTTGGCGGCCAGAACAATTTCATCGGGTTTAAAAGCTTTATAATCAAAATAAGAAGATTGTGATTCCCCCTCAATAATACCAAGGTCGATTTTTTCTTCTTTTAAAAGAGTGGAAATGGCTTCAGTATTCCCAGTCAACAGTTCAATTTTAATATCTTTATAATAAGCATTGAATTTGGCCAAAATTTCAGGCAAAATATACTGGGCTACAGTGGTACTGGCTCCAATGATTAGTTTTCCTTTATGTTGTTGGTTGATCTGACTGATTTCAAATTCCAGATCACGATAGATATTTCTGATCTTTTCAGCGTATTCATACAGGATTTTACCACTTTGCGTCAACTGTATGGAAGTTCCCTTTCTGTCAAATAATTTGGTGCTCAACTGAACTTCAATTTCTTTGATGTGCTTGGTAACTGCCGGTTGCGAAATATGAAGCTCCTCAGAAGCTTTAGTAAAACTCAGTCTGGAAGCTACGGTATGGAAAACTTTTAACCTGTAATCGAACATGGTGCAAAAGTACGGATTATAGTTGTATTTCGGGTAACAGTGTTGGAGAGGTTTGTGGTTCGTGGTGCGTCTTTTAATGGCTTGTTGGATGATTAAAGAAAATCGGAAATAGATCTATCCTGTTGGCTCTCATACCTTCTATTTTTAGCTTCACCAATCTTTTGTTTAGTGTAAATGCTATTGTGCCCCGAAAGAAGATAAGAAACCACGCAGGCAATAGCTATATAAATACCACATTCTGCCCCAAATAATTCAATTCCCATTAACATACAGGCTAATGGAGTGTTGGTTGCTCCTGCAAATACAGCCACAAATCCCATTCCTGCCAATAATCCAAAAGGTAATGGAATAAATAGGGATAATGCACTTCCTAATGTTGCTCCAATAAAAAATAATGGAGTTACTTCACCACCTTTGAAACCTGCTGAAAGGGTAACGATGGTAAAAATCATTTTTATGGCAAAATCATAGAATGGGAGCTGCTTTTCAAAAGACTCCAGAATCACCGGAACTCCCAGTCCGATATATCTTGTTGTACCCATGAGCAGAACGGCAAGGGCAATAATAATTCCTCCAATAACCGGACGAAGCGGTGGATATTTAATCTTCGATTTAAAAATAGACCCTGCCCAATGAATGATTTTACTGAATGCTGCAGCACAAATACCAAAAGTAATACCTGCTAAAATACTATATAAGATAGGGAGAAACTCTAGTTTAGGGATAAAATCAATATGATAGTGAGTATGTTTTACATTCCAGAGGTTGGTAGCCCAATCCGCAAGAATTGCTGAGGCAAAAGCTGGGAATATGGCATTATAACGTATCCTTCCGATCAGAAATACCTCAAGTCCGAACACAGCACCTGCCAAAGGAGTTCCAAACACAGAACCGAATCCGGCAGCAATGGCAGAGATAATTAATATTTTCCTTTCATTTTTATCAAGCTTAAAAGGTTTACTAAGTTGATCCGCAATAGCACCAGCCATCTGAAGAGCTGTTCCCTCACGACCAGCTGAACCTCCAAAAAAATGAGTGGCAATGGTTCCTAAGTAAACGAAAGGAGCCATTTTGAATGGAATAATCTCTTTAGGATCATGAATAGTATCAATCAGAAGATTATTTCCAGCCTCCACATCTTTTCCCCAATAATAATAGATAAGCCCAATTAAAAAACCAGCCACAGGAAGCAAAGCAATTAGCCATAAATGGCTTTCTCTAAAATTTGTCGCCCATTCCAGCGATTGTAAAAAGCCAGCAGAGGCACTTCCTGCCAAAGCTCCAATAATGATACTGATTAGAAGCCATTTGCCAATATAAGGCAGTGCCGGAAATTTTCTAAAGAAAAATTGAGTGTGAAAAATTGTTTTTTTAACAAGTGTTCGTTGGTTTTTTGACATAATAATCCTGATTAGTTATTGTTTAATAATCTCTCAATCAGGCGTCATCAGCTTTTGTAAAGCGGTTGGGGAAGGAAGAACACCATTTCCTTTTGATGTTACAAAGATATAAATTATGATTAAAAGATAAAAGATAAAAGATAAAAGATAAAAGATAAAAGATAAAAGATAAAAGATAAAAGATAAAAGATAAAAGATAAAAGATAAAAGATAAAAGATAAAAGATAAAAGATAAAAGATCTTGTCGTTAAACATCTATTATCCATCCCGATATCAACATCAATAGGGATGGGCTTTAGCCCATCCGAATAAATGAATATGCAATCCATTGGCTTTAGCCAAAACCTAAAAACTGAGCATATCTTTAATCATAAATACCTAGTTCAAAACCACAGGATTTGGTGATATTGATGTTTAATATATTGGATAATGTATTGCCTTATCTATTTCTACAGGATTGTTGTATTTTCTGATTACCTCCTGCATGCTTTTGGCCTGGGTATTCAGTTCTTCTATATTGCGAATTTCCTTTCCGTTGATATTGATGCGTAAATTACCGTTGTTTTTGTTAAAATTATTCCTTTCAAAAGCAAATGGGTCATTATAAAATTCAATAATAAGTTTCTGTTTTTGCTTTTCATTGATGGGAATAGCTTATTTCTAAAGTTGGATTCATTTTGTACCTAGTATCCATACTCTCAATATTTTGACTGAAAGTATTCGAATGCTTCAAAGCTATACATTTCTATAAAAAGGGTTTCATTTCATCCTCAATCTGAGTTCTGAGTTCCATCAGACGCTTGGCATATTGTTCCTGTAGTTTTTCCTCTTCTGTTTCGGGGGTCCATTTAGGGACAGGCAGCTTTTTACCATTTTCATCCACAGCAACGAAGACGATGATGCAATGTGTTTTTTTATCAAAAGTAGGCTGTTTCAGATTTCTGGAAAAGACATTGATCGCAATATGCATGCTTGAGCTTCCAGTGTAAATGACCTGAGCATCTACTTTTACCACTTCTCCAATTTTAATCGGTTCGTAGAAACGTATTCCTCCAACATATACTGTAACTGAATAATTTCCACTCCAGGTAGTGGCACACGCATAGCCTGCCTGATCAATCCATTTCATAACACTTCCGCCATGCACATTTCCGCCGTAATTAACATCTGATGGCTCTGAAATAAATTGAAAAGTAATAGGTTTGTTCTGCATCTTTATAAAATTTGAATAAAGTTATTTAATAATTTTCAAAGTTTTAGATTAAATCCTACTTTTGAAAGACGAAATAAATAATGAAGTAGAATTTTAACAAATAACAGACAAGAATAATAATGAAGAAAGTATTTTACCTAAATACCTGCGATACCTGCAGAAAAATTTTAGCTCAATTTGACCTTACAGACTGGGAACTTCGCGAGATTAAAAAGCAACCCATTACCAAAGAAGAATTAGAAGAAATGCATAAGCTGGCGAAATCATACGAAGCTTTGTTCAGCAAAAAATCTACTCAGATTAAATTGAGAGGTCTGGATGTAAAGTCTTTGAGAGAAAAAGATTTCAAAGAATTATTATTGGATCACTATACCTTCTTAAAGCGTCCAGTTTTTATCACAGATAAAGAGATTTTTATAGGGAATGATAAAAATAACATAGAGGCTCTAAGAACATTCTTTGGAGTAGAATAATAATTTAGCTCAATAAATATAAACTTAGGCTCCGCTTGCGGAGCTTATTTTTTTATTTAAAATGTTGGTATATAATATTTTAATGTTTTTATTCTTATATTTAAATAATCAAAAACTATTATTATGAATCAAAACATTTTTAAAGCCCAGAAACTTAACAGGTTAGCATTAAAAGAAATTAAAGGTGGGGGAAAAGTTATTGTTCCTAATTGTTTTACACTTTGTGGTGAAGCAGGAGGTGTAGTCTCCAATCATCCAGGAAGAGGAGATATGTGTACTCCGGACAGATCACTTTGCTGTTACTGCAGATAAGAATATAGAGATTGTAAGGTTTTACAGTCTCTTTTTTATTCAGTTCAAAAGTATTTTGGGTTGAAATTTTAAGGAAACTAAGAGTGTAAATTTCCTATTTCTGAAATAAAATAATTAAAAGAAAAGAGACTATCCGAAGATAGTCTCTTATTCTATATTGTATGAGATTCATTATACAAAAGGAGCTTTCACTACTTTTGCAGGAAGGTTTTTGTTTCTTACCTGAATAAAGATCTCAGAACCTAATTTGAAGTGAGGCTTGTCTACATAAGCAAGACCTAAACCGATCTTTTTCATTGGAGACTGAGTTCCTGAAGTTACTTTTCCGATTACATTTCCTTCAGCATCTACAACAGGGTAGTCGTGTCTTGGAACTCCTTTATCCTGAAGTTCGAAGGCTACTAATTTTCTTGTAACACCTTCCTCTTTTTGTTTTGCAAAAGTATCTTTAGAAACGAATTCTTTATCAAATTTAGTAATCCATCCTAAACCAGCTTCAATGGGAGAAGTTGTATCATCAATATCATTTCCGTATAAGCAGAATCCTTTTTCAAGTCTTAAAGTATCTCTGGAAGCCAATCCACAAGGAATAATTCCTTCTGCTTCACCAGCTTTCATTATTTCATCCCAAAGTTTTTCTGCGCTTTCGTTTTTGAAATAGATCTCAAAACCTCCGCTTCCCGTGTATCCTGTATTGGAAATAATGATATCATTTACTCCTGCTACACTTCCTACTGTAAAGTTATAGTAAGGGATTTCAGAAAGGTTTACATCAGTAAGCTTTTGAAGAATTTCAGTAGCCTTAGGACCCTGAACGGCTAATAATGACATGTCATCAGAAGCATTGGTCATTTTCGCTCCGAACGTATTGTATTTTGAGATATGATTCCAGTCTTTATCAATATTGGAAGCGTTGACTACTACAAAATATTTATCATCTTCCATTTTGTAAACGATAAGGTCGTCCACAATTCCTCCGTTTTCATTTGGAAGACATGAGTACTGAGCTTTTCCGTTTTCAAGAGCATCTACATTGTTAGTCGTCACGAATTGTAAAAGATCTTTTGATCCCGAACCTTCGATAAAAAACTGACCCATGTGGGAAACATCAAACAATCCTGCTTTTTCTCTTACTGCAAAATGCTCTTCCGTTACTCCTGAATATTGTACAGGCATTTCAAAACCTGCGAAAGGTACGATCTTAGCTCCCAAGGAAACATGTTTGTCGTACAAAGCTGTTTTCTTCATATTTAATTTTTATTTCTTTATTTTAAAACTGTTAAAAGTCTCATTGAATAGGGTCATATAGTTTCCATTCCAGAATTTTTGGCCACAATTAATGGTGACCAGATACAAGTCTTTATCCTTCTGAAAGGCTCTTGTAATCCAGAATAGTTTTTCTTTTTCATCAAAATATTCGTAATAATATTCCGTGTATCCTTTTTTACTTCTATTTTCCTTTACCTTTTTTTCTTCATCTTGCGATTTATAAAGAGCCAGAATGAATTTCTTTGTTTCGGCTTTGGGCAAATTCAAGTCGTGGTATTCGGAAATGGTAATGGCTCCAATTTCATTGGTAGGGAAAATATTAACGATATCACTATCATTAGTAGATCTCCAACCTTCAGGAACGTTGATAGAGTAGTTTGGGCTATCATAAGAATTTGTCTTTTGGGCAAAAAACAAACTTCCTGATAGTATGGTAGTAAAAAGAAGTATTTTTTTCATCGTTAAAAATGGTGTTTATATTCTTCAAGGATGATTTTGAACCATGCAGTAAAATGTTCAGGATTTTCAGAAATTTCTTTATCAAGATCTTCAGGAGAAATAAATCTTACTTCTTCCACTTCCTCTTTATTCAGATTAAATCGGATTCATAATTTCCTACAAAGACATGATCTAGCTCGTGCTCCCAGAGATCACCACCTACATCTGCTTTATAAATGAAGTTGAATTTTTCTGACAGTTCAGTCTCAATTCCCAATTCTTCTTTGAGCCTTCGTTGGGCTCCGGCCAGATAAGTTTCCCCAATTCTTGGGTGTGAACATACTGCATTGGTCCATTGGTTGGGAGAATGGTATTTTCCTGACGCTCTTTTCTGAAGCAGCATTTCGCCATTGTTGTTAAACAGAAATACAGAAAAAGCACGGTGTAACAGGCCATTAACGTGAGCCTGCTGTTTCTCCATCAAACCCAAAACTACATCATCAGGATTTACTAAAACTACAAATTCTTCCATTTCTACAAATGTAAGTGTAATAAATGTATTTTGGAAATTTTTCAGAAAACATTCTATCTTTTGAATGATAAGGAAGGGAATGAAAAAGAAATTTGAAATATAAAGTAAGTTTCGCTAAATCTCCAAATTTTATCAATACCAATACCTAAAACTAAAATTGTAAATGAAAATTTTTAATCATAAGGCCTGAAATAATGAATAAAATGTTTATATTATTTATTAAATAACGATTTTTGTAGTAAATTTTTAACATAAACCAAGATTAATACACTTGGTAGGTATAAAAGACTTAACTTTGTTTCACAAATTTTCGTGATGGAATTAGAATACGTAGAGCACATTAGTCCTATTCTTAAGGATGGAGTTAAAAATTACTTAATCGATATAGATGGAACCATTACAGATGACGTTCCTAATGAAGAACCAGAAAGAATGGTTACCTGTGAACCATATCCTGATGCTTTGGCAACCGTTAATAAATGGTATGATGAAGGGCATCAGATTTGTTTCTTTACCTCAAGAACAGAAAACTTAAAGCAAATCACCATCGATTGGTTGGATAAGCATGGTTTCAAATACCACAGCGTACTCTGCGGAAAACCGAGAGGAGGTAATTATCACTGGATCGATAATCATTTGGTAAGAGCTACAAGATACAAGGGAAGATTTACAGACCTGGTAGAAAAGCAAGTAACCATTGAAGTATTCAAAGAAGACGAAGAATAAAATAATATAATGAGAGATTTAAAAATTGAATGGAGTACATCCTTTAATTTTTAAATCTTTCTACTTTTAAAACATAGTTGTATTTATGAAAGTTTTAGCTAATGACGGCCTGGATCAATCTGGAATTGATGCATTAACAGAAAAGGGATTCGAGGTTATTACTGCAAAAGTTCCACAGGAATTTTTAGTAGATTATATTAATGAGCACCAAGTGCGTACTTTATTGGTAAGAAGTGCTACGCAGGTAAGGAAAGATATTATCGATGGTTGCCCTTCTCTTGAAATTATAGGAAGAGGAGGTGTAGGTATGGATAATATTGATGTAGACTATGCAAGAGAAAAAGGCCTTCATGTCATCAATACACCGGCAGCGTCTTCGGAGTCTGTTGCTGAACTTGTTTTTGCTCATTTATTTTCCGGAGCCAGATTCCTTCAGGATTCCAACAGAAAGATGCCTTTGGTAGGTGATACTGAGTTTGCAGGGCTTAAAAAAGCATATGCGGCAGGAATTGAACTAAGAGGAAAGACCATCGGAATTATCGGAATGGGAAGAATAGGTCAGGAGGTAGCAAGAATTGCCCTTGGACTTGGAATGAGAGTCGTTGCAGCAGATAACAATGTGGGAAGAGCAAGTATTAAAGTGAAGTTCTATAACAATCAGTTTATCAACGTAGATATAGAAACAGAACCTTTGCAGGAAGTATTGAAGCATTCAGATTTTATTACTCTTCACGTTCCGGCTCAGAAAGAAGGATATATGATTGGTAAAAATGAGTTTGAGATTATGAAGGATGGAGTAGCGATTGTAAACTGTTCCAGAGGTGGAGTCATTGATGAATCTGCTTTAATGGAAGCTTTGGATTCCGGTAAAGTAAAGTTTGCAGGACTGGATGTTTTCATTAACGAGCCAACACCTTCTAAAGAGATCCTTAATCACTCCAAATCTCCCTGACGCCTCACACAGGTGCTTCTACTTTAGAAGCTCAGGATAGAATAGGACTTTCTCTGGCTGATCAGATTTCAAGTATTTTACAGATTCAGTAATTGAATCCATAAGATAAAAGTAAAAAAGCACCTTCTTGAAGGTGCTTTTATATTGTAAACTGTTACAGAGTAGATTATATATTGTTTTTGCTTTTCAACAAATCTCTGATCTCAGCTAATAGCTTTTGATCGTCTGTAGGTCCGGCAGGAGCAGGAGCCTCTTTTTTGTTAACTTTATTAGCTCCTTTAATGATAAAGAAAAGAACCATAGCAATACATAGGAAACTAATGACAGCAGAAAGGAAATTTCCATAAGCAACACCATTCCAGGTAAGTTTAGCTATATTTTCCGCACCTGCAGCTTTAAGTGCAGGGTTTAAGATCAAAGGAGTGATAACATCTTCCACCAAAGATGAAACAATTTTACCAAATGCTGCACCAATGATTACACCGACAGCAAGATCGAGAACATTTCCTTTAAAGGCAAACTCTTTAAATTCCTTAACAAATCCCATAATTTATATTTTTTTAATTAGTATATACACAAAAATATAATTAAAAAATGTAAAAAACACTACTTTTTGTAGTTTTTTATTCCAAAAATGCTTGCTTTTATCCTAAATCTGTATTATCCATTTTAATGGAAATTGTAACTTTATCCTTATATTTTATTTCATTAATGATGTCTCTGTATTTTTGTTATCGGAGGTTTAGCATAATGAAATATCCTTTATAATTTATTTAAAAACCAGATTTACTTATGAAAATCTTCACAGCTGGACAAATTCGGAGTTGGGATCAGTTTACTATTTCCAATGAACCTGTATCTTCCATTCAATTGATGGAAAGAGCTTCAATGGCTGCCGCCAATTGGATCTCCGAACATTGTAAAGTTCATAGAAGGGTGGTTTTGTTTTGTGGTCATGGAAATAATGGCGGCGATGGGTTTGCTGTAGCGAGAATGTTGTATCTGAAAGGCTTTGACGTTGATGTTTTTATTAAAGATATCAAAGGAGAGTTCTCAGAAGATGCATGGGTGAATCTTAAAAGGCTGGGAAGTACTTCTGGAATTTTCGTTCGATCTTTCAGTCAGATTGAGCATTACAAGTTTGATGATAAAACTATTATTATTGATGCTCTTTTTGGAACTGGATTATCGAGACCTTTAGATGAAGGGTATGGAGATATGGTTGATTGGATCAACAAAAAAGATCATATTAAAATAGCAATAGATCTTCCTTCAGGATTGTCTGCTGATCAGACTTTTGAGGGTGATTTTGTTGTTTTAAAAGCTGATTATACGCTGACTTTCCAATGCTGGAAAAGAAGCTTTCTCCATCCGGAAACTGGAAAATACACAGGAAAAGTGATCGTTTTGGATATTGGTTTAAGTAAAGATTATAGTGACACAACAAAAACCAATTATTTTGTAATAGATGATTACTTTGTTCAATCTCTTTTTAAATCGAGAAATGAATTCGCACACAAAGGAAATTATGGTAAGGCAGTTATTGTTGGGGGAAGTTATGGAAAGATCGGAGCGGTTGTATTGGCAACAAAATCAGCATTGAAAACCGGTGCTGGGCTTACTTTTACATTGGCTCCTCAATGTGGATATGAAATTGTGCAAATTTCCTGCCCTGAAGCAATGTTTATAGAAGGCGGAGAACACTATATAAAGAGTTTTAATCCCGATAAAGGAACAACAGTAGGAATAGGTCCCGGTTTAGGAACACATGAAGATACTCAAAAGGGACTCCTGAGTTTTCTGAAAGATTATCATACTCCATTAGTCTTGGATGCCGATGCATTGAATATAATTTCTGAAAATCATAACAACCTTCAGTTAATTCCTGAAAGGTCAATTATGACTCCGCATCCTAAAGAATTTGAAAGGCTGTTTGGGAAAACGGAAAACTCTTTTAAAAGATTAGAATTAGCAAAAGAAAAAGCGAGGGAGTTCGATATCTATATTATACTGAAAGATCATCATACACAAGTGATTACTCCTGAAGGAGATGTTTATTATAATGTGACCGGAAATGCCGGATTGGCCAAAGGAGGAAGTGGTGATATTCTGACCGGAATCCTGACTTCTCTTTTAGCACAAGGGTATTCGGAAAAAGAAACCTCTATTTTAGGAGTTTGGCTGCATGGAAAGGCTGCTGACTTTGCGGCAAAAAAGTACTCGAAAGAATCTATGCTTCCAACAGATGTCATCAATGAATTGGGGAATGTTTTTGTAGAATTAAATAAAAAAACAGAGCGAAATTTATAAAATAATAAACCGAATTAAACTTTAAAAAGGCAAATCTGTATGAAACAAATTTGCCTTTTCTATTTTTAAACCGAGATGATCTGAATATCCTGATTATTCAGGTTTTGCATTTTCAGCCTCAGTAATTTTGAATTTCTTAGAAACAACCATGATGATTACTCCGGCAATCATAAATGGAATAGACAGAACCTGTCCGGTATTTAAACCTCCTATCTGAATGAATTCATCTCCCTGTGGCTCTTTCAGGAATTCTACGAAGAATCTGATCGCCCAAAGGATGATAAAGAATAATCCAAATAACCATCCCTGTTGGTACTTTTTATTCGTTTTTCTATAAAGTACCCATAACAAAATGAAGAGTGCAACATAGCCTACCGCTTCAAATAATTGACTTGGATACCGTGGAACTGTAAGTCCGTATTCGCTGCTTTGTTGTGGGAAAAGTAAAGCAAATGGAGAATTAGGGTCTGCAGGTTTTCCTACGATTTCTGAATTGAAGAAGTTCCCCATTCTTACAAATGCACCTCCTAATGCCACTACAATGCCTAATCTGTCATATACCCAGAAAGGATTTTTCTTGATGATCTTAAATGAATAGTAAAGAGTGGTAAGAATCAATGCAATGGTTGCTCCATGACTTGCTAATCCTGAAAATCCAGTGAATTTAATTCCGTTTTTGGTGCTTATAGGAAGAAATACACTCCAGAAATCCTCTTTAAATAATTCCGGTTGATAGAAAATTACATGTCCTAATCTTGCACCAAGAATTGTTCCTATTAAGGTCCATGTGAAAAGTGGTTCCAGGTATTTCTGATTCACATGGTCAATTTTAAAGATTCTGGTCATTAAAATATATCCTAAACCAAATGCAAGAACAAACATTAAGCTGTAAAAGTGTAAAGTAAACGCTCCAAGATGAATTCCTTTTGAAGGATCCCATATTTTAAAGGATGTTTTAAGAGCAACTTTATCAGATTCAGCAATAGGTTTTGCAGATTTTACCGCATATTTAAATGTTGTAATATTATCTTTGGTAACCGCTGTATTGATCAGTTTGAAATTTTTATCGAAAAACTGGTATTGTGAATCCTTGAATCTCGCCAATGTTGAAGAGCTGTAAGTGTAATAAGCAGGTTCAAAATTGGATTCGTTAAGAATGACCAGAACATTATCTTTAATTCCTCTGTCCGGAAAAGCACTAAGGTCTCCCAATTCTGTAGTGGAATAGATTTTTACAGGAACATTGTTTCCGTTGATATCTAAAGTTCCGTCAGATAAACCCCCAGGGTATTCCTGTGCAAAAAGGCACTGAGTAACCAATGCAAATATGACAAGGTAAATTCTGAAAAAAATAGTATTCATTTTTCTATTGATTTAATAGTTTGTTTTTATTGATGGTTATGTTTCGGGGGAACAGGGTCATAGCCACTTCCTCCCCAGGGATGACATCTTAAAATCCTCTTGAATCCCAGCCAGAATCCTTTAAATATACCATGAACCCTTAAAGACTCTATCATATAATGAGAGCAGGTGGGTTCGTAACGACAATTTTTAGGAAGTAGGGGCGAGATGAACCATTGGTAAAATTTTATCAAAATTACCAAAGGAAATGTAATGATTTTATTGAATGTAAGTTTCAAAACAATGCAAAAATAGGGTAAAAAAATGAAAATTAGTTTAATTTTGTTAGAAGTTTCAGAGGGTAGAAATCTGAAATATTGATCTAAAAAAAATAAAAGTACTTTGAATCAAAATATTCCATTAGCCGAGAAACTAAGACCTAAAACCCTGGAGGATGTATTAGGGCAGGAGCATCTTACCGGCGAAAAAGGGACGATCAGAAAAATGATTGAAAACAATAGTCTCAATTCCCTTATTTTTTGGGGTCCACCGGGAACAGGGAAAACGACTCTGGCTGAAATTATTTCTGAAAGCTCAGGGAGAAAATTTTATAAACTTTCAGCTGTCTCTTCAGGAGTAAAGGATGTTCGTGATGTTATTGATGATGCTAAAAAGCAGAATTTGTTTTCAGGAAAATCTCCTATTTTATTTATTGATGAGATTCACCGTTTTAATAAATCGCAACAAGACTCTTTGTTGCATGCTGTAGAGAAAGGTTGGATTGTCTTGATAGGAGCTACTACCGAAAATCCAAGCTTTGAGGTGGTATCTGCTCTGCTTTCAAGAAGCCAGGTGTATGTTTTGAAAGCTTTAAGTTATGAAAAACTTGAAGAACTTGTTGATATTGCTTCTGAAAGATATAATAAAGAGGAAGGAGCCGATTTTAAAGTTCTTGAAAAAGAAGCCCTTATTCAATACTCGGGAGGTGATGCGAGAAAATTGATCAATTCTGTAGAATTGGTTTTAAATCAGTATAGAAATTCAGAAACCAAAGAGATTATCAATTCTGATGTGCTGGAAGTACTTCAGGAGACGATGGCTTTGTATGATAAAAATGGGGAACAGCACTATGATATTATTTCAGCGTTCATTAAATCGATGCGTGGAAGTGATCCCAACGGAGCTGTATATTGGTTGGCAAGAATGCTTGCCGGAGGGGAAGATATTAAGTTTATTGCAAGAAGAATGCTCATTCTTGCTGCTGAAGATATTGGGCTGGCCAATCCTAATGCATTGGTGATTGCTAATAATTGCTTCCAGGCTGTGAATGTTATTGGAAACCCCGAAGCAAGAATTATCCTAAGTGAGGCCGCAATATATCTGGCTGTTTCTCCTAAAAGCAATTCCGCATATATGGCGATTAACGAAGCGTTAGCATTGGTGAAACAAACGGGAAATCTACCTGTGCCACTTCATTTAAGAAATGCCCCTACTAAGTTGATGAAAGATATGGACTATGGAAAAGAATATAAATACGCCCATTCTTACGAGGGTAATTTTGTAGATCAGGATTTTCTTCCTCAGGAGATCAAAGATGTGAAGTTGTACGAACCTGGGAATAATGCCACAGAAAAAAAAATCTATGAAGAGCTCAAGAAGAAGTGGGGAAAGAAATATTAAATAAAAAAGGATAGCAATCAATGCTATCCTTTTTTGTATTGTTAAAAATTACTTGGTTGTATAAATATAGAAAGTAGGCTTTCCGTTATAATTTTTGATCTCAGTCTTAGCTACAATTTTCGGAAATATTTTAGTAGATGAATCGGTAAATTCATTACCATCAATAAAAACAGAATTGTTGCTAGGAATGCCACTTTGCTCGTTCAGGACAGCTAATGTGATCACATCAAACGTATTAGGACCTTTGGTGAATTTATACTCAGTAACTCCGTTTGTAAAAACAGAGCTGTATTTTTTCAAATTGGCAGGAAGGCTGGCTGAAGTAGTATATGTTTTCACAACCTGCATGTGGGTGCCTTTCGATTTGAACAGGTCTTCTGTTCCAATCGTATTATTGGCAACTGCAAGCTTTTTTTGTGCAAATAAAGTTGCAGAAGACAGTATTAAAAAAGAGTAGAGTAATTTTTTCATAATCAGAATATGTAACTGTTAAAAACGTGATAAATATAGTTATTTTTTATAAAATGTGAATTAAATATTGAAATGTTTTACATTTTATTTAGAAATAAAAACATTTAATCCAATTATAAATCCTGATTTCTTTGGTTTTCTTCTTTTTTATCAACCATGTTTTTGATGATGTTTTTAAGGCGCTGAAAAGTAAATGAACTCAATAGTAAAATAATTCCAAGGGCAATAAATGCACTGATCCTTGAGATATTATCCATTTGCCAAACATCATAACCATAAAGTTTTACAACCATCAATCCAATCAAAGCAAAGCCAACTTTATTGTATTCCTGAATATTTCTTTTTAATCCGATATAGATAAATAGGCTGGCAAGAATCGTCCAGATAATAGGCAAATAAAGAATATTAAAATGATTTTTTGCAGCATAAGAATCTGGTAGGTCTTTAGAAACGATTAAAACATATAAATGATGAAGTTCACAACTGACTGAAACAATAAAGGCAAGGGAAATAATCCAATAGGATATTTTCGATTGGTGGAATTTTGTATCAGGAATTATTTTTACAGATACATATATAAAAGGAATCCATTGAAGTAAATGCAATAAGTAAAAACTGTTCTGAAGTTGTTTTGATAAAATATCAGTAACGATTGATGAGGTAGAAACGGAAATATTAATCATAATAAGAATCATGAAAAGATAGATCAGTCCAGTTTCAAGGTCATTGGCAATACTCAGTTTTTTTCTGAACAGCAATAAAATGAAAATATAAAGATGCTGTATAATAATCCTACGCTAGTTATTACAGCCCATGGCATATCATTAATATGGTAGATGATTTCTAAAAGAACAGCAGTATAGATTACTCCATAACTTGCTAATGTAATAAGATCCTCGAAAAAAGGATTAATCTCTGTGTTTGTTTCTTTATTGTTGTTTTTTAATAGATATAAATTAATCCCTGTTGAAACAATAGTGACAAGGCTTGTTAAAAATACCGGATTGAAAATGATGTTGAGATCCTTCGCGTTGAAATATTCGCACCAGGTAATGATCTGAGCGAAAATGACCAATGGGAAAAGAACATGAAAACATGTTTTAAAGATTTTGTGACCGGTCTTTTTCCATATGAAAAGGAGTAGGGAGGCTTCTATCGCCCAAACACTGGTGATGAGATGTGTTTTAAACTGTAAAGCAACAGCTATAGTAATCAGACTCACTGTAATTCCGGCAAACACAGAAAAAGAAGTTCCGAAATTGCGTTTTCCATATTCTCTGAATAGGAGAATGGTATTTACCAATGCAAAAATAAGTGGGAAGATAATAACAGGTTCATACTGCAATTCATTAAAGATATAAGTTAACCCGATAACACTTGAGCAATTGATTAAAGCCAGCATGAGAATATCATAAACGGAAAGTTGGTCTTTCCTGAAATAATCGAGTAGGGCAAAAATGTAAAAAATAACATAGCTGATAAGGTAAAAAGTAACGCTTAAAAGCTCAGGAAAATCTACAGTCCAGTAAAAAAGATAGATACTGGTAAATACATAGGCAGTCCAGCCCACGCTTTTCCAATGCTGAAGAAAAGCAACAGCCAACATTCCGATATTTAATAGAGTGAGGTAAGTGAAAAGAAACAAGTAGTTGCTTTCTCCTGTGCTGATCATCAATGGGGCTGTGAAACCTCCTATCAATGAAAAAATGATCAAAACTTCACTTTTATAATAGTAAGATAAGATAATGGAAATGGCTGTGATCACTGAAGTGATGACAAAAGCGGTATTTTGAGTGAAGAGATGATATTCCTGAAAGGCGATGGTGGTTGTGAAATATAAAACGGCAATTCCGCCTCCTGTAATAATGGAGGCAAACGTCTTATAATTCTTTCTGAGGAAATGCCCAACAAGTATAATGATTGTTCCGGTACAAAGACCAATTCCTGCTCTTGCAGTTTCTCCGATCCAGTTTTTGTCAATAGCATATTTTACAAAGTAACCAATCCCAAGTACTAAGGTGAAAATCCCAATAACGGTAAGAATATTTTGTTTTAAAAATTCAAAAACAGGATGTAACCAGTCTTTTTGAATGAGTGGTGCGTGTTCCGTATTTTCATCCGGAGTGATGGTTTCTCTCTGAGGTTCGTGAATTTGTGTTTGTGACGGAATAATAGTTTCTTTTGCAAGAGGAGCTTCCTGGGGTATCTCAGTATGTGGTGCTTTTTTATTGATTTTGGAATTGAGGTCTGATACCTCTTTTTCAAGTTTCCGGATCTTCGTGTTCAGGTTATTGAAAATAATGGCAATGACTATAATTAGGATAACTGCAAAATACTCATTCATTATATAGTTTTCATCAAATATAAAGAATTTTAAAATGGCATTAAAAAATTAGCCCATCACAATACTGCGATGGGCTAACGATATAGATAACTAACAATATGTTCTTATTAATTAGAGACTTTATAGATATAGAAAGAAGAAACACTGGAGCCCGCAATCGATAATGATAAAACGTTGCTTCCTGTGAGACCAAAACTTACTTTATCTCCGGCCTGAAAGGAATATAATGAATTGATACTGGCTTCAGATAGTGTTAACTTAGCTACAAGTAAGTCAAGACCTGAAAACGCTCGGGTGTCAATAACTGTACCCACTCCACTTCTTGTTCTTGCTATTCCAATACCATAACCATTTACAAGAAGATCTGCCTGTAATCCTGTTCCGTATCTGAAAGTATATCCTAACATATACACTCCTGTAGATGGAATAATAAATGAACTGTCTGAATCAGAAAACATAGCTGCTGATCCTATTGTTCTTTCTGCTGTCAGGAAATTGACTGGTTTGAAGGTTGCTGGAAAAAGCGAAACATTTACAAGGCTTATTCCTGTTGATTTTTAGCAGAATACATGCCTGAATTTACATTAGCAGCCCCTATTAACAATTGTGGATCCATTGCAAATACTTCTGTGCTTGAATTATCCTGAACTAGAAGCTGGTATCCAGGTACTGTGGTAGCGGCTGGTGTATTTCGAACTCTCATATTTCCATTAACGTCCAACGTTGCTGTTGGAGCAGAAGTATTAATTCCTACTTGGGAAAACAGTGGCAACGTTGCACACGCTAATACTAGGCTGTAAAGTTTAGTTTTCATGATCAAGATTTTTATTTAGTTGCTAACAAAGATACAAAAATATTATACTCTGCATTATGAAATTTTCACTTTTAATGTTAATATGATGTAATATTTTTAAACGTATGTTTGTATTTTAATGTATATTGTTACATATTTTAATTACGAGTTATTTTTATTCCATTTTTGTTAAGCTAGTGTATATGAGGTTTTTGAGAAAATAAAATTTCCCCCTATTGTGGGTTATTATTTGGAGTTATTGATACTTGTCAATAGGATATCGAGGGGTAATGAATTGTTTTTTTACTATATTTCACATAAAAAAAGCACTGTTGTAGTAACAGTGCTTTTAAGTTGATATGTATTTTTTTTAGCTTTCTAAAAGGAATTCTTTATAATTTCCAAGAAAATCAACATCTGCTTTGATAGATTCAAGTTCCTTTAATGCATTCCCGTGAAGTACATCTTCCCAAGGGCCTTCTACATTAATAAAAAAGAAATAATTACCCAATCCGGTCTTTAATGTTCTGGATTCAATTTTGCTGAGGTTCATCTTTCTCCATGCAAAAACCGATAAAACCTGGTGTAGTCCTCCAGGATGATCCTCAGGAAGGGTAATAAGCATCCCGGATTTCTCGCCTAATGTTTCCAGTTGGCTGTTATCATATTTATTTTGTTGTTTAGAAATAATGATAAACCGGGTGTGATTTTGTTCAAAATCCTGAATATTGCGGTTGACGATATTTAATCCATATAAATTAGCGGCAAATTGATTGGCTACTGCAGCTATTTTGGAATCTTTATTCTCCGAAACAAATTTAGCAGCAGCAGCTGTAGAAGAAATATCCTGTTTAGGAATTCCTTTATAATGGGTATCTAAAAAATGAAAACTCTGAGCGAGCGCTTGTGGGTGTGAATAAATCCTTTCGATTTCCTCAATAGAATTTTCAGGATGAATCATCAGGTGATGAGCAATGGGCATTACAGCCTCTGCTTCAATTTTAATAGACGGGGTCTTATACAAATAATCCAGCGTCATTGATACAGTGCCTTCTATGGAGTTTTCCAAAGGAACAACAGCCTTGAGAGCTTCTCCGCTTTCTACTGCACCAAAACAATCCAGGATGCTGGCTTGTGGTAAAAGCTCGTCATTAGGAAAAAGTTGTGCAGCGGCAAGTTGAGTAAAGCTGGCATGAGGCCCCAAAAATGCAATCTTCATAATATTGATATAAGTATGGGTTAATACAAGTGCAAAGGTGCGAATTAATTAGTAAATAGATGAGGTTCTGAGGCAATAGTTAATGGTTAATGATGAAGGGTTTCCATTTCCAAGTTCTATGCTTTCTACCTCAATCGCTTATCATGCATCTTTTGGTGTGTTCTTCCAGTTTGCTTCAATTATTTCCATTAGAAAATCCGGACACTTCATGATTTTATTAGTTTGGGCATTTAAAAAGAAGAGGGTAGTAGAGGCTTCCGTAATTTTAATATGCTCTTCATTGTAAATTTCATATTCAAATTCAATTTTTACTCCGGGGATTTTTTTAATATAAGTATGAATTTCTAGAATTTGGTCATACAAAGCTGGGCGAATATACTTAATTTGTACTCCGAAACAGGAAGCCAAATTCCTTGGTTCTCAATTTCATCGTATGAAATTCCTATGTTTCTGAAGAGTTCAACCCGGGCAACTTCAAGGTACTCAGCGTAGTTACCGTAGTATACATATTTCATAGGGTCTGTTTCTGCGTAACGTACTCGTATTGAGTGTGTTGTGTGTATCATTTTAGGTCTTAAATTATACATACAAATATATTTTTAAATAATCAATACCCGCAATATTATTTTTTAAAAAGAAAAAATTAGACCTTTGTCTCCCTTCTAAAAACAGTACAAACAAAAGAATAATCAGGGCATAAAAATGGATGACAATTTAATGATGATATGGCAGAAATGCCTTCAGTTTATGCGCGATAACCTGAACGCAGCTGAAGATAATTCTGACCTGAAAAAACTTGAAAAATCTTTCGATATGTTATTTGATAAGGTACAGCCACTTTCATTAGTAGCTAATAACCTTACACTTATCGTACCGAGCGATTTTTACAAGGAATACATAGAGGATAATTACTTGTCCTTACTTTCTGCTGCCCTGAAGAAAAATGTAGGAAAAGGAGTGAAGTTATGGTATTCTGTAATGGAAAACAGACCAAAAGGTGAAGAAAAGCCGGTTACCATGAACATGAAGGGACAAAGTGTTCCTACTCCAAAAACACAGGAAACAATGCCACAAGGATTCTCAGCTAATATTGTAAACCCTTTCGTGGTCCCTGGAATTAGAAAAGTAAATATTGATTCTAATCTGAAACCAGACTATTCTTTTGATAGTTATGTAGAAGGAGAAAGTAATAAATTTGCAGCTACCGTGGCAAGATCTATTGCTAAAAGACCGGGAGCTACCGCATTCAACCCTTTATTCTTATATGGCGGGTATGGTGTTGGAAAAACTCACTTAGGTCAGGCAGTTGGTCTTGAAGTAAAAAATCAGTTTCCAGACAAAGTAGTTCTTTATTTATCTTCAGAAAAATTCATCCAGCAGTTTATTTCTGCGGCAAAAGCACATAAGCAAACAGAATTTGCAAATTTCTATCAAATGGTAGATGTCCTGATTATTGATGATATTCAATTCTTATCAGGAAAATCAGCTACTCAAGATAGTTTCTTCCACATTTTTGATCACTTGCATCAAAATGGAAAACAGATCATTCTTACTTCCGATAAAGCACCAGCAGACATTATGGATATTCAGGACAGAATTGTTCTCGTTTCAAATGGGGACTTTCTGCAGAAATCAAATCTCCGGATTTATCTACAAGAAGACAGATCATTGAAGATAAATTAAGCAGAGACGGAATCGTTCTTCCAGGAGATATGCTTGATTTCCTTGCGGTTGAAACAAAAACAAACGTAAGAGAATTGATTGGAGTTATCAACTCAGTAATTGCCTATTCTACAGTATACAAGAGAGATTTAAGTCTTGAGCTATTAAAGGAAACGATCAACAGAATTGCGGCTAACCAAAAGAAGGTCATCAATATTCCTTATATTCAGGAAGTGGTGTGCGACTATTTTGGAATCAAAAAAGAGCAGCTTCTATCCAAAACAAGAAAAAGAGAGATCGCTTTACCAAGACAATTGGCGATGTATTTCTCAAAAGAGTTTACCAACTCCACATTCACTAAAATCGGTGAAGAAATGGGCGGAAAAGATCACTCTACGGTAATGTATGCTTGTGATACCATCAAAGATGTTTCTAAGATTGATAAAGAAATTAAGAAATACGTTAAAGATCTTACCGAAAGAATTAAGCAGTAAGATGATCTTAATCTAAAATATTTAAAAATGAAGAATAGTCGTATTCTTCATTTTTTATTTAGTTTTGTTACAGCAATCCATTTTGATTGCCGATTAATTTATTAAATATCAGACTATGAAAATCCTGATGGTTTGCCTTGGAAATATTTGCAGAAGTCCTTTAGCAGAGGGAATTATGAAAACAAAAGTGCCGGAAAATTTTGTGGTAGATTCCGCCGGAACGATTTCTATGCATGAAGGTAAACACCCTGATAAAAGAGCTATTAAAACGGCCGCCAATCATCATGTTGATATTTCCAAACAGAAATCAAGACCCATCACAAGGGCAGATTATGAAACTTTTGATAAGATCTACTGTATGGATATAGATGTGTTTGAAGATGTTGTTTCCAAAGCTAAAAATGAAGAAGAACGTCAGAAAATATCATTATTTTTAGAAGCATTAGGTGATCATAAAAATGCTGAGGTTCCGGATCCTTATTGGGGAGATATGCAAGATTTTGAACATGTTTTCCAGCTTTTGGAGAAAGGATGTGATGCCATCAGAAAGCAAATCCTAATAACATAACCATGAAAAAACTGCTATTACTACTCATCGTAAGCTTTAATTTCTCCTTCGCTCAAACGAAAGATGAAAACGAAATCCTTAAAGTAATGAACGACTTTATGGAAAGTATTAAAACAAGAAATGAAGCTCAATACCTGTCGCTATTTCAGGAACCAGTGCTCTGGACTGGAATCTATAAAGACAGGACACAGGCGAAACGTCTGGAGAAAAATCCTAAAGCAGAATATTATTTTGCTGATGATTATAAAGCTTTCATCAAAGGCTTTAAAGACGACAAGTCTGAAGAAAAATTTGACAATATTAAAATCGTTGAAGATGGAGCGGTAGCTTCTGCCAATTTCGATTACAGTTTTTGGTATGAAGGAAAAATGGAAAACTGGGGAAAAGAAATCTGGACGCTGATGAAGATTAACGGAATTTGGAAAATAACCTCTGTAACCTTCTCCATGGATCTTGCAAAATACTTCCCACAACCATCATTAAACGAAAGAACTAAAAAATAAAACAATGCTTTTTTTACTCCCTGCCTACTTATCAGAAAATACCTCTATTACTCATTTTGCACCTGTTATTAAGGAATATATCATGCAAACGGATTACTTCTTTGTGGAAAATGAGAAAACCGCCAGAAAGGTCGTTAAATTCTTTGCTCCTGAAAAGAAACAATCAGATCTGAAACTATTTTTGTTGGATAAGTATACGGAAAATGCCGATATTAAAGAAGCTCAACAACTTATGCTGAAAGGACAGGATTTCGGATTGCTTTCAGAAGCAGGATTGCCTTGTATTGCAGATCCGGGAAACCTGATGGTAAAATGGTGTCATGAAAAAAATATCCGTGTTATTCCTATCTCAGGGCCATCATCTATTATTCTGGCTTTAATATCCAGTGGGTTTAATGGGCAGGAATTTACCTTCCATGGATACCTTCCCATCGATAAAGGAGAAAAAAAGAAGCAGATGACGAACCTTGAAGGATTGGTTCAGAAAACAGGGTATTCACAGATCTTTATGGAAACCCCATATAGAAATAATCAGCTTATTGAAGACCTTTTAAAGTTTTTATCTCCCAATACCAAGCTTTGTATCGCTGCCAATATCAATGATCCGGAACACGAATTTATCAAAACAAAAACAATAAAAGACTGGCAAAAACAAAAGCCTGAGTTGCATAAAGTTCCTGCCGTATTCTTATTAGGAAAATAAAAAAATAATGATGAAGAATAACCCATTTCTTACCGTTTTTCTATTGTTTTGTATTAAGGTATTGCTTATTTACTATCTTGATTATATAGATTTTGGGGTTAAAATGGGGGATGGACTATCCTTGGCTGTTGCTTGCTTTTTTATTCCGGGAATTTCTGTTTTTCTTACTTTGTTGATCGGAGAATCTAAGTATAAAAAAGGATTTAAGTATTTTACTTTTTTTATGGTAGGTATTTCTATTCTAGTCTTTATTACGTTAAGTTTTTTAGGAGCATTAGGAAGATCTTTTAACCACTAAGAATATGAAAAAAACGGTCATAGATTATCTGAATTTTTGTCTGGCAGGCGTTTTTATTTTGCTGGTTATTTTGTATGGAATTACTTTAGTGAAAAAGAAGGAATTTGATAAACTGAGCTGGTCAGCAAAAATCATAAGCGTAGAACCGAATTCAAAAGATGAGAAATCCGGGATGCTAAAGATTCTTGATGGTGTTTTTATCAATACCTTTAATCAATCTGAAAATAGATTAGAGCACGATTCTCCTCAATTAATTGTTTCAAAAAAAGGGTCTGATTCTGCGTATTTTTGGACTCAGGATGATTTGCTGCCTGATTCTTTATCTATTAAATATTATTCTGTTGAAGAGAAAAAGTTCTATCAGCTGAATACAAAACTTCCTTTGGAAAAAATGAAAAGTTCTTTGAAAAATAAAACGTTGGGAGCTAATTTACGAGTGGAGATTCAATCGAAAGGAAAAATCTCTTTGAAGATTGAACAATCGGGGAGTAAGAGTGTTGAATCAGCAGTAATAGGAAATTTTCAGGCAAAAGAATTTCCGGGGACATTAAAAATGTTGGTTTATAGAAAGTATTCAGGTGATGAATATAATGATTTTCCTTCTCTGAAAGGAGTTTCAGAGTATTCGGATCTTCTTACTCAAAAATATTCATGGATAGCAAAAATTGAAACTGAGAATGCTGAGAAAATTTCGGAGATTTCAGCTTATGCATTTGATGATAAACCAATGAAAACTGATGATGAAACATTTGAAGAGGTGAAGCCAAGAAATCTTCCCAATAGATTTTTAATAGACTGGGGAAATACACAGAGATATGGGAGCAATTATTCTTTCGATAGTCAGGAAATTTTGGATGCTTTTAAAGAGCTAAATCAGATAAAGGGGAATGAACCTATGGTGATTACTTTTAAATTGTTTAAAAACGCTTTTCCAAAAGCCGAACTCTCTAAAGCAGGGAAAGCGATTCCGTTAAAAGATGTGTATCCGGATCTTCCCACGAAATATGCAAATTAAAATAAAAGCCGAAATTCAATAGAGTTTCGGCTTTGTTAATTTATAAAGAAATTTATTGTTTTTTCTTTTTCCATTTTCTCCAAAGAGCAACGATAACAGGAATGAGTAAGAAGAAAGGCCAGAAGGAAATAATTCCTAATAAAAAGGCTATAAAGCTGTTCCAGCCTTCCGTCAGGGAATCTACAAAGCGACTTCCAAATCCAATTTTTGACGTGGCAGAACTTCTTATTTTTGCTTTATATAAACTTAGGTTTAAAGTGCTGTAATTCACCCGGTCATCAATAAAACGAAGTCTTCCCTCAGCTACATCAATCTCATCTTCTAACGCCCGGATCTTTTCCTGAATTTCCAACATATCTTTTGTAGTAGCAGCACTTTTGAGCATATCCCTATACTTTTCCAGATATATTTTTTTATTAGCCAGTTTTATGGATACATCAGTATATTCCTCTGTAACATCATTGGAGGAGATATTCTTAGACAATACCGAACCTACGCCATCGGAAAATGAGTTTACAAGCGCATCAAAGTTCTTATGAGGCACCCGGATGGTAAGATTCATATTTTCATTGATATCTGTATTCTCGAACTCTTCTTTCTCGATATAAGCCCTGTTGTTTTTCAGGATGTCATTTACCTGACTCTGGGCTTTCTTAATATCTCCCACCTGAACTCTCATTTCTCCGTTTTTAATGATTTTTCTGGAGATACTATCTTTTAAAGATGTTGTGGCATTAGAGTTATCAGGTTCCTCTGCAGCAGAAGGAGGTGGAGGTGGAGTATTGCCTGCAACTTTATCCTCAATAATCATTTCTGCTATATCTGCATTTGCAGATAATATCTTATCAGCTTTTTGTTTACTGCAGTTAATAAGAATAAGGCATAATAAAGGTAATAGTATCGTTCTCATGGAAAGTTAATTTTTCATGAATACTATCAAAAACCATGCTTAGAAAAGCAAACATCCAGAAATCATTTAAAAGAATAAGCCAAGACGTTAATATCTGATCCCTGTTTTTTTAAGAACGAAACTTAAAAGCCAGATAGGGCCAATCAATAGAAACTGAATATCCTTCAGGAAAGAGGGCTTTTTTCCTTCAATCTTATGCCCAATAAACTGAAAGATCCAGGTAATGACAAAAACGCCAAGATAGATAACCCAGGACTGTTTATTCAAGCTGATATTGGTAAGGTAGATGAAATGTTCTGCCAACAGCATTATAACAATCATAATCAGCCCAATGAGCAAAGACAATCTCATATAATACAAGCTTATAAGTACAATGGCTATTAAACTAATGATGCTGATGCATCCAAAGTAAGAAATGCAGAAATGGGGTGAAGGAATCAGGGAAATGAATCCTAGAATAGAACAAAAGATTAAAGGCACACAAAACCAATGAATGAACTTGTTAGTCGCATTTCTATGGCTTTTACTATACTCTGCAAATAATAAATCAACCTTTCTCATACTGACAGGAATTGGATTGGTGCTAAAATAATAAAATTTTGTAATCAGTGAGAAGTTTGCTTACATTTGTGTTATGTCTGCCTTAGAAAAGTTCGGAGTAGAAATCTCTACAGAACGTAATATTTTTGAGAGAATTGCCGTAGATAAACCATTCCGGCCCGAAAATCCTGCCTTTATTTTTATTAAATCCGGGACGATAAAACTTCGCCAGCATTTCAGTGATCTGGAGGTTTCTGCCAATATGTTTATGGTGACTGATCCCCAAACTATCTATGAAGTAGTGGCTGTGAGTGACGATTTTCAATCCAGGATGGTTTCCTATAAAAGAGAATTCATCTCTGCATTGTCTTTGAAATTCAACAGACTGATTACTTATAGATACTTCAGACAACAGATGAATAAAGGAGTACCGTTTCCTGAAGATGAAATGGAGGTGGTGTGGAAAAGTGTCAACTTCCTGAAATACATTCTTGATTCTGAAACCGAAATGCTCTATAAAAAAGAAATGGTAGAACATCTTTTCTCTGTATTCTGTTATCAGATGGCAGGGATTATTTCCAAAGAAGACAATAATTCTATGAATCAGATGTCTAGACAGGAAGAAATCGTTTTCGTTTTTCTGACAGACCTTTCCGAATATCATCTTACCGAAAGAACGGTTGAGTTTTACGCCGAGCGGCAATCTATTACAACCAGACATCTCTCGTCGGTAGTGAAGGAAGTAACAGGGAAGACGGCCAGTCATGTTATTGCTTTAATTGTAATTAACGAAGCAAAAGTGCTTTTAAACTCTTCCAGTAAACCGGTCTCTGAAATTTCTTCTATCCTTGGTTTTAGTGATCAATACGCATTTTCTCACTTTTTTAAAAAACATCTGGAAGTAAGCCCAAGACAATACAGACATCAGTTCGAAAACTAAAATCCTACATTTGAACATCTTTTTCCAGAATTCAAACATTTGATTGAATTTGTTGTTGCCCTAACTTTGCATCTGTAAAACAAGGTAAAATGACAAAGAAAATAAAAACAGCACTATCAGTTTTGATAGCAGCTTTTCCTGCGCTGTTTTTTTCGCAACAGGTAAAACAGATGACCGCAGGTGAGGTGGCCGATTTGGCTATCCAGAATCATCAGCAGTTGAAGGTTTCGGCTCAGAATATTGATATTGCCAAGCAAAATATCAATGTTGTTAAGCTTCAGAAACTTCCAACCATCACAGCTTCTACAAGCCAATTCTATTTAGGTGACGCAGTAGCCATTGATAAAGATTTTTCAAACTCTACAAAGATTCCAATGCCTCATTATGGAAGTTCGTATGCAGTTCAGGCAACGCAACTGATCTTCAAAGGTGGATTGGTTAACAAATCTATTGAGATGGCAGGTCTTCGTGAACAGCTTTCCGAGTTGGATTTTGAAAAGAACAAACAGGATGTGAGATTTTTAGTAATTTCAAATTATCTGGATGTTTATAAAATTATCAATCAGGAAGAAGTATTTCAGAATAACAAAAAGTTAGCTCAGGAACGTCTTAAAAATATCCAGAAGTTCTATCAGCAGGGTATGGTGACCAGAAACGAAGTGATTCGTGGTGAGCTTGCTCTTAAAAATCTGGATCAGGGAATTCTGACGCTTTCCAATAATAGAAAAATCCTTAATTATAATTTAAATATTACATTAGGTTTATCTTCTGACACAGAAATCGTTCCTACTGAAAATCTTGAAAATAAAGAAGCAGGAATCGGAATGGATTATTATATGAGTCTTGCTCACGACAGCAATCCAATGCTGAGATCAGCACAAAAAAATATTGCGGTTGCCGATAAGAATATTGAGATTATAAAAACCGATAATATGCCTACTCTGGCTGGATTCGGTGGATATACACTACAAAGACCAATTACTACGAGAAACCCTGTCTTGGATATGTATTCAGGGGGCTGGCAGACAGGAGTTTCTCTTAGTTACAATATCGATACCCTCTATAAAACAAAAGAAAAAGTAAAATTAGGTGAACTGCAGAAAAATCAGGCCAATGATGCAATGACTTTGGTACAGCAGAATGTAGATATGGGTGTGAATGCAGCATATACCAAATATCAGGAAGCTATTCAGCAGGCAGACATCCTTAATGATTCCAAAAGGCTGGCAGAGGAAAACTACAAAATTACCGAAGCCAAATATCTGAACCAATTGGCTGTGCAGGCTGAAATGATTGATGCACAGAACCAGAAATTACAGTCAGAACTGGATTATGCTAATGCAGAAATCAATGTTTTGTATCAATATTATAACCTTTTGAAATCTACAGGAACTCTTTAATTTTTAAACTGAAATCAACACAATGGAAAACAAGGAACAAACTACTCAAAATACAACACCAACTCCAGCAAGACCAAGCGGAGATGGCAAAAAGAAACAGAACAAGAAAAATAAAATCAGAGCGATCATTTCCAATATTATCGTTTTTCTGGTCATCGGTTTTGGATTATTCTGGCTCATCCGTGAATATTTCCATATTGGGAATAAAACCTATACAGAAGCAGCACAGGTAGAAGAATTCATTAACCCAATTAATACCAGGGTTTCTGCTTATATCAAAGAAATTAAATTTATTGAGCACCAAAGAGTAAAAAAAGGAGATACATTGGTTGTTTTGGATGAACGTGAAATCCTTACTCAATTAGGGCAGGCTGAAGCTGCTTACCAAAATGCAATGGCTCAGAAAACAGCAACAAGTTCTTCCGTAAACACGGTTTCCAATAACGTAAATGTTATGGAATCCAATATTGCAGGAGCAAAAGCAAGACTTTGGAATGCTGAGCAAAACCTGAACAGATACAAAAATCTTCTATCTGCAGAGGCAGTGACAAGACAACAATATGATCAGGTGAAAACTGAGTATGATGCTCAAAAGGCTTCCTACGAGACTTTAGTGAATCAGAAACAATCCGCAAACCTTTCTACAACAGAAGTGAAAAGCAAACTAGGAATCAATGATGCAGAGATTAAAAGAACAAAATCTGCGTTGGATATGGCTAGAATTAATCTTTCTTATACTGTAATCACTGCTCCTTATGATGGAGTGATGGGGAGAAGAACGATCTCGGAAGGACAATTAATACAACCGGGTCAGCAAGTGGCAACGATCGTGTTAAACGGTCAGAAATGGGTAACAGCCAACTTCCTTGAAAGCCAAATGCCTAATATTAAAGTAGGAGAGAAAATGATGATGACGGCAGATGCTTTGGGAGGAAAGCAGTTTGAAGGAGTAGTAACTGCTGTTTCTGCAGCGACCGGGTCAAGATATTCAAATGTACCAACAGATAACTCTACCGGTAACTTCATCAAGGTACAACAGAGAATTCCTGTAAGAATAGAGTTCACTGCTTCTAATAAAAAAGAAAATCTTGAGAAACTGAGTGCAGGGATGAATATGAATGTGAATATTAATAAAGACTAAAAGATATCAGAGGTCAGATTTCAGACTTGATATGTGGAATAAAGATTAAAGGCTGAATTGGTAAAGTCTGTTATCTGATATCTGTAATCTAATATCTAAAATATGTACAACAAAGGATTATATAGCGATTGGGTACCGAAACCCGTACAGCTCCTGCTGATTGTATTGCTGCTTGCCGTAGTAATGCCGATTGGTGGGGTGTATACAGGGAACATAAGTTCTCTGGTGAGTGGTACCGGAGCTATGACAGAATATTTTATGTGGGCGAATTACGCGACCACGATAGGAATGGGAGCCTGTATGCCGGTTGTCATCAGAATTAAAATGAGGTTTAAAGTAAGAGACAAAATGGTGCTGCTATTGGTTCTTTTAGGATTACTAAGCTACATCAATTCTACTACTTTACAACCGATGATCTTCGTTTTTTCCGCTTTACTGATAGGATTTATGAAGATGATGGTAACTATAGAACTCTTCCTGCCATTGATGGTAATGATTGGGAACAGAGGAATTTTTTATGGAGCATTTTATACATTTGTTCTTGTGATGAATCAGGTGGCTGTGTATTATTCAGCGGAGTTTGCTCTTCTTTATAATTGGCAGCATTATTATGTTTTTACAGCAGTTTTATGCTTTATTTTAGCTTTGATACACTGGATTTTCATGCATAACAAATACTTTGCCCTGAAAGTTCCATTGCATTATATTGACTGGCTGAGTATCCTGCTTTTCATTTCGACCTTTATGTTTTCGGCTTATGTGTATGCATTCGGAAGACAACAGGACTGGTTGAATTCAAAGAATATCATTAATTCAAGTATTGCCGCTTTTGTAAGTTTTGCATTGCTTTCCATTCGTCAGTTAACTTTAAAGAGACCTTATCTTTCTTTTAAAATTTTTACAAAAAGTAATGTGCAGAACGGTTTATTTATGCTGTTCTGGCTGGGGATGTTCTTAGGAACGGCTTCTCTTCAGAATACTTTTGCTGTAGGAGTTTTAGGGTATGATCAGCTAACGAATGCGAAATTGAGCATGATGATGATTCCGGGAATCATTGTGGCTGGGGTAATTGCTATATTTTGGTTTAAAAAAGAAAAACCATTGAAAATGTATATTTTTTCAGGATTTTCAGGAATGATAGGATATGCGATTATCTTGTACTTTTCTATGGTTCTGGAATTCAATTATGATAACTGGTACTTACCTATGTTTTTAAAAGGCTATGGAATGTGTTCGCTGTTTATCTCGGTATGGTTTTATACTCTGGATAAACTTGAAATGGATGAAATGCTGGCAGCCATCGGATTGGTATTGGTTTGGAGAACATTTCTGGCAGTAGGTATATTTTCAACCTTATATTCATGGTTACAGTACCGTTTTCAGGTTACTGCAATAGGAGATCTTGCGGTTTATATGGATGGCATGACGGTAACTCCACAGAATGTGATGGCCAATATGAAAGCCATTCAGCTTAATGCGATTCTGGTAGCTACTAAAAAGATATTCGGATATATTATCCTTATTGGTTTTGGAGTTTTGCTTTATGTGATTACTCATCATTTCGGAGCCAAACGATTCCAATACTTTAGATTCGTTAGAGTTCTTGGGGGTAAATCTGTAATTGCAAGAAGAAGACTTCGTGAACGCAAAAAATTATTAGAAGAAATAAAAGACGCAGCTGGGCCTGCGATGTAAAGATACCTTGTTTTTCACAGTAAGATCCTGGTCCTTAATTGGGCTGGGATCTTATGATTTTTTGGGGATAACAGGAGGGAAGCTGGAGGCTGGAAGAGGGAAGTTATGATAGACGGTTAACATCTATATCTCAATTTTTATAGATGTACTATTGCCTATTGAACTTAAGTTTTATAAGGCAGTAAGCTGGAAGTAGGAAGCTATAATAGACGGTTAAAGACTGTTGCTCAATGTAAGAAAATTATTGAAAAGTAGTTATAGCTATACTGATGACATAAATAACTTCCATCCTCCTTTCTTCCAGCTTCCATCTTTAAAAAAAGGAAAATTTCATCTTTTATTATTTTTATTAGTTCTAAATAAGGTTTATCTTTGCCCGATTATAAAACTTTGATTTGAAGGAATGAAAAAGCAGTATGCATTCATAGGTCTATTAGCATCGGGATTACTATTTTCCCAAACAGTTAAAGACTCTATAGCCTCTAAAGGTATAGAAGATGTTGTCATCGTAGCATCAAGGAAACCTACCAAAATATCTGAAATTCCCGGTACCGTTTGGGTAGTTCAGAAAGAAAAGATCCAGGAACAGGCCAAAAGTGGAGTTCCCATTAAGGAAATGTTGTCCATTTTAATTCCAAGTATGGATATTGGCCCACAAGGGCGAACAAACTATGGTCAAAACATGAGAGGACGTTCTGCCTTGGTGATGATAGACGGGGTTTCTTTAAACAGTATCCGTGCAATCAGCCGGCAGCTGGATGCCATTGATCCGTTTAATATTGAAAGAATTGAAGTCCTTTCCGGGGCAAGTTCAATTTATGGTGGAAATGCAACCGGTGGGATCATTAATATTATTACTAAAACACCTTCCAAAAAAGGAATCAGTGGAGAAACTGAATTGGGTGTGCGTACAGGATTTATGGGGAAAGATGACCATGATTTCCGTGCAGCACAATCTATTGCAGGAAAAGGAGAGAAGTTCTTTGGAAGGCTGGGAGTTGCCTATCAACAGAATGGTGGAGTATATGGAGCTGATCAGAAGCAGCTGTTTACAGACATTACCCAAACCGATCTTCAGTACAACCAATCGATTGACATCCTGGCGACCGGAGGTTATCAGTTCAATAATAAGCATAAAATAACAGCCTCTGTTCAATATTATAATTCTAAATTCAATGGCGATAGAAGTTTGTATTTAGGGGAAAACCTAAACGCTTTTACAAAGAAAGACGGAAGCTTATTACAAATGAGGGATGGCTTTTCTTCCGATAAAAATGTAGGAACAGAGCGTTATATGGCAACATTAGCCTATAATGGAAATAATATTCTGGGCGGGCAGGATCTATACGTTCAGCTTGCGACGAGGGGTGAGAAATTAGGATTCTATCCTTTTCCTGGAAATGTAAAGCTGGAAAAAGGGAGTATGGCTTATATGTCTTCCTCACAACAAGATACTTATTATTCAGGGATTAAAGCTCTATTATCAAAATCATGGAAAGGGTTGAATGTTACTTATGGAGCAGATATAGATTTTGAAAAATTTGAAGGAACTCAGTCGGTGTATGACATTACCAAAACAATGTCAAGTGGTGGATTAATCAATGAAACTCAATATAGATTGGGAAGATATCCTACCAACCATTCACAAAGTTATGCAGGATATGTACAGGCAAAATATAATATCATTCCTAAGTTGCAGCTTAATGCAGGAGTTCGTTACCAGCATATCAATGTGAAAATGGATGATTTTGTAGGATCTGTACAACAGACACAGATTGCTATGGGATATGGAACCTCTGCTTCAGCCATTCCGGGAGGAGAAAGCTCGTATAACGTCACATTAGCCAATGCTGGATTACTGTATAAAATCAGTGAGCAGCACCAGGTATGGGGAACATTTTCCCAAGGGGCAAGCTTAGCAGATCCTGCTAAATATTATGGAATAGGAACCTATAAACTGAACGGAACCCATTGGGATGTAGTTTCCAGTATCAATGTCAAAGAGCAGCCTTTACAGGCCATCAAAACCAATCAGTTTGAAGTAGGATACCGTATTAATAAAGGTGGATTGAGAGCACAGGTTGCCGGATTCTTAAGTAATTCTGACAAAACTGTAGCGGTAGATAAAAATACATTCCAGATTCTTGTTAACGATCTGAAATTAAGAAATATGGGAATTGAAGCTGAGATTTCCTATTCCATGAACAACGGAGTGTATTTCGGAGCAAGCGGATTATTGATTAAATCTGAGGTAGACAACAAAGGAGAATGGCAGAAACAGGAAATATACAATGCTTCACCGTCAAAATTGGTGACGTATATTGGATATAATGTAAAAAACTGGTCATTCAGATTCCAGTCGTTACAGAATTTTAAACAAACGGACGAGCTTAAGAATGTAGTGGAGGGGTACAATACCTCTGACCTTATGATAGGCTACAGATTCAACTTTGGAAAATTCAACCTTGGGATTCAGAACCTGTTTAATACAGATTATCAGACCATCTGGAGCAAGCGTTCACAGGTTTTATATTCAAGCTATGGAATTCCGGATCTGTTTAATTATAAAGGAAGAGGCAGAACATTTAATCTGTCTTATACCTTTGAATTTTAAAAAAATAAGATTAAGGTAATAATGCTTTAATCTAGATCAAATACTTTCTACAAATCCGGTTTCTGATATTGATCGGAAGCCGGATTTTAATTTTAAAAACATTTCAGTTATGGCTCAAATTTCAACAGGGCAGTTCATTGCCGAAGTAACCAGAAAAGAATACATCACTGACCATTTTATCAGAGTGTATCTGTATTCTCCTGAAGTTCATTTGTTTAAAAATACCACAATAGGAGATAATAATAAAATTGCTATTCCTCCGGTTGGATTAAACGAAGTACATTTTCCGACGATAGAAAATGATGAATGGGTATATCCACCCAAAGAAGTGGCTCCGTCTATCAGAACATATACCCATAGGGGGATTGATCTGGAAAAGAATGAAGTGTTCATAGATTTTGCAGATCACGGAGACGGCGGGCCGGCCTCAAAATGGGCAAGAGAAGCAGAAGCAGGGGGAAAACTTGGTGTTATGATGCGCCTGGATGGAAAAGAGCTGTATCCTGAAGCGGAATGGTATTTATTAGCGGGTGATGCTACTGCAATTCCTGTTTTGAGTGCCATTTTAGAAACCCTTCCGGAAACGGCAAAGGGAATCTGTATTATTGAGGTTCATGGAAAAGAAGATGAGCAGATTCTGGAAACCAAAGCGGATATTGAGTTTAAATGGCTTCACAATTCTCAACCTCAAATCAGCAGTGAAATTGCAGATGTAATAAAGAGTATTGAGATTCCTGAAACTTCAAAATTCGGATATGTAGCATGTGAATTTTCCAGCGTTAAAGAAATCCGTACCTATCTTCGAAAAGAAAAGAATTGGACATCCAAAGAACTCTACGCATTTTCTTATTGGAAAGCAGGTAAAGCAGAAAATGAGTCACAGGCAGACCGACACGAAGAAAAAGATTCAATAGAATAGGTAGAAGACGGTAGGTTGTAGGGGTTAGGGAAATATCCCATGAAATAGGGATGAGGTTTGTAGATGTCAATACTGATTTTTTTAATGTAAAATTATTAATCAAGATTCATCATTAACTAACTAACCAGCAACAAAAAAGAACTAGCAACAAAAGAACCCCGCAACTCGTAACATTCAATCAAAAACTTTGAACATTGAACCCCGAACCCGTATCTTTGCCACTATGAAAGATTTAATGGGCCAAGCCATCTGGGATTTTTATCATGACGAGAATCCTGCAGACCTGCAGACTGAAACGTCAATTTCTGAACTGGATGAACTACCTGTAGACTATTTGTTCAGGGATTTTGAAGAAATGAATGACATTGAGCAGAAAGCATTGCAACTCTCCAAAGGGAAAGTTTTGGATATTGGTGCCGGAGCCGGTTCGCATGCTTTGTATCTTCAGGATGAAGCTGATCTTGAGGTTACAGCTTTGGATATTTCACCCAAATCTGTTGAGGTTTGTCAATTAAGAGGAATTAAGAAGGCCGTTTGTACAAATATTCTTGATTTTTCAGGAGAAACGTTTGATACTGTTTTGTTATTAATGAATGGTACCGGAATTTTTGAAGGATTATCTAAGATTGATACTTATCTTCAAAAATTAGGAGCATTACTGAATGAAGGAGGCCAGATCCTGATCGATAGTACAGATATTCTTTATATGTTTGACCGTGATAAAGACGGCGGAGTATATATTCCTGCCGGTGGATATTACGGAGAACTTGAATATATTGTTCATTATAAAGGAGAATCTGAAAAACCGATCACATGGCTGTATCTTGATTTCAATACCTTAAAAAATGCGGCTGAGAACAATGGATTTAAGATAGAAAATGTTTTGAAGGATGAAGATTCTTACTTAGCAAAACTGACTAAAAAATAAAATGCTTTAATGCAATTTAATAAAAGCGGGCTTTAGCCCGCTTTATTTTTTTACCTTATCTGATTGGCTTTAGCCAAAACTTATTTTGGAACGATCTGCGAAATCTGTTATATCTGCGAGAGAATATTTTATATCAATAACGCTATCATCAAAAAGAAAGGCTGCTTCTTATAGAAACAGCCTTTAATCTTTATAATAAGAGATAATTATCCGATCTCAATACCGTTTTCGACATTACTGTCATCCGGTGTTACGAAAGATAATTTACCATCTGGTTTAGTCGTTAATAACAACATTCCTTGAGATTCAATACCTCTGATCTTTCTTGGAGCAAGGTTTAGTAAGATCATTACTTGTTTTCCTACTATCTCTTCAGGAGTGAAGCTTTCTGCAATTCCTGAAACCACAGTTCTTACATCTACTCCTGTATCAACAGTCAGTTTCAGTAATTTATCTGCTTTTTCTACTTTTTCAGCTTCTAAAATGGTTGCTGTTCTAAGATCTATTTTAGTAAAATCATCAAAAGTGATTTCTTCTTTCATTGGATTAGCGTTAGGGTTGGTTTTCTTATTGCTTTGTTTGGTGTCTTCCAGCTTTTGAATCTGAGCTTCAATGACATTGTCTTCAACCTTATTGAATAACAGAGGAGCTTCCTCAATTTTATGTCCAATTGCGATATGAATTTCAGTGTTTTCTAAATCGTTCCAGTTCTTTTTCTCAATATTGAAATATTCAAATAGTTTTTCTGCAGAGAATGGCATAAATGGTTCACATAGCTGTGCTATTACTGCTGCAATTTGAGCTCCTACAAATAAAGATTGTGCAGCTTCTTTTGGATCATTTTTAATAGTTTTCCAAGGTTCTGCGTTCTGAAGATATAAATTACCATAGTCTACTAAGCCCATAAATGCATTTAAAGCATTTCTAAACTCATATTTTTCAAGGTAATTTTTAACATCTTCAATTGCTGTTTTCATTGCAGCTTTGCTTGTTTCATCTAAGATCCCATCTGGAACTTTTCCTTCAAAATTCTTATTTGTGAAGGAAATAACTCTATTAATAAAATTACCAAATTTGTTTACCAATTCAGAATTATTCTTCGTCTGGAAATCTTTCCATGTAAAGTTATTATCCTTAGTTTCAGGAGCCGATGAAAGCAATGCGTATCTTAAAACGTCCTGTTGTCCAGGGAAGTCTTCTACATATTCATGTGCCCATACTGCCCAGTTTCTTGAAGTAGAGATTTTATCATTCTCAAGGTTCAGGAATTCAAAAGCAGGTACATTTTTAGGCATAATATAATCTCCGTGAGCTTTCATCATGGCTGGGAAGATAATACAGTGGAATACGATATTATCCTTTCCGATAAAGTGTACCAGGTCACTGTTTTCATTTTGCCAGTAATCTTTCCAGTCTTTTCCGTTTCTCAGCCCATTCTTTGGTGAATGAAATATATCCAATTGGAGCATCAAACCAAACATAAAGAACTTTTCCTTCTGCGTTTGGAAGTGGAACCGGAACACCCCAATTTAGGTCTCTGGTCATGGCACGTGGTTTCAGACCATCATTTAACCATGATTTAACCTGGCCATATACATTAGGTTTCCAGTCATCTTTATGACCTTCAATGATCCATTCGTTCAAGAAGTCTTCGTATTCATTAAGAGGTAAATACCAGTTCTTTGTATCTTTAAGAATAGGAACATTTCCACTAAGCATTGATTTCGGATTGATCAATTCTGACGGAGAAAGGGTAGAACCACACTTCTCACACTGATCTCCATAAGCATTCTCGTTACCACAGTTCGGACAAGTTCCTACAATATAACGATCTGCAAGGAATTCTCCTGCCTGCTCATCAAAATACTGTTCAGAAACTTCTTCAGTAAATTTTCCTTTTTCGTAAAGAACTTTAAAGAAATCCTGACTGGTTTCATAATGCTTTGGGGAAGTGGTTCTTGAATACTCATCAAATGAAATTCCCAAATCAGCAAAAGATTTCTTAATAATCCCGTGATACTTGTCTACAATATCCTGAGGCGTAACTCCTTCTTTTTTAGCTCTTATGGTAATAGGAATACCGTGCTCATCTGAACCACAGATAAACGCTACATCTTTTCCTAATCTTCTCTGAAATCTTGCGTAAACATCCGCAGGAATATAAACACCTGCCAAATGCCCTATATGAACCGGACCGTTTGCATAAGGCAAAGCTGCCGTAATCATCTTTCTGTTTGACATTTATAGTAAAGTTTTGACTACAAAGATAAGGATTATCTCTTGAATACCGCTCTTTGTGGAGTTATTATGATGAATGTTGTCATTTTCCGAGCTTGAATATGAAATTAAGTTAAACGAATGTTTAACTTTTTGTTAATCTAAAGTAAATATTATGCATAGCATACTATCGTGTAAAATATTGATAGGTAAAATTTTAACTAAAAACGGTTTCGTAATATACATAATTTTATCATAATTTATATTAAAATTATAATAATTCTAATTTTTTTTTAAATTGCAAGACTGGCTTCAGGCCAGAAATAGATTGAAAAACGAAACTATAAAAATAAAATTGTGAAGAATTTTACAACGGTATTAAAAATAGCGCCCGCTTTTTTACTGGCAAGTACAGTAATGCACGCGCAGACAAAAGATTCTATTCCTCAGGAAAAGAAAATCGACGAAGTTGTATTGATCGGATATGGTAAACAGAAGAAAACAGATTTAACAGGATCTATTACTTCAGTTACGGCTAAAGATTTTAATGGAGGAGCAACTTCTGCAGGACAACTGATCCAGGGAAAGACTCCAGGAGTGCAGATCACAAACAATAGTGGAGCTCCAGGTTCTGGAACTAAGATTAGAATCAGAGGAACTTCTTCTTTAAATGGTGAAAACTCCCCACTTATTGTAATTGATGGCGTACCACAAGATTTTACAGGAGTAAATGGAGCTTCAGATCCATTATCATTGATTAACCCGAACGATATTGAAAGTTTTGATATTCTTAAAGATGCCTCGGCTACAGCGATCTATGGTAACAGAGCTTCTAATGGGGTTATCTTAATTACCACTAAAAAAGGATCTGCCGGGAGATTCAAGGTCAATTTTTCAACAATGGCTTCTGTTTCGACAAAAATGAAAAATGTAGATGTTCTTAATGCAAATGAATACAGATCATTTGTAAATGAGCTTGCACAAACCAATCCATCTGTTGCTATTAATGCTGCAAGATTAGGAACATCCAATACCAACTGGCAGAACCAAATTTATCAAGCTGCTTGGGGAACAGATAATAACTTGGCATTTTCCGGGGGAGTAAAATGGCTGCCATACCGTTTGTCGATTGGATATAATGATCAAAATGGTATTGTAAAAACGAACTCATTTAAAAGGACTTCCGTAGGCTTAAATTTAAATCCTAAGTTTTTTGATAATCATTTAACAGTAAATGTTAATGTTAAGGGAACTTTTTCAGATAATAGATTTGTTGATGGTGGAGTAATTAAAGCTGCTACTTATTTTGATCCAACACAGCCTATATATTCTGGTAATTCGGCCTATGGTGGATTCTATGAGTGGTTGGATTCTAATAATAAAATTACAGGTCTTAATGTAAATGGTACTTCTAACCCCTTAGGGCTATTAAATGGTGTACGTGATGTATCTTCTGTATGGAGAGGACTTGGAAATATCCAATTGGATTATAAGTTGCATTTTTTACCTGATTTACATGTTAATGTGAATGCTGGATATGACTATTCCAAAAGTAATGGAGCAAAGACAGTAAGTCCTATTTATAGAGCAGGTATTACAGACTTGGGTACATATAATCAGTATACTATGGAGAAAAAGAATAAATTGTTGGAGACTTATTTAAGTTACTTAAAAACAATAAATTCTATTTCTACAACTGTTGATCTTACTGCTGGTTACTCATATCAGGATTTTCATACAATTATTCCTGGATCAACTACATTTAAAGGAAGGGGACAAAATTCATTTACTAATGATTTTGAAACTAAAAATGTATTATTATCCTTTTATGGAAGAGGTATTTTTACAATCGCTAACAAATATATTCTTTCAGCTTCCATAAGAAGAGATGGTTCTTCAAGATTCTATAATGGGACAAAAAGTAATGTATGGGGGAATTTTCCGGGAGTTTCTGCAGCTTGGAAAATTAATGAAGAAAACTTTCTTAAAGATACAGGAATTAATGTGTTGAAATTGAGAGCAGGTTGGGGTAAAACCGGACAGCAGGAACTTCCTACACTAGATACAAATAAACCAAGAAATTACCCATCTTATGCTGCTTATAATTTAAGTGCTAGTGGAGCCGAATATCAATTTGGGGATCAGTTCTTTTTTATGATGAGACCAGAAATTTATAATCCAAATTTAAGCTGGGAAATTACAACAACAAAAAATGCAGGTATAGACTTTGGCTTTGCGAATAATAGAATTACCGGTTCCATAGATGTCTACCAGAAAGATACAAAAGATTTGATTGTAGACGCACCTATTGCAGCTGGTGATTTAAGTAATCATAATCTTCTCAATGTGGGAAATATGCAAACGAAAGGGATAGAAGGCTCTGTTACGTTTGTTCCAATAAAGAAAGAAAAGACTACATGGGAAGTATCTTTTAATGCAACTCATTACAAATCTAAAATTACTAAACTTATCAATGGAGCAGATACTTCCTACAGAATCTTAGTAGGAGGAATTGAAGGAGGTGTTAATAATACGATTCAGGCACATACTGTAGGATATCAACCTAATGCATTTTATGTATTCCAACAGGTTTTTGATACTAATGGAAAGCCAATAGATGGAGCATATGTTGATAGAAATGGAGATGGTAAAATTGATGTTAATGATAGGTATTATTATAAATCAACACAACCTGATGCTATTATAGGTTTTAATACCAAATTTTCTCATAATAACTGGGATATCGGTTTAAGTGCAAGGGCTGTGTTAGGTAATTATGTATATAATAATGCTGCTGCGAATAGCTCTATTCAATCACTCACAACCAATAATTATCTACAGAATGTATATTCTACTACAGCACAACATAAGTTTTCAAGTCCACAATATTTCTCTGATGTTTTTGTAGAAAATGCATCTTTCCTAAGGTTGGATAATATCAATGCAGGATATAACTTTAAAGATGTTTTTTATAAAGGAAGTAATATAAGAGTGTATGCAATGCTTCAAAATGTATTTGTAATTACAAAATATTCAGGAATAGATCCTGAAGTATTTGGAAATATTGACAACGGGTATTATCAGATGCCAAAAGTGTATTCTTTAGGATTTAACTATCAATTTTAAGAGAAATGAAACGATTTAAAACAAATATAATAGCAGTTGCAGCCCTATTTAGCGTGCTTACTGTAACATCTTGTGTAAGTGATTTAGAACAAGAGCCTATTACAGATATAACTTCAGCTAGTGTTTTTAAAGATTTTGCAAATTATCCTATGGCATTAGCAAAGATATATGGTGGTTTGCCAATGGAGGACAGGGTGCTAATGGTGGAAACTCAGATATTAATGGGATTGACGGGAACTTTTCACAGTATACAAGAGTATTGTATACATTACAGACTTTACCAACAGATGAAGCGGTAATAGCATGGAATGATGGAACCTTGCAAACTATCCATAAAATGACTTGGGATTCCTCTAGTGAATTTGTAGAAGGTGCTTATTATCGAATTTTTACTCAGATTGCTACAAGTAATGAGTTTTTGAGAAATGTAACAGATGAAAAATTAGCATCAAATAATATCACCGGAACTAATTTAGCTGAAGCTAAATATATGAGAGCTGAAGCAAGATACCTAAGGGCATTGTCTTATTATTATGCATTAGATCTATTTGGTAATGTTCCTTTTGTAGATGAAAGTTACTTACCAGGATCAATAAATCCTCCTAAAAGAATCACTCGTGCAGAGCTTTTTAATTTTATTGAAAGTGAGCTTCTTGCAGTAACAGGAGAGTTGAAAGATGCTAAATCAAATGTTTATGGTAGGGTGGATAAAGCCGCTGCTTGGTCTCTACTAGCTCGTCTATATCTTAATTCACAGGTGTATAATGGCACTAATCATTATACAGATTGTATCACTTATTGTAATAAAGTAATACAGGCAGGATATTCTCTGAAAACAAAATATGCTGATTTATTCCTTGCTGATAATGATAAGAATAATCCAGAAATTATCCTACCAGTTGCTTTTGATGGAGTTCATATTCAAACGTCAGGAGGAACCACTTATCTTATTCATGCTGGTGTAGGAGGAAGTATGCCCGGTTCTGATTTCGGTATCAGTGGAGGTTGGGGTGGCTTAAGGACTACCAAGGCCTATGTGAATCTATTTGCAGGCTCACCTTCTGATCAGAGAGGTAAATTCTACACAGATGGACAAAATCTTGAAATTAATGATCTTGGAGTTTTTACTGATGGTTATGCATTTGTTAAATATAAAAACTTGACAAGTACAGGTGTACCAGGATCTGATAAATCAGGAAATTTCTGTGATACGGATATTCCTATATTTAGATTAGCTGATGTTTATTTAATGTATGCAGAAGCTACTTTAAGAGGTGGAAGTGGAGGTAATACAGCTACTGCTCTTGGATATGTAAATGCTTTAAGATCCCGTGCGGGAGCTTCGACAGTAGCTTCAATTAATACTGATTATATATTAGATGAAAGAGGCAGAGAACTTGGTTGGGAAATGACAAGAAGAACAGATCTTATTCGTTATAACAAATTTACTACTAGTTCATATTTATGGCCTTGGAAGGGAGGAGTTAAAGATGGGAAAAGTGTAGAAGATTACAGAAATCTTTATCCTATCCCTGCAAAAGATATTATAGCGAATCCTAACTTGATTCAAAATCCTGGTTATTAATTTAAAATATTGCTCAAAATGAAAAATATATTTAAAATATTAGCAATAGCTTTTATCGGAATGGGACTTGTTTCTTGTGAAAAAGATGAAGACCAGGCTATTCTTAATGAAACTTCGCAAAGCAGTATTTCTGCGGATAAAACAACAATTGTTTTAGACAAAAATAATGTAGATGTTACTGCGGTAAACTTTAAATGGGCGAAATCTACTTTCAATCTTTCTATTGTTTCTACACAACAGATAGAATTTGGAATGAAAGGAAAGAATTTCCAAGATAGTAAATTAATAGATGTTGTATCATCTCCTTTTTCCATGACCAATAAACAGTTGAATGCACTAATATTAGGTCTTGGTGGAACGGCTAATGTTGTTAATGAAATAGAAGTAAGACTTATGACGGCAGTAGGAGGTGCTAAATTTTATTCCAATGTAATAAAGTTACAGGTAACTCCCTATATTTTAGGACCGGTATATAATTATACAGACCTTTTTCTGATTGGTGATGCTACTGCAGGAGGTTGGGATAATGTAGCGACTAATACTAAATTATACCCTTTACAGAAATCCGCTACAGCAGGGAAATATTCCTATACCGGATATTTTGCAAAAGGTGGAATAAAACTAATCAAACACCTGGATCATGGGACTTCCAATATGGAATGGGAGCAGCAGGAACATTGGACGCAAGTGGCTCTTCGGGAAATATTCCGGTAGAAACAGCAGGATATTATAAACTAACTATTGATATTAATTCGTTAAGCTACACATTAGTAGCAATACCTAATCCAACTAAAGCTTATACAATAGTCTCGATGATTGGAACAGCTTCAGGAGATTGGAATACAGATGTCGATTTACAAAAATCAACTTTTGATCCTCATATCTGGTTGAAAAAGAAAGTAGCATTAAATGCTGGAGACCTAAAGTTCAGAGCTGATCATGATTGGGGTACTAACTGGGGAGCTGCTCAAGAGTTTTTTGGAGTAGCAGAAATTAATGGTGGAAATATTCCTGTAAAAGAAGATTTTAATTATGATGTTTATTTTAATGACATCACAGGAGAGTTTTCATTAATTCCAGTATTTTAAGTCAATAAAAATCAAATTAAAATAAAGCAAAGTGCTGCTTTACCGCAGCACTTTATTTTTTTAAGTTAATAAATAGTCATTATGAAGAAAATTACAGTTGGAGCACTCTTGCTCTCAATGATGTTTGTAGGTGTGAAAGCACAATCTTTAAATCACCGGACGGTAAATTTGAAATGAATTTCCAATTGAAAGATGGAGTTCCTTTCTATAACCTTAAATACAACGGTGCGGTAGTAGTAGAAGATTCTAAATTGGGATTGAGATTATTTAAAGACACAGCCATTAAATTTGCTTCTGAAATTGCCAAACCAGAAGACGCAAAATACGACCTTAACAACGGTTTTGCGAAGGTAGATGAAAAAAGAGACTCCAAAAACGAAACCTGGCAGCCGGTTTTGGGAGAAAAGAAAAATTATATCAATAACTACAATGAATTGGCACTTACGCTGAATCAGGCTTCTACAGACAGAAGTATTGTGGTGAAATTCAGATTGTTCAATGATGGGCTTGGATTCAGATACGAGTTTCCACAACAGAAAAATCTTAATTATTTCGTGATCAGAGAGGAAGATTCTGAAATCGATTTCCCAACTGATATGAAAGCTTGGTGGATCGTAGCAGATTACGACTCTCAGGAATATCAGTATCAGGAAACAAAAGTTTCTGAAATTCCAGCAAAATGGGATAAAGCATATGATGCCAACGCTTCTCAGAGCTTGGTGAAAAATGCAGTTCAGTCTCCATTAATGCTTAAAAAAGAAGGAAAATCACCTTTATACATCAACGTTGCAGAAGCAGCAGTATTGGATTATCCGGCTTCACATCTGGAAGTAGACGCGCAAAACTTTAAGTTCAAGACCCACTTAACAGCTGATAGACAGGGGGCAAAAGGATACATCCAGACTCCTTCAGTAACGCCTTGGAGAACAATTATCGTAGCTCCAAAAGCTGAAGAGGTAATGGATTCTAAAATGATCTTTAACCTGAACGAGCCTACAAAATATACTGATACATCTTACATTCACCCTACAAAATACATGGGAGTTGGTGGGAAATGATCATTGGGAAATCTCAATGGGCGTATTCTACAGCAGAGAATGTTCATTTGGATAAAACAGATTTTACCAAGTTAACTCCAAATGGAAAACACGCAGCAAACAATACAAAAGTTAAAGAGTATATCGACTTTGCTGCTGAAAATGGATTCCAGGGATTATTGATCGAAGGCTGGAATATTGGTTGGGAAGACTGGTTCGGACATTCTAAAGAGTTTGTTTTTGATTTCATTACCCCTTATCCGGATTTTGATATCAAAATGCTGAATGAATATGCACATTCAAAAGGAATTAAGCTGATCATGCACCATGAAACGTCTGGTTCTGCAACGAACTATGAAAGATGGGCTGATAAAGCTTTCCAGACAATGAACAAATATGGTTATGATGCGGTGAAAACAGGATATGTAGGAGATATTATCCCAAGGGGAGAGCACCACTATTCTCAATGGACAATCAACCATTACTATAGAATTGCTGAAAAAGCAAATGATTATAAGATCATGATAAACTCTCACGAGTCTGTGCGTCCTACAGGAGAAAGCCGTACCTATCCAAACTATATCTCTGCTGAAGCAGCACGTGGAACAGAATATGAAGCATTCGGTGGAAACAAGCCTGACCATCAGACGGTGCTTCCGTTTACAAGATGGATGGGAGGTTCTATGGATTATACTCCAGGAATTTTCCAAACGAAATTAGATTATTATTTCCCTGGAGACCAACGTTTCGTAAAAACTACATTAGCGAAGCAGCTTGCATTATATGTGACGATGTACATGCCACTTCAAATGGCAGCGGATCTTCCTGAAAACTATAAAAAGCATATGGATGCATTCCAATTTATCAAGGATGTAGCTGCAGACTGGGATGATACGAAAATTCTATCCGCAGAACCGGGAGATTATGTAATCACTGCCAGAAAAGCAAAAGGTACAGAAAATTGGTTTGTAGGAGGTATTACTGACGAAAACAAACGTGAGTACACCGTAGATTTCTCATTCCTGGATAAAGGTAAAAAATATGAGGCTACAATCTATGAAGATGGAAAAGATGCAGATTATATTGACAATCCTCAAAGCTATAATATCTACAAGAAAGAGATTACCAGCAAATCGAAAATTAATTTTAAAATGGTGAGAAGCGGTGGTTTTGCCATCTCTATCAAACCGGTAAAATAAATATTTCTTAATTTTATAATCCTTAAAGGCAAAACCTTTAAGGATTTTTTTATTGGTAAAAGACTTTATTTTAATGTTGATGGCTAAAATTTTTAATAAACAAAACGTTTTTCTTCTTCTCTTGATCGGAATGGTTTTAATGGCAAAACTGATTCCTTTTGATAAATCCTACAATCAATATTTTAATCTTTCAGCCTTTATAGACTGGGGAATCGCTGCAATCTTTTTACTGTATGGGCTAAAATTGAATTTAAAAGAGGTGGTAAAAGATATCTCCAACTGGAAACTGCATGTGCTGATCCAGACTGGAACATTTATTCTTTTCCCTTTATTGGTATTGCTCTTTTACCCTTTGGTCCAAGGTTCCGAATATTATGATATATGGCTTTCTGTATTTTTCCTGGCTGCTTTACCTTCTACCGTTTCATCGTCTGTAGTAATGGTGTCTATTGCAAAAGGGAATGTAACTTCAGCTATTTTCAATGCCTCTATATCCGGATTGATAGGAATTGTGATGACTCCTCTTTTGATGAGCTTTTTCTTAACTTCAGAATCAGGTTCAGGAGATCATGGTGAAGTATTGCAGCAGCTTTTGATGAAAGTTCTCTTGCCAATTATTCTGGGTGTTTTATTGAATCCGGTTTTCAAAAAATGGGTGACAAAATATGCCAGCATCATTGCAGAGTTTGATAAACTTATCATCTTATTAATTGTTTACGAAAGCTTCTCAACAGCATTTATAGAAAATATTTTCAATTCAGTTCCGCCGGTGATGTTTTTGATCTTGGCTTTCAGTGTCGTTTTTCTCTTTTTTGCTGTATATAATATCCTTAAATTCATTTCCGGGAAAATGGGACTCAATGCTCAGGATACCATTACGGTAACTTTCTGTGGCTCAAAAAAATCATTAGTTCACGGAAGTCTTTTTCTGTTGGTTTTGAATATTCCTGAAGATCAGACCGTATTATTTCTGCTTCCGGTTATGGTGTATCACAGTTTTCAATTGTTTTATGTGAGCTGGCTGGCAAGTAGAATTGCAGAAAAGTCAATAGGTAATAAAGAATAAAATCTTAATAATTATAGCTATATACAACTTTTTGCTATTGTGCTCTGTTATTCTGAATGCAATGAATTGAAATGAAGAATCTGAGAAATACATGATGTTCTTCTTTCGTCAGATTGACAACACTATAAAATTATACATAAGCACATAATTAAAACCCCCAAGCTAAGCAGCTTGGGGGTTTTATATTCTAATTCGGAGTATATTCCGGTTCCTTTGTTTCCATCGCTTCCGCTTGCTCAGGCTGAGCTGGTAAAGGTCTATTTTTTATCTTTTCTTTGTATTCTCTCTGGAATTGTTTCACTGTTTTGCCAGTGCCATCATGTCTCCATCCTGGTGAATAAAAGAGGTATTTCAAACGATCTTTGAAAGAAAGTCCTGGTTGTTTCAAGTCTTTTCCTATTCTTCTCCATTCGTAAAATAGAACGGTAGCTGGATCTTTGGATTTCATTTTAGGATAAATACCATACTTAACAGGTACTTCAGGATCTTCTTTTTCAAAAGTACCGAAAATTTTATCCCAGATAATCAATCCCATTCCCATATTGCGATCCAGGTATTTGATGTTACAAGCATGATGCACACGGTGATGAGAAGGCGTTACCAGAATGTATTCAAGAAAGCCCATGCTTTTGATGGATTGTGTATGTACAAAAGTTCCATAAATCTGAATAGCAGAATAAGCTACCATAACATGCAGCGGATGGAATCCTATTAACGCCAGTGGAGAGAAGAATAAATACCTGTACAAGGGCTGAAATACAGGGCTTCTGAATCCCGTGGTAATATTGAAATAATCAGAATTATGATGGGTAATATGTACTGCCCAGAAGACACGGGAATGATGATCTACATAATGGTGGACGTAGTAGGCCAGATCCTGAGCCAAGAATACTGCAATCCAATACCATATCCCAACTTCCCAATCAAAAATACGATGATAGTAAAAGAACATCATAACAAGCATGGAGAAACCTTTCATAATGATATCCAAGCTATAATTTAAAAGTGCTAAAGCACATTAGTAGCCACATCTTTAGTTTCATAAAGCTTTTCTTTATTAAAGTGGCTATATGCCATCTCTATAAAGATAATACCCGCAAACATAGGAATGGCCCAAGGATAAACAATATCCGGCCCATCACTTTCAAACATTTTACTAAAATCAAACATTTTTTCTGTAAAATTAAGCATTAAACGGATAAAATGGGAATTTTTTAGATTTAATATTGACTTTTATCTATGTTTTAATGAAAATTTAATAAAAAATAGAGTGCTGAATCGTGAAATATCTTTGTTTTACTCCAAAATGAACTCCTAAATATTGGAGGATAATCTGTTTAATTATAATAAAAATCAAATACTCTGAAATATTGATGGATAAAAGATAATTCTGTTCATTATTTTGTAATAACTCTAAAATTTTTTCGTAATTTGCTGCTAAGTCATTCATACTTAAATTGTTGTATTTTTTAATGTAACTTGCTGGTTATCAAAATAATGAACAGTGTTTCTGATGACGTTTTATAGTGCACAAATGATGGTTAAATGCAAGACTAAGATTAAGTTATGAGAAAAATATATACATTTTTTGCCCTATCCGCCGCTTCAATAGCTTTTTCACAATCAAAAGGAGTAGAAAAAGTAGAACCTTCTTTCTGGTGGAAGGGAATGAAAAATCCTGAACTTCAGATTCTTGTTTATGGAAAAGAAATTGCCAACAATGAAATCAGTTTATCAGATGGTGTACAAATTAAAGACATCCAAAAAGTAGATAATCCAAACTATGTTTTCATAACGGTCAATACTAATGAAATCAATATTCCGAAGTTTACCATCAATGTTCAAAAAGGTAAAAAGAAGCTGGGTTCCTATATCTATGAATTGAAACAGAGAAATTCCGGATCCGCAGATAGAGAATCTTATACTTCAAAGGATGTGATGTATCTGATTATGCCCGATCGTTTTGCCAATGGTGACGAAAAAAATGATTCTGTTGCAGGTTTAACAGAAAAATCTGATCGTAGCTTACCCAATGGAAGACATGGTGGAGATCTTAAAGGAATCATGAATAACCTGGATTATATCCAAAACCTGGGAGCAACAGCCGTTTGGTTAACACCAGTGAATGAAGACAATGAAAAAGTCTATTCCTATCACGGATACGCTCAAACCGATCTCTATAAAATTGATGCCCGCTATGGTACCAATGAAGATTACAAAAAACTTTCCCAGGAACTCAATAAAAGAAATATGAAACTGGTGATGGATTACGTTACCAATCACTGGGGTATTTCGCATTGGATGATTAAAGACCTTCCAACAAAAGACTGGATTCACTGGTTCAAAGAAGGAGAAGATGGCTTTAAAAGATCTAATTATAAAACATCTACCCAATTTGATCCCAACGCTTCGGATATTGATAAGAAATATGCATTAGATGGATGGTTTGATAAAACAATGCCGGATCTTAATCAGAAAAATCCTTTAGTTTTAAAATATTTAACCCAAAATGCAATCTGGTGGATTGAATATGCAGAATTAGGAGGATTCCGCGTAGATACCTATCCTTACAATGATAAGGAAGCTATGGCGAAATGGGCCAAAGCCATTACCGATGAATATCCGAAATTTAATATTGTAGGAGAGTCTTGGTTGTATACCGCAGGACAAATTTCAGCCTGGCAAAAGAATTCTAAGACAGGAGAAGCGGCCGGATACAATTCTAATCTACCATCTGTAATGGATTTTATGTTGTTTGGAGACATGCCGAAGGCGTTTAAAGAAAAAGAAGGCTGGAATGCTGGAATGATCAAGCTGTATGACTCTTTTAGCAGTGATTTCCTTTATCCGGATATCAATAATGTGATGGTTTTCTTTGAAAATCACGATACTGAAAGATGGAATGAAATCTTCAATGCAGATCCGAATGTTTACAAATGGGATTGGCTCTTATCTCAACAGTTCGTGGAATTCCACAAATTTATTATGGATCGGAAGTAGGGATGCGAGGAGATAAAGAAAAAGGCGGAGATGCTGATATTCGCAGAGACTTTCCGGGGGGGTGGAAGTCTGATCAGCAAAATGCTTTCAATCCGACAACTCAAACTCCTGAACAAAAAGAATTTTATCAGTTTACCCAGAAATTACTGAACTGGAGAAAAGGAAAAGAGGTCATTCATACCGGGAAAACGAAAAACTTTGTTCCAAAAGATGGGGTATTTACCTATTTCAGATATAATGATAAAGAAAGTGTAATGGTCATCATCAACAATAATAAAAAGGATCAGACGTTAGACTTAAAATATTTTGAAGAATCATTAAAAGGATTTTCTAAAGGGAAAGAAGTTATTTCAGGAAAAGAATTTCTACTACAGAATACTTTAACAATCCCAGCCCAAACACCATTGATTATTGAACTTGAAAAATAAATAATACCTATGAAAAAATTAATAGCTGTTCATACATTGATCCTCCTTCTATTTGGATTTACAATCGTTTCAGCACAATCAAATAAAACATTTGAAAAAGAAAGATCAGAGATCGGTTCCATGCTTGATGCTTTTAATGTAGCTGCGGCAAAAGCTGATTATATGGGCTATTTCAATTTTTTTGCTGACGAGTCTACCTTTATCGGAACAGATGCCACAGAAGTCTGGAATAAAAAAGAGTTCATGGTTTGGGCAAAACCTCATTTTGATAAAAAGAAAACTTGGAATTTTACCGCATTGAAAAGAAATATCCATTTCAGTAAAGATGGAAAGTTAGCCTGGTTTGATGAGCTATTAGATACCCAAATGAAGATCTGCCGTGGTTCTGGAGTAGTAGAAAAGATTAATGGACAATGGAAAGTGAAACAATATGTCCTTTCTATGACGGTTCCCAATGATGTTGTAGATAAAGTGGTAGCTGAAAAAACAGCTCTTGAAGATGTTTTGATTAAAGAATTAAAAACAAAATAAGCATAAAGATAACGATGGCTGGAAAAATGAAACCGGAACTTTCACTTACTCAGATTATCAATATGAGTATGGGATTCCTTGGGATCCAAATGGCATTCGGATTACAAAATGGAAATGCAAGCCGTATTCTTGCCAATTTAGGTGCGGATGTTCACGAATTATCATGGTTTTGGTTGGTAGCACCCATCACAGGGTTAATTGTTCAGCCTATTATCGGTCACATGGGTGACAATACCTGGAGCCCGTTAGGAAGAAGAAAACCTTATTTCCTGATTGGAGCTATTTTGTGTGCCATAGGGCTGGTTTTGCTTCCTAATGCGGCTTCTGTAACGCAGATGTTCGCAGCCAATGCATTATTGCTGGCGGTGATTTTCCTCGCGATGATGGATGCTTCCGTGAATGTGGCGATGGAGCCTTTCAGAGCTTTAGTAGGAGATATGCTTCCTAAGCATCAGGGAACAATCGGGTTTTCGGTACAAACTATTCTCATTGGATTTGGAGCTGTACTTGGTTCTTATTTACCGGATTGGTTAACGAAATTGGGAGTTTCCAATGTAGCTCCTAAAGGTTTCGTTGCAGATAATGTGATCTATTCTTTTTATGTAGGCGCAGTATTGCTGATTATATCCATTTTATATACCATTATTACTACTAAAGAGTATTCTCCGGAAGAATTTGCAGCGTTTGAAGATGGTAAAGAAATAGAACATGAAAAATCTAAATTTTCAGATATTTTCAAAGACTTTGCTGGCATCCCTACCCAAATGAAAAATCTGGGAATTGTTCAGTTTTTCTCATGGTTTGCATTATTTACCATGTGGGTATTTACCACGAGTGCCTTAGCGACCCATCATTTAGGGCTTTCTCCTGAAGACACCCATTCAAAAGCGTTCAATGATGCTGGGGATTTAACAGGTAAACTCTTTGGAATGTATAATCTTTGGGCAATTCCGTTTGCTTTTTTACTAACACCTATTGCGAAATGGATTGGTAAAAAACAAACCCATGCTTTAGCGCTGTTATGTGGTGGATTAGGATTGATTTCCATGTACTTCATCAAGGAAGTTGATAACTTATGGATTTCAATGATCGGATTAGGATTTGCGTGGGCAAGTATCCTCGCAATGCCTTACGCCATGTTAATTGAAGTGATCCCTCAAAGAAAGATGGGAGTTTATATGGGAATATTCAATTTCTTTATTGTCATCCCACAGATTATTAATGGTTTGTTTGGTGGACCTATTGTGAGCGGTATTTTTGGTAAACAGGCTATGGATTATGTAGTTGTTGGGGGTGTTTGTATGTTAATCGGTGCTGTAGTAACCATGATCTTCGTTAAATCTGAAGATGAAACCCCTAAAGAGATCGAAGACGAAATCAAGCAGGTACATTTTTAAAAGATAGTTGCTAGATAGAGAAATGAGATAAGGCAAAACCATATTCTCTATAAAAATAAAATGATAATGATAAAATTCAATAGAAGCGGGCTTTAGCCCGCTTTCCTATTTTAAATACATTCCAACGGCTTTAGCCAAAATTTATAATAAGAATATATTTATTGGCAATTTTAAGATCAGGCCGAGAAAGCTTTTGGTGCAATATTCCAATACATGAGCCTGATTAAGAAAGCCACCTGACTCAGGTGGCTTTCTTAATTATAATCTTTTGTAGATGGCCGTTATTTCATCTTTTATTCCGTCTCCATTCACATCTGTGAGTTCCTGAATAGCTTCTAATTCAGTAGCATTCAGTTTTTTTAAAGTATTAACCTCTACGGTTCCGTCAGTATGTTTCACCTGAACTTTTTTAGTAACAGCATCATAGGTATAGTCCGAGGTAGCCTCGAGATCAATTTTGCATTGTGTTTCTGTATTTCCAGAATAGGCAATTTGATGCAGTTTTCCATTAGCCACAAAGTCTAGAGATCCTTTTTTATCACATACATTTGCATCAGATGATTCACTTGTAATGATACTGCCGTCTTTTCCGGAGTAAGCCATATATTTGGAAGGCTGCCATTTACCGACAATGCTTGCTTCTGGCGTGTTGTTGTTCTCGTCGTTATTACTACATGCTAATAGACTTATCGCTGTAATACTTAAAAATAAAGTTTTCTTGATCATTTTTTTTATTATTTGTGTTGACGGACAAATATAACAAGTTTTATAATACCCTTTATGGTGAAGTATATAGATTTAATTCGATATAGACATGGTGTTTAATGGAGTGTTTGTGAAATTTGAATCTGTCAGATAGCATTTAGAGTTTTTTGGATAGAGAAGAGGATAATAAGCTTGAGTAGAAATAGATTGAATATTTATAAGATCATATCAATAAAAATCAATAAGAGTAGGCTTTAGCCCGTTTTCATATTTAAAATTTAAAACTTATTCTGATGAGCTTTGGACAAAACTTATTTATATTTATAATCTCCTATGAAAAAATGAAAAGCTAAGGAATTAATTGTATTTTTAATTAAGCTAAAGAAGAAAGGAATGTCAAAAGAAGATAATAAATTCAATGACCTTGGACTTACTAGTGAAGAATTAGCTGAATATGATGAACGTGTAGATTTTTTCTATACGAATATCATCAATTCATTAATTCTCTATACTTATAATGTAGAAAAGTTGGATAAAATGACTCCTATTTTAATTGATCCACTGACAGAGTTATATGAAGAGCTTGACTATGCTTTTTTACCACTTTTATTTGAAACGGTGTTTAGAAATAATTTAATTGATCAATCTTTTAAAGAAAAACTTTTAGTGTTCAAAAAGAAGGTGGATGATATTCCTAATGAAATATGGGGTTGGGATTTTTTAGACACACATGAGTCTTGGAAGACTATAAGGCTTGATGCCGAAGACCTTTTAAGTCAAATGAATATAAAGACCAGAGTCTACAATACAGATTATACTATAATAATTAAAAGATAATAAGAAAATTTTTTAAATATAAATTGAGCTTTTTTGCTCAGATACAATATTAAAATCTGCGAAATCTGTTTGATCTGTGAGTGATAAAATATCTCATTAGATGTATTAAAAACGCTATATTAAAATCCGTTCAATAGATTGAAAATTAACATTTTGTTAAGCTTGTTCTGTCTTATTTATCTCTAAATTAGATACGCCAAATTCAAAAAAATGTACGATATCATCATTATAGGAACCGGAGCAGGAGGATCTACTATGGCTTATAAATTAGCAGATAGTGGGAAAAAAATACTCATTCTGGAAAGAGGAGATTATGTTCCGGTAGAAAAAGAAAATTGGAGTTCTATAGAAGTCTTTCAGAAAAACAGGTATACAACAACTGATCTTTGGCTGGATAAACACGGGAAAGCCTTTCGACCGGGCATGCATTATAATGTGGGTGGGAATACTAAGTTTTATGGAGCCGCCTTATTTCGTTTAAGAGAAGAAGATTTTCAGGTAATTCAGCATTACGATGGCGTTTCACCTGCCTGGCCTATTCAATATGATGATTTAAAAGACTACTACTTGGAAGCGGAAAAACTTTTTCATGTGCATGGAAAAAGGGGAGCTGATCCTACAGAACCGTTTGATTCGGAGCCTTATCCTCACTCTGCATTACCACACGAACCAAGGATTCAGGAGATTTTTGATGAATTGACAAATTATGGATTGCATCCTTTTGAATTACCGATAGGAGTTAATTTTGAGCCTCATGTCACGGCTAATGCTCCTTATACATTAGATCGTTTTGATGGTTTTCCTGATGCTTCCGAAAGAAAAGGAGATGCACATCTTTGCGCATTGTCAAAAGCATTAGAATATTCCAATGTTGAATTGATGACGAACGCAAAAGTAGTACAACTCAATACGGATGGCTCAGGACATAGAATAACTGAGGTGATTATAGAGCAAGGTGAAGGAACAAAAACATTGACAGCAGATCTGATAATTCTTTCAGCGGGTGCTATCAATTCAGCTGCAATACTTTTGGAAAGTAAAAGCGAACAATTTCCTAAGGGGCTTGCCAATTCCTCAGATCAGGTAGGAAGAAATTATATGTTCCATCAAAATACAGCTTTGATTGCTTTATATACAGAACCCAATCCTACTAAATTTGGGAAAACATTCGGGATCAATGATTTTTACCATGCTGCCAGAGGATATGAATTTCCCTTAGGACATATCCAGATGCTCGGAAAGTCAGACGAGAACCAGATTAAAGCAGACAGTCCAATCCCGGCTCCCGGATTTACCTTTGATTTGATGGCGAAACATGCCGTTGATTTCTGGCTGACCTCAGAAGATTTACCGGATCCTGAAAACCGTATAACGGTCGAAAACGGACAAATTAAAATTAGTTACACGGATAATAACCAGAAAGGGCATGAATTCTTAAAGGCAGAATTAATCAAAGCTTTAAAAGCATCAGGGAAATTTGAAAGTTTCCTGTTTAAAGGATACTACTTCAGTAAAGGAATGGACATTGCTTCACCTGCCCATCAGAACGGAACAACAAGAATGGGAAATAACCCGGAAACCTCAGTAGTTGACTCTTATTGTAAAGCCCATGATCTGGAAAACTTGTACATCGTGGATGGTGGATTCTTTGTTTCCAGTGGTGCCGTAAACCCGGCACTTACAATTATTGCGATGGCATTAAGGGTGGGAGAGTATCTCAAAAGTCAGGTTCTAAAGTAAATATATGAGCTCCAGAAGAATTATAATTACAGTTGTTTTCTTGTTGGCTTTTCTGACTGGGGTAAACTTTGTAGTTTTCCCGGCACTCGGAAATGCTTTTATGGATTCTTCCCTGTTTGCCCTTTCCGCATCTCAGTTTGGCAATTTATTTGTGCCCCAGGTAATCTGTATTATTATTTCATGTTTAAGTGCTCCGTTTTTAGTTAATAAATGGGGGCCAAAGGTTATTCTTGCCGTTGGTATAGTGTTAATGCTTGCTTCAACAGGATCTTTATGGTTTCTGCATTATTTTATAACCGAGAAATCATTGTTATTTCCCATGCTCTTAATTTTGGTTGCATGTACAGGAATGGGATTTGGTTTTTCCATTACAACACTCAATCCTTTGGCTGCTAGTTTATTTGAGAAAGAAAATTCTTCAGCCATTTTAATTCTTCAGTTTCTGGTAGGATTGGGGACATCAACTTCACCATTGATGATGAATCTTATTGGAGATATTAAACACTGGATGTACGTTCCTGGATTAATATTCATTGTGGTGAGTCTAGTATTCATTGTTTTTTTATTACTGAAGATTGAAAAAGGAACATTTTTTGAGCTTCCTGGCCATTTTAAAATCCCTGGAAAACTCTGGATATTTTTTGCAGCGATCATTTTGTATGGTTGTGTAGAAGGTACTTTTGGAAGTTTCGGAGGGGTAATTCTTAAAAATAAAGGGTTGGATAATAGCAATGCAAGCCTTGGCTTATCTTTATTCTGGGCTGGAATTGCCCTTAACCGGCTTTTATTCGGAATATTTTCTAAAAAATTTGATTTGTCTTTGTTTTTTATAACCGCCCCACTTTGGGTCGGTCTTTTACTTTTACTATTGTTGATTTATCCTAATATCCATATTCTATTGATCATGATGTTCTTAATAGGCTTTTTTATGGGAAGCATATTTCCTGGTTCTATCGGATGGGGAACTGTGGAATTTCCAGCATATTCCGTATTGGTTTCCGGGTTTCTTATGGCGGCCAATCAGGTAGGAACGGGAGTTGTTACGAATGTTCTGGGGCGGTTTTCTAATGATATTTCTGTCATTCTTGGAATTTTGATCCTATTTATGCTGTTTATTTGTATTCTATTCTTTTATTTGAAGAAAGGATCTAAAATTAAAGAAGCATTTTAAGAAAAGAAGATCAGATGGTAGCGAGAAATGAAGAGTTAGAAAGTTAAAATCTAGAATTAACGGTATAATAAAAGCAATAGTAATACAATTCAATAGAAGTGGGCTTTAGCCCACTTTCAGATTAAAAACATATTCCGATTGGCTTTAGCCAAAACCTATATAATTATTTCGTAGGTTTTAAACAAAATAATCTGTGCTACAATTGTATGCTCCTAATAATTGCCATTAATTAACGAATAAAATTCGTTAGTGCATTTGGTGAGAAAAAGTCAGCATAACTGTTACCGAAAATCTTTAGCTTTCCTAAGTCTTAAAAAGATACCCAAACTATAGGGAACCTTGGTGTTTTTGAGTATTCCAGCAACTTTTTTCAATCATCAATTTCCTTTCTTATCCTATATCAATTTTTTTCATCCAAACATCCCCTACATTTGTACCATAAATAATCACAGAAATGAAAACAATATATCATAAAGCAGATTCAAGAGGCCACGCCAATCATGGCTGGTTAAATTCTTACCATACATTCAGTTTTGCCAATTATCAAAACACAGACAGAACAAACTTTGGGGTGCTGAGAGTATTGAATGATGATACCGTTTCTCAGGGAATGGGATTTGGAACACATCCACACAGGGATATGGAAATTATTTCAATTCCTTTAGAGGGAGATTTAGAACATAAAGATTCGATGGGAACTACTGCGGTGATCCGAAAGGGAGAAATTCAGGTAATGAGTGCCGGAACCGGAGTAAAACACAGCGAATACAACAAAAATAAAGATGAAGAAGTAAAGTTCTTACAAATCTGGGTTTTCCCAAGAGAATTGGACGTAGAACCAAGATATGATCAAAAAAGTATCAAAGAAGGCGAAAAAATCAATGGATTCCAACAAATCTTATCCCCTAATAAAAATGACGACGGAGTTTGGATTCATCAGGATGCTTGGTTTAATATCGCCAACTTCAAAAAAGGAAACGGTAAAAATTATATGCTGAACAAAAAAGGAAATGGAGTATATGCATTTGTTTTAAAAGGAAGCGCAAAAGTAGGAGACCGTGTCCTGAATGAAAGAGATGGATTAGGGATCTGGGATACCCAAAGTTTTAATATCGAAGCGGTAGAAGATGCAGAAGTATTATTGATGGAAGTCCCAATGGAATTGCCTTCTTATCTTAAATAAAAAACTAAATTTGTATTCTTAAAATTAAAAATAATATAGAATCACCACCACAATTTTTAGAAGGAATTGGTTCTGTATAACTTAAAAATAAATACTATATATGAAAATCTTAGCAATAGCAGGAAGTAACTCAGAAGTTTCAATGAACAAGCAGTTGGTAGGCTACGCATCAACATTATTTGATAAAGCAGAAGTAGAAGTGATTGATTTGAATCCTTTCGAAATGCCAATCTATAAGCATGAAAGAGAATTAGCAGGTGGAGTTCCTCAGGAAGCGCATGATTTTGCTGCTAAAATTGATGGTGCAGATGTACTATTGGTTTCTTTAGGAGAACACAATGGAACATACTCTACAGCATTCAAAAATGTGTTCGACTGGGTATCTAGAATCAAAGACAGAACCGTTTGGAATGAAGTGCCAATGCTATTGATGTCTACATCACCTGGAGGTAGAGGTGGAGCAGGAGTTTTGGAAGCAGCATCCAAGCGTTTCCCTTTCCACGGGGGAAATGTGGTAGAAACTTTCTCACTTCCTTTCTTCAATGATAACTTTGATAAAGCTGAACAAAAAATTTCTAACGCTGAGAAAGACAGTGAATTAAAGGAAAAAGTAAAGAAGATTGCGGCTATTGAAACCATCCTTGAAAAATAGAATTTGAATATTCATTTAAAATTACTATTTTTGCAAAAAGAAAAGAGATGAAAATTCAGACCTCCTATAAACAATGTTTTTCTCATAAAGGGAAAATTGTGGGCTCTGAAATTCTGAGATAAAATAACGGCCGATAATCTGAAAAGATTGTCGGCTTTTTTGTTTTCTAAATTTGAAATAAAAAGTAAATTGAAATATAAAAGATAGTAAGGTGGCAGACACCGGATCATCAACAATCTGAGATCTGAAACCTATTATCTAAAAAATCTAAGCAGACACATGAGCAACACTTACAAATCAGCAGGAGTAGACAAAGAAGAAGGATACAAAACGGTTGACAAGATCAAAAAGCAGTGGGTGAAACCCACAATTCCAATGTATTGAACCATTTGGGAAGCTTTGGTGCTTTCTATGAGATCGGTGGATACAAAAATCCGGTTCTTGTTTCAGGAACAGATGGAGTAGGAACGAAACTGAAAGTAGCTTTAGACACCAAGAAATATGACTCTATCGGAGTAGATTGTTTTGCCATGTGTGCTAACGATATTCTTTGTCACGGTGCAAAACCTTTATTCTTCTTAGATTATTTAGCTTGTGGAAAGCTGGATTCTGAAATTGCAGCCGAAATCGTTTTAGGAATGGTGGAAGCTTGTAAGGATAATAACTGTGCATTAATCGGTGGTGAAACTGCTGAAATGCCGGGAATGTACCAGCCTGGAGATTATGATGTTGCCGGATTTTGTGTAGGTATCGTAGAAAAAGACCAAATTATTGATGGTTCTAACATCAAAGCAGGTAACAAAATTATCGCTTTACCAAGCTCAGGATTCCACTCAAACGGATTCTCTTTAGTAAGAAAAGTATTCCCGAACTTTGAAGAAGAGTTTGAAGGAAAACCTTTATATGAAACTCTTTTAGTTCCAACGAGACTATATTATAAAGATATTCATAAAGTATTGGAAGAAGTAAAAGTAGGTGGAATTGCTCACATCACAGGAGGTGGATTATACGAAAACGTTCCAAGAATCATCCCTGAAGGACTTTGTGCTTCCATTAACGGTTCCAAAATCAGAATTCCAAGTGTAATGCTTGAATTGGAGAAGAGAGGTGGAATTGCTCGTCAAGAAATGCATGGTACTTTCAATATGGGGGTAGGAATGGTAATCGTAGTAGATGCTGAACATGCTGAAAAAGTATTACACCTTTTAGATGATGCTTACGAAATCGGAGAAATCACTGAAGGAGCAGAGAAAATCAATTTATCACTATAAATGACATCAGATTTCAGACACCAGACATCAGACTTTAGGTCTGATATCTGATATCTGACATCTAACATCTGAATAATGAAGAACATTGTTGTACTTGTATCCGGTTCAGGAAGTAATCTCCAAAGAATCATTGATACCATTGAAGCCGGAGAGATCCAAAACGCAAAAGTGGTTTTAGTGGTGGCAGACAGAGAATGCTACGGACTGGAAAGAGCAAAAAATCATAATATAAAAAACATACTGATTCCAAGAGGAAAGAATTTCAGCAGTGAATTGGCTAATGTAATCCCACAAGATACAGACCTTATTGTATTGGCAGGATTTCTATCCATTTTAAAACCTGAATTCTGTGAAAACTGGACCGGTAAAATAATCAATATTCATCCGGCATTGCTTCCTAAATTCGGCGGAAAAGGAATGTGGGGAATGAACGTTCATCATGCTGTTATTGAAGCCAAAGAAGTAGAGAGTGGGGCAACAGTACATTTGTAACTCCGGGTATTGATGAAGGAGAAGCTATTCTTCAGAAAGCTTTTGAAGTAACAGCAGAGGATACTCCTGAAACAGTAGCTCAGAAAGTTCATCAGGTTGAATATGAAATATTTCCTTTGGCGATCAATAAAGTCCTGGGAAATTAATAATATAACAATGTACCAATTTACAAATACTTGTAATTGTCATTCTGAGCATAGCGAAGAATCTCATTGTTACATTGATTTAAAAAATCTAAGTAAAATAAAAAGTAATCCGGAAGTGAAAGACCCGGATACAGTTTGAAATAACTGTGAAAAGTAAAAATTGAAAGTAATGAGTAAAAAGAGAGTTTTAATCAGTGTTTCTGACAAAAGTGGATTAATTGAATTCGCGCAGTTTTTGGAAGCTCAGAATTATGAGTTGATCTCCACAGGAGGAACGTTCAAACATTTGAAAGACGCTGGTTTAAATCCAATTCAGATTGATGAGGTAACCAATTTCCCTGAAATGTTGGACGGAAGAGTGAAAACTTTACATCCAAAAGTTCACGGTGGATTGTTAGCGGTTCGTAATAACGAAGAGCACATGAAAACCGTTCAGGAGCACGGAATTGGTCTGATTGACATGGTTATCGTAAACCTTTATCCTTTCTTTGAAAATGTAAATAAGAACATTTCTTTACATGAGAAAGTGGAGTTTATCGATATCGGTGGACCTTCAATGCTTCGTTCTGCTGCGAAAAACTTTGATTCCGTTACTGTAATTACTGATGTAGAAGATTATACAACAGTAAAATTGGAAATGGAGCAAAACGGAGATACTTATATCGAAACCCGTAAAAAGTTGGCAGGAAAAGTATTCAATCTTACATCAGCTTATGATGCTGCTATTTCAAGAATGCTTTTAGATGAGGAATATCCAACATATTTAAACGCATCTTATAAAAAAGTTTCTGATCTTAGATATGGAGAAAACCCTCATCAGTCAGCAGCTTATTATGTTTCTACTTTCGAGAACGGAGCTATGAAAGACTTCGAACAGCTTGGTGGTAAGGAGCTTTCTTTCAATAATCTACGTGATATGGATCTTTGCTGGAAAGTAGTGACTGAGTTCAAAGAAGAAATGGCTTGTTGTGCGGTAAAACATTCTACTCCTTGTGGTGTAGCAATTGGTACTTCAGCATTGGAAACCTATCAAAAAACTTTCGAATGTGATCCGGTTTCCATCTTTGGCGGAATTGTTGCAATGAACTATAAGATTGATGCTGCAACAGCTGAGGAGCTAAACAAAACATTCCTTGAGATTGTAATGGCTCCGGATTTTGACGAAGAAGCTCTTGACGTTTTAAGAAAAAAGAAAAACCTAAGAATCATCAAAATTGTAAACCCTGTTTCTGACAAGAAGACTTGGGTAAAAGTAGATGGCGGTATCTTGGTTCAGGATAACGATCTGCATTTCTCTGATGACATCAAAGTAGTCACTGAAACTCAGCCTACAGAAGAACAGAAAAAGGCATTGCTTTTCTCCCAGAGAGTGGTAAAATATGTGAAGTCTAACGCTATTGTGGTTTCCAACGGAATCCAAGCTTTCGGAATCGGAGGCGGCCAGGTGAACAGGATCTGGGCTACACAGCAGGCAATCGAAAGAGCAAAAGAAAAATTCACAGGAGATTTAGTATTGGCTTCTGACGCATTTTTCCCTTTCCGTGACGTTGTAGATTTCTGCGCTCAGGAAGGTATCAAAGCGATCATCCAGCCAGGAGGAAGTGTAAAAGATCAGGACAGTATTGAAGCGGCTAATGAGCATAAAATCCCAATGATGTTTACAGGTGTTAGACACTTTTTCCACTAATTAAAATAGAGTTAAAAAATAATTAGGGATTGTAATTATAGCATTCAAAATTATATATTTGTAGAATAAGACTAGATAATAAATAAAGTATGAGAATATTAATCATAGGTGAAGGCGGTAGAGAATCTGCTTTAGCAGCAAAGCTTCAGAATGACCCAAGAATTTCTAAAATGTTTTTTGCCAACGGGAATGCTACTACCGATGTAATAGGGAAAAATGTTCATTTATCAGAAATCAAAGAACTTAGAGATTTCGCTATTAAAGAAAAGGTTGATTTAACGATCGTAGGTCCTGAAGCTCCATTGGTAGCAGGATTAAAGGATGAGTTTAAGAAACATGATCTTAAGGTTTTCGGACCTACACAGAAGGTAGCAAGCCTGGAAGGAAGTAAGGCTTTCTCTAAGAAATTTATGCAGACCTATGATATCAAAACAGCTAAAGCTGTAGTATTTGATTCATATAACGAAGCTAAAGAATATATTCAGACTCAGCAGTATCCTCTAGTGATCAAAGCGAGTGGATTAGCTGGTGGAAAAGGTGTTGTTATTTGTGATACCCTTGAAGAAGCTGAAGCTACCATCCACGATTTTATGATCAGAAGAATCTACGGTGATGCTGGAATTCGTTTAGTAATTGAAGAGTATTTACAAGGTTTTGAAGCATCTATCATCGCTTTCTCAAACGGTGAAAAATTATTCCCTTGTATTGCTGCAAAAGATTATAAGAAAGCTGGAAACGGAGATTCAGGGCCAAATACAGGAGGTATGGGTTCAGTAGCTCCAAGCCCGGAGTTCACTCAGGAGCACTATGCTGATTTTGAAAAAAATATTTTAGAGCCTACTATTACAGGTCTTAAAGCAGAAGGATTCAGTTTCAAAGGAATCATTTTCTTCGGATTAATGGTAACGAAGAACGGAACTTACCTTCTTGAATACAACATGAGATTCGGAGATCCTGAAACTCAGGTATTGATGGCTTTGATGGAAAACAATCTTCTTGATGTAATCCAGGACTGTATGGAAGGAAAAGATATCGAACTTAAGTTTAAAGACGAAAAAGCAATTTGTCTGGTAATGTGTTCAGGAGGATATCCAAGAAACATCGAAACAGGTTTCGAGATTACAGGTGAAGACAAAATGAAACATAGTAAACTATTATACGCAGGAGCTATCAGAAAGGAGACAAAGTGGTTTCCAATGGCGGTAGAGTACTGAACATTGTAGCTACAGGTGCTACTTTCGATGATGCCCGCAAGAAAGTTTACGAAGATGCAGGTCACGTACATTTCGATTACGGCTTCTATAGAGAAGACATCGGAAAGTTTTAATAAAATCATGAAAAAAGATTTGGAGTCATTCCAGGTCTTTTTTTGTAAAACAGTTAATATTAGAAAAAGTGTTCAGATGCAAGATAGCAGTGTTCAGACCAAAAATCTGATGTCTAATATCTGAAATCTGATATCTTTCAAACAAATCAATTATCAAAAATGAACAACGGTATTATTATTTTAGATTTCGGATCCCAGTACAACCAGCTTATCGGAAGAAGAATCCGTGAGATGGGTGTGTACTCTGAAATCTTACCTTTCAATACACCTTTACAAGATATTTTAGCAAAACAGCCAAAAGGAATTATTCTTTCAGGAGGGCCAAGTTCTGTAAACGCGGAAAATGCTCACCTGGTTGAAAAAGAATTATACGAACAAGGAGTACCTGTTTTGGGAATTTGCTATGGAATGCAGATGACGGCTCACCTTTTAGGAGGAAAAGTAAACAAGGGAGAAAAAGGAGAATATGGAAAGGCTAATCTTGAGATCGTTAAAGAAAGTTCTTTATTAAAAGGAGTAACTCAGAACTCAGTCGTTTGGATGAGTCACTTTGATGAAGTAGGAGAGCTGCCTGCAGGTTTTGAATTAAATGCAAAATCAGGAGTAATTGCCTCTATTTCCAACGAAGATAAAAAGATCTTCTGCGTACAATTCCACCCTGAAGTTTCTCATACGGAAGAAGGCGGAAAAATGCTTGAAAACTTTGTATTTGGAATCTGTAATGCAGAGAAAAACTGGAAACTGACCAACTATATTGAAAAAACAGTTGAAGAAATCCGTGAAAAAGTAGGCGATAACAAAGTGATCCTTGGTCTTTCCGGAGGAGTAGACTCTTCTGTAGCGGCAGTTTTGATTCATAAGGCAATCGGTGATCAGTTGACTTGTATCTTCGTAGATACTGGATTATTGAGAAAGGATGAGGGCAAAAAAGTAATGGATCAATATGGAGAGCATTTCCATATGAACATTAAAATGGTGGATGCTCAAGAAAGATTCCTTTCAAAATTAGCAGGAGTAGACGATCCGGAAGCGAAGAGAAAATTAATCGGAAACGAATTTATCCACGTATTTGATGAAGAGTCTCACAAAATTGAAGGCGCTAAATTCTTAGCTCAAGGAACAATTTACCCTGACGTAATCGAAAGCCAGTCTGTAAACGGACCATCTGCAGTGATCAAGTCTCACCACAACGTTGGTGGACTTCCTGAAGATATGGAATTCGAATTATTAGAGCCGTTAAGAGAGCTTTTCAAGGACGAAGTAAGAAGAGTGGGCGAAGAATTAGGAATTCCTCACCACATGGTATACAGACACCCTTTCCCTGGTCCTGGATTAGGAATCAGAGTATTGGGCGCTGTAGATGCTGAAAAAGTAAGAATCCTTCAGGAAGCTGACGATATTTTCATTGAAGAGTTGTACAAAAACGACCTTTACGAAAAAGTATCTCAGGCTTTCGTAGTATTACTTCCTGTAAATCTGTTGGAGTAATGGGTGATGAAAGAACTTACGAATACACAGCTGTAGTTCGTTCTGCTAACACAATCGACTTTATGACGGCAACCTGGAGCAGACTTCCTTACGAATTCTTAGATACTGTTTCCAGTAGAATCATCAATGAAGTAAGAGGGATCAATAGAGTAGCTTATGATATTTCAAGCAAACCACCTGCAACCATTGAGTGGGAATAATTTTTGACTTGAATTTAAATATAAGTCCTATCCGTTCATTCGGGTAGGATTTTTTTGTTAAATATTTTTATTATTTGTGAAAAAAGCACTTATTTAGCATAAAATAACCATGAATACTAATTGATGTGGATTCTCGTTACTAGAAAAACAAAAATCCATTGAAATATAAATATATGAGAAATACAATTATCCTGTTATTGCTATTGACAGTAACTTCAATATTTGCACAGTCTAAAAAGCTTATTATTGAAGAATTAAAATTACCGGATCCAACACAAACCATTTCCAATTCCAATTATAATAAAATTAAACTTCAGGATACTCGAGTTGATCCGGAAGATTACGGGATCGTAATGAAAGGAGTCTCAGACAGAAAAGCAAAAGTTAAGTTTAGTCCAAGCTTTGAAGATCAGTTAACCGGGATGTTTGATAAAGGAATTGATAAAGCTTCCGCAAAGGATCAGGAGTTGTTTTTTCAGCTAAGAGATTTGAATTATCAGGAAGTAACTATTGATTTTACTCAATATGGCTATTTTGATTTCAAAGGATTGATTTTCGGAGGGAAGGATAATAAGTACCAGTTGGTCAAAAAAATTGATACTACATTGGTACTGTATAAAATGGATGTCACAAAGGAAATGGAAAAGAAGTCTTTAGATTATATTCAAAAATCTGTATTTGAAGCCACTTCTGCCAGTCCTATTGATGATAGGATATATACTTTGGAAGATATCAATAATTATGATAAAATAGCAAAATCAAGGCTTCCTTTATATGTTAATCAAAAGCTGACGGATGGAGTGTATCAAAATTATAAATCATTCAGTAGGCAAGCACCTGACCAGCCTATTGATGAAATAAAAATGGAACAGGGAATGATTACCAAAGCCACATATATTGATGGTAAAGGCAAAAAGAAAAATGCAAAAATAGATTCTTATGCTGTTGTTTATCAGGGAAGACCTTTTATATTGTATGCTGGTGAATTATATCCAATGAGAAAAACTTCTGAAGATTTTTATTTTATTTCAAAACTTCATGAGCTTCCAAACGGCGAAAGACAATTTTCTGGAGGAATAACAGGAAGGATGATTGGAGGATTAGTAGGTGGAGTAATTGGAATTTTGATCATAAAAGGAAAGTCAAAACAATATGAGTGTCGACTGGATTACTTTAGTGGAAAATTTGAGATTATGAGAGAAGTTAATTCACAGAAATAAAATAATTGCCTTAAAATATGAATCCTGCCCGTTTGGGTGGGATTTTTTTGTTAAAGTGCAAAATCTGAGAAAATTTTAGAATAATCCTCACTGAAAACAAATATCCTGCTGATTCCATCATATCTGGCAATAACAAACTTAATATTTTCGTGAGATTGCTGTTTGATCAGACAGAAATCATCATGAATTTGTTGTGTTAATTTTTTTACATCTTCACTGCTGGCTATTTCATTTCTAAACCTATATAAACTAATTAAATCATCTAGTGATAATGGGTGATCAGTAAATGACATTTCAAAGTTTTTCATTTCTGTATCGTACTCTTTAATTTTTTGAGAAATTAATTCTTCCATAATTTATGATATAATGATGTCTTTATTTAGGTAATTGTTTCAATGAAAAAATGATAAGTAAAACATTGGTAGCGATTAATAAACAGTGTATTAGTTTGAATACTATATGTTTGTGATAGATAAGGTAATTTGACAGTACTGTGCCTGCTACATAAAAATAAAGAAATGATTGTGGGCTGCTTTTCTATAAGGGTTCAAGTAAAATATTTTTCCTAAATTTAAGTAAAATTACATCGAATGCAAATAGAAACAAGACCCCTGACCGTTCAGGATTATGATGAGTTGGCGGCAACAATGAAAAGAGCGTATCCACAGATGTCGGAATCCATATGGTCTAAAAGAAGTATAGAAAAACTAACAAGAATGTTTCCTGATGGGCAAATCTGTATTACGGTAGATGGAAAACTGGCTGCTGTGGCGCTTTCTATTATTGTGAATTATGACGAATTCGGAGATGATCATACTTATAGTGATATTACAGGGAATTATACCTTTAATACCCACACTTCAAAAGGAAATGTTTTATATGGAATAGAAGTTTTTGTAGATCCTGAATATCGTGAATTACGTCTTGGGAGAAGACTATACGACGCAAGAAAAGAGCTTTGTGAGCTCTTAAATCTGAAATCTATTATTCTCGGTGGGAGAATCCCAAGTTATCATAAATACAGCCACGAACTTTCTCCAAGAGAATACATCAGAAGAGTGAGGGACAAGGAAATTTATGATCCTGTGTTGTCTTTTCAGCTTTCCAATAATTTCCTTCCGATCAGGGTGTTGAAAAAATATCTTCCCGAAGATGAGGCATCCAGAGAGAATGCAGTTCTTCTGCAGTGGAATAATATTTATTACAGCAAAAATCCGAATACGATGCAGGACAGCATCATCCGTCTTGGATTGGTGCAATGGCAAATGAGGCATTTCAAAGATATAGAAGCCTTTTATGAGCAGGTAGAATTTTTTGTAAATGTAATGGGAGATTATAAATCTGATTTTGTTCTTTTCCCGGAGTTGTTTAATACCCCTTTGCTGGCTCCTTTCAATAGTCTTTCGGAAAGAGATAGTATGATAGAGCTTGCCAAGCTTACCGAAGAGATCAAAAAGAAAATTTCTGAACTGGCCATTAGCTATAATGTCAATATCATTTCCGGCAGTATGCCTGTTTTTGATAATGATACGAATGATTTATATAATGTAAGTTACCTTCTTCACCGTGATGGTCGCATGGATGAATACAGAAAGATCCATATTACACCCAACGAGAAAAGATATTATGGGATGAAAGGAGGAAATGAGATCAAAGTTTTTGATACAGACTGTGGGAAAATAGGTCTTGTCATCTGTTATGATGTGGAATTTCCAGAGTTACCAAGGATTTTGGCAGACCAAGGAATGAAGATCTTATTTGTACCTTACCTCACTGATACGCAGAATGCTTATATGAGAGTACGTCACTGTGCTGCCGCGAGAGCAATAGAAACGAATGTTATGTAGCAATAGCAGGCTGTGTAGGGAACCTTCCGAAAGTGAATAATATGGATATCCAGTTTGGGCAGGCAGCTGTCTTTACTCCTTCTGATTTTGCTTTTCCATCCAATGCAGTTAAAGGGGAAGCTACTCCCAATACGGAAATGACATTGATTGTAGATGTCGATTTAAACCTTCTGAAAGATCTCCATCATAATGGTTCCGTTCAGGTAATGAAAGACCGAAGAAAAGACCTTTATGAAACCTATCTTAAATAACAAAACAGAATGCGAAAGCATTCTGTTTTTATTGACCTAAAATTTAAATGTATCTTATAAATACTGTGGGCAAACTACCGCAGGACAAATCATTCCCGGGCATTTTGGAAGTCCGTCTGTAGGGCAGCACTGACGTGAGCATTGACCGCCACCAATGATGATTCCGCTTCCTGAAACGTTTTTTAATTGTTCTCTTGAAAGTTTGCTGTTACGTAAATTTTTCATTTTTAATATTATTTTTAATTAGTTGTGTAAAATAAAAGAAGATTATTCTTATTAGAAATAGTAATTTATGCTCTTTACTGTTATAGAAAATCAAGCATAAATATTTGTTTTTTATAAAACAAAACAGAATAAACAAGCACTCTGTTCTCTTTTACCTAAAATTTAATGGGGTATTTTATGAATACTGTGGACAAACTACATCAGGACACATAAGCCAAGGGCATGTTTGTCTTCCATCAGTAGGGCAGCATTCGGATGTACAGTTTTTGATTGGGGGAATACTCCCACTTCCTGCAATACCTTTTAATTGTCCTCTTGAAAGTTTGCTGTTGCGTAAATTTTTCATGTTGTAATACTTTTATTGGTTTGTTTTAATGTTTGTACTTTATAAATATATAAATTATTGTTATATATAGCATTGTTTTTTCATTATGATTAGAATTAATCATTTAAAATGCTGATTATATGATGATATTTTTAATCTCTATGTAGTGATTTTGCAGATGTTTTTTATGAAATCAGCTAAATTCAAGCTGATAATTTTACTAAGATGAGTATGAAGTTAGCAATTGGAGACTGAAATTAATAAAAACTATAAAGAATAATTCTTTTTCTAGTTTCGTTTTTAAAGAACTAAATAAGAACACAGATAGTAATCGTATGGCTAAAAGTAACTTCCAACCCCAAGCTTGCAACTTCCAGCCACTTAACCCAATTTTTTTACTCTTAACCTAAGGCAATATAGCATTAGGAATAGTTTTTGGAGTAAATTGCACTTACTATTGATACATTATGTTTGATAAGCAACAAAGAAAGCTGAAAAGATCAGCAAGATTGATTTCTGTATTAAGTAAATACGGTTTTAAAGATATTTTGGCCAGAATGAATGGTGGAAATAAACAGGAAGATATTTCTGGTAATTCGGATGAGATAATTTCAAAAGGAACCGTTTACGAAAGGATCAGACTGGCTTTAGAAGAATTAGGACCTACTTTTGTAAAGCTTGGCCAAACATTCAGCAGCAGGGAAGATCTGTTGCCGCCGGAACTCATTCAAGAGCTTCAGAAGCTTCAGGATAAGGTAGAAGTAGTAAATATGGAGGTAGAAGATGCACTGGAAAGTGAGTTTAATATCTCTGTGAAAGATCATTTCCTGGAAATTCAGAAAGAACCATTAGCCACAGCTTCTATTGCACAGGTGTATAAAGCCGTTTTACTGGATGGAAGTCCGGTGATTTTGAAACTTAGAAAACCCGATGTACAATCAGTCATTGAAGATGACTTATTATTAATCAAGGATATTGAAAAATTAATCTCTACTTATTCAGAAATAGGAGAGAAGCTTAATCTTAAACAGGCTATTTCCACTTTCGAAAGATCATTATTAGAAGAAGTATCTCTGATTAATGAGAAAAATAACATCCAACAGTTCCGACTCAATTTTAAAAATAACAAAGAAACCTATGTCCCTAAAGTGTATGATGAATTTTCCAACAATAATATTCTTTGTATGGAATTCATCGATGGGATCAAAGTGACGGATAAATCTGCCCTGTTAGAAAATAATATTGATCCTGTAAAAGTTTCTGAAGCGGGATTAAGGCTCTTTGTCTCTCAGATTTAGATTACGGATTCTTTCATGCCGATCCGCATGCCGGAAATATTTTAGTGAAAAAAGATGGCAGAATTGTTTTTATTGATTTTGGGGCGGTAGGAAAAATTCAGCCCAATGATAAAGAGATTCTTGAAAATCTTATTGTGAGTTTTGTTGCCAAGAATCCACATAAAATAGTTCGTTATCTCAAAAAAATGGCCATAAGCTATGAGATCCCTGATGAAAGACGATTTGAAAACGATGTAGAAGACATTTTGAATTTCGTGCATAGTTCCTCATTACAGGAGATCAACGTTCAGGTGATTATCAATAAAATGAAGGATATCCTGAAGGACAACAGGTTATATATGCCGGATTATTTTTATCTTTTATTTAAAGGAATTAGTCTCATAGAAGGAGTCGGAAGAAATATCAATCCTGATCTGGATATTGTCAAAAGTCTTCATCCTTATACTAAAAAGATTTTCACTAAAAAGATCAATCCGAAAAACCTTTTAAAAACAGGAATGGATCGGATGATGAATTTTACAGACAATGTAGATGAAATTCCAAGAGAGCTTCGTTCGGTACTTCAAAAACTGGATGAAAATAAATTTACAGTCTCCAGTGAGATTAAAAATATAGAGAAGACCAACCAATTGATAAAATCAAGTGTCATTAATCTGATTTTAGCAATGATTTTGGGAGCGAATATTATTGCTACGGCAATTGTTTTTGTTTCAGAATCAGGGCCAAGAATAGGAGAGTTGTCTTTAGTTGGGATTTTAGGTTTTGCTTTCTCAATTATTTTAGTTTTAATCCTTTTATTAAGGGTAACGAGAAAGTGATAAAGGGGAAGAGTAATGTGGTTTGAGTCTTAGATGAAGTTTTTTGGTTATTATTTTTTTTCAAACCTTATCGTCTGTTGCTTAAAACCCGATTTTACATTATAATATTAATACCTATCTTTGCAAAATGGAAAAACTCACTTTTGCGGATTTTGACCTGCCGGTTAAAGTTCTTGATGTTTTAGCGGATTTAGAATTATTTGAGCCTACACCTATTCAGGAAAAAAGTTTAAAGCCTATCCTTTCCGGGAGAGATGTAATGGGAATTGCACAAACCGGAACAGGAAAAACATTGGCCTATCTTTTACCCGTTCTTAAAACTTGGAAATACAGTAAGACTGGAAACCCAACTGTTTTGGTACTTGTTCCAACAAGAGAATTGGTGGTACAGGTAGCAGAGATTCTTGAGAAGCTAACAGAAAATATCACTGCAAGAGTTATTGGCATTTATGGTGGTAAAAATATCAATACCCAGAAATTGTTATTCAATGATGGTTGCGATATTTTGGTGGGAACCCCTGGTAGAGTAATGGATCTTGCTATCGACAATGCTATTTCCCTGAAAGAGGTACAAAAGCTTATCATTGATGAATTTGATGAAATGCTTAACCTTGGATTCAGACCTCAATTGACTCATATTTTTGAAATGATGAAAGAGAAGAGACAAAATATTCTTTTCTCTGCAACCATGACTGAGGCAGTTGATGATATGTTGGATCAATATTTTGCCAACCCGATTGAAATTTCATTGGCAAAATCAGGAACACCACTTGAAAAAATTGAACAAACTGCTTATAAAGTAGAAAACTTTAATACAAAGATCAATTTACTTGAGCACTTATTAAAGAATAATGAAGATATGTCTAAAGTGTTGATTTTTAATAATAATAAAAAACACGCAGATCTTCTTTTTACTAAAATTGATGAGCTTTTCCCTGAACAGTTTGATGTGATTCACTCTAATAAGTCTCAGAATTACAGACTTAAGGCGATGAAAAGTTTTGAAAATGAAGAAATCAGAGGGCTAATTACCACAGATGTAATGGCCAGAGGTTTGGATATTCAAATATTACCCATGTTATCAACTTTGAAACACCTGATATCCCTGAGCAGTATATTCACAGAATCGGTAGAACAGGTAGAGCAGATAAAGAAGGGAAGGCAGTGACATTTGTTACTAAAAAAGAAGAGCCTTTAATTCTTGATATAGAGCTTTTGATGGATAAAGATTTACATTTTAATGACTTCCCTGAAGGTGTTAAAATTAATCCTAATAAAATTGCTTCTGAAAAAGATGAGGTGGTGATGAAAAACCCTGCACAGGTAAAATTGAATGATGGAGGTGCAGCTTTCCATGAGAAAAAAGCTAAGAATACCAAAGAAAACTGGGGTGGTCCTTCAAAAAGAAAAGCACCTAAGAAATTTGGAGCCAACAGAGCACAGCAAAAAGCAATCTCTAAATCAAAGAAAAAGAAATAATAAACAAAAAACTCCCGAATAAATCGGGAGTTTTTTTTATTTCATATAAGGAGTCATCACTTTAGTCCAAATCTGATATCCTTCTGGTTTAAAGTGAAGCATATCTTCCACAAAAATATCTTTTCTTACATTCCCGTTAGCATCCTCCATGGCTTTGGTGACATCAATAAATGCTGAATGAGGTTGCTTTTTCATGAAAGCTTCAATCCTGGCATTGGCTTCTTTGATCTGTGGCCAAAGCACCTCCCGGCTGGGAGAGTATTTCATTGAAATATAATCCACTTCTATATTTGGAAATTTTGCACGTATCTTTTTGTAAAAGGTCTTATATCTTTTAACAACTTTCTGGGCCTTCAGCTGATGATTGTCTGCAAAATCATTTTCTCCACAATAGATAATGATCTGCTTAGGCTGATATGGAGACAACAGATCATCAGCAAAATAGTTGAGATCGGTGAGTCTTGAACCTCCAAACCCTCTGTTAATGATAGTTTTGGTAGGGAAATATTCTGCTACATCCGTCCATTTGGTAAAAGATGAACTTCCTAGTAATAGAATAGCATTTTTAGGCGGTGGGTTTTCTTGATTTTCTTTTTTGAAATTTTGAATGTCCTGCCAAAACATCGGTTTTTTTTCTTGCGAAAAGGCAATAGTAAAGTACAGCAGTAGAAATGCTGATAGAATCTTCTTCATTGTATTCAGTTTTAAAATGTGAGATAAAAGTAATAAAAAACTCCCGATTGACGGGAGTTTATATTTTATCTTTTGTAAGTCACGTAAGTGATGTCGATCACTTTATCTCCATCTACATCATAGTTTCCATATTGCGGTGCTAATCTAAGTTCTTGTGCAGTAAGCATATCGACTTTGAATTTCATATCTCCGGCATCCTCACCACTAAACTGAATGTTTAAGATCTTAGAATCAGCGTCGTAAGTGTATTTTCCTTCGCTTTTAGCAGCAATCTGACAGTTGGTTCCGTCTGGATCCCCATCATAAGCTGTATAGCTCGTGGAAAAGTCTGTTTTGAAGAAAAGTGTATTTTTAGCACTACATCCTTCCGGAAGTATTGTTTTAAGCACAGTTTTATTATCTTTTCCTGAAATAATTTCTGTTTTTACTTCTTTCCAATCCCCTTTCATAATATCCATTTCATAGGCTTTAAGGTTATCGTCATTACAAGAAGCAAGTGCCAGAGTTGAAAAGGCAAATAAAAGTAGCTGTTTTTTCATTTTCACAAATTTAAGAATATGCTAAAATATAAATAAATTTGAAATATCTATAATGAAATGATCTTTTTTTAAACGAATGTTTGTGAATAAGTCGAATTAATTGATTCTAAATTTGAGAGAAACCGAAAATGTTGGTATTGTGAATTTTTACTTTTACTAAACCGTTAATCTTTTCTTGTCTATCAAAATGTTTTGTCATTTTACAATTTCTTTAAAAATTAATTTTCTGTAATTAGGGTATCTTTTGATATCGATAACAAAATCAATTGCGTTTCCACAGAGTCCAATTTTACTATCACAATTAGGGTCTCGCTTATAATTTTTGTTGTAAAATACTGTGTCCTTATTGATTTTGCCAGTAACTTGTTCAGCCATAGCTACCCCTCCACAACAATCACCTCGCCAATATCCTAATTTTATTACTGCAAAGTCTCCTTGTTTATTCCAAATCATGTTTCCTTTATTCGTAAATTCTTTTGAATTTTTAAAATAAAAGCCATTAACAGGTTTCTTAATTGCTTGAGATTTGCAATAGATACTCAACATCAAAATGCTAAAAATCGTAAGAAAAGTTTTCATTGTTAATTTTTTATTTGGTTTGTTCTTTAAATTCAATAGCTTTCATCCAATCATTGTCATACCCAATTATTTTTGAATTTTGAATTTTCAACGTACCAAATTCTTTACAATTTTCAAATATCAAAACATTTTTTTCAATTTTCCATTTATAGACTTTGGTTAAATTGTCATACATCTGTTCGTATGTGTTTTTCCTTTCTTTGGAAACAGAAGCAACAACTTTGTAAGAGCTTGTTACTGTATTTTTATCAAATTTTAGAATTCTGGATGTGTATATCATTCCAATCCCATCCTTACAAGTAGCACCAATTTCTGCAACATAGGTTTTACCTTCAAGCTTCGTTTGCCTATTGCCATTTATAAATAAGAATGGCAAGAAGATAAGAATTAAAAGTCTATATATATTCATAAGATTTACTATAGATATTACGCTTATTTACTATTCAAATATTCATTAAAACCATTTGCTTTATTGATATCATCTTTCATGAAATAAAAAGATGTAGAACTCCCATATAAAATCTTTGTTACTTTTTATTCTAAAAAATTCAACGGTTAAATCTTCTTTAATTTTTTTAGAATAGATCTTTTTAGATTCAGAATAATTGATATTCATGTTTTGAGATTTAATGCCAGAATTATTTATGGTCTTTTGATATGCATTGCAAATCATAAAACTGATTATAGTTATCAAAATTGAAAATAGTTTCATGATATAGCTATGTTTGAAAATAATATGTTTTCCAGTATTGAATTTATTATTGAATATCTAATTTTGCTTAGATGAGTAACCTAAAGAATGTGGATTTAATATATTCAAAAAACAAAAACAAGGTAATAAGTCTCTTTTAAGGTAGGTATTCTATGATTGAGATTCCCTATACCAAACATCTAAATGTTTAATATCAATTAATTTTTCTGAACAAGTTTTTCTTCTTTATAATTACCTAACATCCAATATGAGTTATCCTTGTTGTACCTGATAATATTAATTTTATCGGAAACATCTTTGTAAAAAAAACAAAACACTTCCTCTTTTCTATTCTCTTTAGATATCCCAAATAATCTTTGATGAATTTATTGGTCGAACTATTATAAGAATCTAATACATACGAAATTGCATTCTTTACTTGTTCATTGTCTTTAATATCAATATTGCTGAATAGCATAAAATCAGATATTTCTTCATTTCTTAAATTGGCATTATCCATATTAAGATCTTCTATTTGAAATAAAGAATAACTGTACTTTTCTGAATATTTTAATTCTCTGAATATACTGAGATGATTTTCTGTACTACCTTTCGGATTTTTTATATATTCTGAAAATATTGGTTTTAAATTATTGGGAAGAATAACTGTTTTTATGAATTTTTCATTGTATTTAAAGTTATTCTTCTCTGCAAAAGAATCTATATAATTTGAAGTTGTTGTGTCAAAAAATATAATTTTATTAAGTTCTTTTGTTTGCTTTTGGAATTTTATGAGTGGGCAATATTGGGAGGATATAAAAAATTGATTGTCTATGTTTTTTATTTCAGCTTTGAAAGTAGGATCACCAAAATTTTCATAACTCCCTCTCTTATCTTCACCTATTTTATATTCCTTTTTATCAACATTATTACCATTAATTTTACTTTCTTGAAGAAAAACATTTGAATTTTTATAGAGAACAATATAAAAAATATCATTTTCCAAAGTATAATCTCCAACCATCATCTGCTTTCTGATATCCCCATATTTATGAAAAACGGCATTTTTAGGTTCATCATTTAACTCAAAACTATCCAGCAATAAAGTATCATTTTTTGAATTAATTGCCTTTAAATACCAATAGTTTTTTGAATTAGAATTTTTGTATTCCAGCCTTAACTCGAACTTATTGGTCTTGTTGCTATACAATATCTCCATAACACTATTTTTTTTCTCCTGTCCAAAACAAGAAGATAAAATTATCAGCACTGATATTTTGATTATTGTTTTCATTTTCCCATCCCTTTTAAGGTAGATATTCTATGATTTTATTAACATCTTCATTTTTATCAATGTGTGGAGGTTTGAAATCTATTTTTGTCACAAATGACTTTACTTTATTTTCCTCAATTTTTATTTGATTGTTATTAAATAAAGAAAATTTAAAGTCAGACCCAGTTTCTTTATAGTTACCATCTTCTAATTGAACAATCGGTTTGGTTTCATTATTTGGATTGGTTACAAAATCTTCTGTAGAAACATTTACAAAGCCTTCCATAACTTTTTTATTATTAAGATCTACTTTCGAGAAATAATACATTGAACCTCCTCCTCGTAGATATACAGAAAGTGTATAAATAGTGTTGTCAACAATTTTTACATCTTGAAAATCCTCACCTAATAATACTACATCCATTGGGGATAATTTATATTTTTTCACTGGAATAATTGTTTTAGAGTTCTTTTCTATCAGTGAATATATATGCACATCAACCTGTCCGAATTTATCAATAAGAAATACCAAATTATCTGCATCCTTAAAAACAGAAAGAATTCTAAATCGGTTATAAAATTTTGGTCTGTTAGCATATCGGCTATATTCTCCCAATTTAAGTTTACTAATTTTAAGCTTATCAATCGTCTTATTTTCTTTGCCTTTTCTATTAAATTCCCAATAGTAAAAATCATTATCACTATTTACATAGCATTCTACAGACATTTGTTTGTCCAATTCTTTTGAAAAAATTAATTCAGTGTTTGCATTTATATCTGATTTCGTCTTGGTCTTCATTGGGAAAAACAATATTTTGGTTGAAACGAGTATTACCAAAAAAATGAATACTAAGAAAAGTATTTTTTTCATAATTGTTTTTTATTATTTAAAATCAATGAAGATGTAAAGCCAATCTTTATGGGCTTAATTTAATTTTTTCTATAATATTATCTATGTTTTTTGCATTTTTATCTTTATACAGTAAATAATTATAATCACTTATATACCAACTTCTTGCACCATCATACATCATAATTTTTGCTTTACCATTTATATCGATAAAAAAGAATTGATTTCCCAAATGTTGTTTACTTTCTTCATAACTTTTTTTCGACCATATATTTTCAATATTATAGTGATAATTAAAGGTATTGTTTTTGAAAGGTGATTTTTGAACTACATCTTTTAAAATTCCTTCCACAATATTCTTGGTATTATAATTTGCATGAATGATAGGACTTTGACTATCTTCTTTTATGGAAACAGCATTTTTTTGAGAATCGGAAACATTAAAAATTAATTCCTTTACTGCATCATTATTAATATCATAAAACAAGTATGTGTTATAATTGGATTCAGGTAACAATAGCAAGTGATAGGTGCCATTTTCCAATTTAAAGTCTTGAAATTTCTCACCCTTCAATTGAGTATCCATAGGAAGAAAAGTGTAATTTTTAATGTGTATAGTATTTTCAAACTGATTACTGTTAAAATCAATATTTAATTTAAAAATATGAATATCAATTTGTCCAAACTTATCAAAAAGCACGATGAGTTCATTTTGTGAATCATTTAATAAAGCATCTAAAACATTTAATTTTTCTTGATAACCTTCTCTTATTCCATGTGCAAATCCTGATGATTTTTTTATTTCATCCTTCTTTATTAATATTTTTTTTATATTTTCTTTTTTCTTAGGAGTAATTATGTAAAGCTCCCATATAAAATCTTGGTTACTTTCTTTTCTAAAAAATTCAATGGTTAAATCTTCTTTAATTTTTTTAGAATAAATCTTTTTAGATTCAGAATAATTGATATTCATGTTTTGAGATTTAATGTTAGGATTATTTGTTGTTTTTTGACATGCACCACAAGTCGCAAAACTTATTATAATAGTTAAAATTGAAAGTAGTTTCATGATATAATTATTTTTGGAAATAATATGTTTTCCATTTTTGAATTTATTACTGAATATCTAAGTTTCTGTTTAGGCGGATGACCTAAAGAATAGGGATTTAAAGGATCCAAAAACTCTCCAGCTTTTGGTCTATAGACAATTGCATCTATCAAAGTATTTTTAGAATTGTTGTTCACATATAAAACTCCTGACAAGGCTTTTTTTGAATAAGATGCTAATAATGCTTTATCATCTGCAAAAATTGTTTTATCATGAAGACCATAAGATGGGTCAAAATATTGATTTTTATATTTTAAAAAAACATGATCCCAAAACATATTTAATGGCTCGTTTGATGTATCTTGGGCGCTACCGCCATTATCTATAGGCGCTTTACCTGCTATAGATGTCCAATTTCTCACTAAAAAACAAGCATTGAAATCATTTGAAGTTAAAATTCCTCTTTTTCTTTTATTTATATCAACTGGAAAGTTTTTCCCTGCATCATAAACATAATCTGAAAGCCCAGGAAAAATAACAAAATCTGAAAAAACACCACTTGGGAATAAAACATCGGATTGAATTCTACAAATATCTCTTAAAAAACTAGTCCATTCTCCACAGCGTGCTTCTCCTGTTTTTAATAAAACTCTTCCATTTCTGAAAGGCATCTTAGAATCATGTAGGCTACTTGTATTTCTCCAATATCCCATAGGGGAAATATTATTTCTAACTCTTCTTACATTTTTTGTTGCAATATGTTTAAAGATTCCTTCAATAATTCCATCATCTGTTTTTGCCCCTTTAGAATATCTACAACCAATATATAACATTGTTTCTAGAATTGTTTTTTTTCCAGTTTTAGCGTTCGTAATATCCATTCCTTCAATTGGATCAGGAAAATATCCGGATAGGAGAGAATATCCCGGGTTACCATGAGTGATATACAAACAAAATTGTGAGTTTCCACAAGATATCCAGGATTTTCCATCTATTGAACATTCAAAAGTTAGGGCAAAATTTGAAAAATATTCTACTGTATTTGCATAAGGAGCATTATCACTTGCAAATTTCACTACAAATTCCTGTCCTTTTGTTTGTTTAGTTATGGGAACAGATTGAAAAACATATTTATTGGCCTTATCCTTAGCTCGTATGCTCAAATTATCAATTGGGAAAATGGCTTTGAAGGTGGCATAAAAAATAAATTTATCTAAACTCGTAATCGTAACAGGTATGGGATTTGGTTTGGCTGTGTCTAATGGATTTGTTCTTTTTTTAAGCCAATGATAATAATTGCCTTTATCTTCTAATATCCAGAAATTCTTAAAATCACTAAAATTATTTAGTTCATCATTACATACATCATAAGTTGTGTTTACCGCAATTTTTTCCAAAGAAATAAGACCTATTGAAGATATGCTTTTATTCGTGTCTCCTACTTTTGCAGGAGTATTAGATTGGGAAGGTTCTATCGCTTTGCTTACGATGGTATTTTTTATTCTTAAAAAACGGGCATGTATATCATCTTTACCATCTGTTATATATTTTCCGCCTGCTTTTACTTTCACATAAAATTCTTCCTGACTTCCCGGCTTTCCTATTCTTGCGTGCCATAGATAGGTATTTCCTATTTGCAGATTTATTTCTCCGTCTATCACCTTTACGTCTGTATAAGTATGGATGTGCTGGTCATCTTTTGTTCCACCACCTCCTTTTACGCGCCGGAAAATATCTACATAGACACTATCTCCATTCATTCCTTCGGTTTCCAAGTTCAGATGAATAATGTGTCCATAAGAAAAAGTATATGTTTTTCGCACATCGGCTCCATCATTTTGTGTACACCATTTGCTGGTCTTAATTTTCTGGTCGCATCTTCCTCTTATATAAATGCCTGATTTAAATTCTGACTTTCCTGAAAGGCTCGCATCAATGTAATAGGTATATGAACCACAAAGATTTTTAGGAATCGTGATACCATAAGTTATGCCTGCTTCTTTTCTAATCAGCTTTTTTTTAGCATCAAATAAGAACCATGTTAAGTTTTTTGTTTTGTCTTGTGCTGTAGTACCCGGAAGCCACTCTTTCACTTCAATCACTGCCTTTTCATCGGGAGTAATGACCATACTTTTGGCTACTATAGATGATTTATCAAAAATAATGACCTTTCGTCATTATTAAACTTTTTACTCCTTTTGCCATATCATTCAGTTTGTGTTATAATGCCTTCGTTGATGGGTTGCTTATTGTACATTTCTTCAGGATTCACCAATGGATTGATCTGCTGCTGTACATCTTTATCTGCATTTTCAAAATTCTGCTGGCTGGCTTCTGCCCGCTGCCCATGATCTATAATATTTATACAAGCGGTTCCTGCAATGGCACAAACGGCTTTGCTGTCTTCCAGAATAATATTTCCACCATTACTTAATATAACACCTTCGTAAAAATTCTGCCATTCTGTAATCATGGGTTTGCAGGGTGGGGGGGGATTTCCCATTTTCGGACAGTTTCCAAAAGTGTTTTTTTCTAAAGTGGCACCTCCAATCTCTTTGGTAGTGACAATTAGTTTCTTGGATGCCTCTTTATCATTCGCATATTCTTTGGTATGAGAAAGTACTTTTAGTTTGTCGGGAACTTGTCCAAACTGGCATTTGCACAGAGCTCCTTGAACAACGATATGTTTTTCAGACATTTTTCTTAGTTTGTAGATTTGGTGTTTTCTAAAACATTAATTAAAACCGATACTTTCTTCGGTTTTTGCAATTGAATTTCACATTCCAGATACAAAAATTCCGGAAGTGATGTCTCGGCGTTCACATAAGACTGAAGTCTAAAGTAACCTTCTGTATTTATTTCTGGTTCCTTTTCTATTAAAAAAGGAAAAGGTACGTTATTGATGAAGTCCTGAATGCTTCGTTCTTCATGCAAAATTCCATTTCCTTCGATGTTGATTAAATTAGAATCATCTTTAAGAGGATCAATTTCTAACTCTATTTTGTATTGAGGCTCTCTGGGATTACCTGTTATTGGAAACGTTTCTAAGCCCTGAATTTTATAATTATCCCCAAAAGACTGATAGATTCCAAAGAAAAGTGTTCTTAGAAAATAATCATTTTTCAGATACAGGCTTAATAATTCCGGCTCATTGATACTATTTTCTATTTTATTACAATACAGGTCTACAATTTCGCCCTCAAATTCCTTATAAACATCTTCTTTTACAGTCTCCCATCTTGCTTTATAGCCATCTGAATCTTCAATTGCATTGAATTTCCCGGTTTCATCAACAGAAATGTAAAGCGGATATAAAACTTTGGAGGTTTTGTAAGCCAAAATATCGGCTATATCATTGGTTTCTTCTTCATTAATAAAAAATTCGGAAGTACGATCTATTTCAAAATAATGAAACCTGTTTTCTGTTTTTAACCAACGAACAGATGCTTCATATTTTAATTCATTTTTATGACCCCCATTTTCGATATTGATATTGACTCCATATTCATAGAATGAATTTTCAGGATGAAACATCAATTTGTTCCCATGTTTAAAATGTACAACTTTACTTCTATCAAGTACAGCAGTTCTCGGAATAAAAAGTTCTTTTTGTTCTTTAAGATTAATTAAAATAATGTCTTTGGTTTCACAATGGTTGTTATGAAAAAATTTCAAATCTCCTTCATACAGATCATAGAGTGTTGCGATACTTTTTAAAGTTTCGTTTTCCCGGATGATATGTTTGTTGAAGGTTTGCATTTAAAATATTTTATTAATATATCTGACAGGCCAATGGAATATTATTATTTGCTTTTATCACTATTTATATTCCCACGTATTATCTAAATCTACTTTTTTGATCGGAATCTCTTTATCGCCTTGTTTAAAAATTAAACTTCTATTACTTAAATCTTCTTTCATACGCAAAATTATCTCTATTGGCTGCTTAGGATCTGCCTGTTTGAATAAGCCCATAATTTCTTCTTCGTCAAACGGTTTGACTTCAAAAACAGTTTGAAGCTTTTTATTGTCTTCAAAAATGAAGTTTAATACTTTAGGGACAGCTCTTGGCTTAAAAGGGTTTTCTTTAATGGGTTCAACAATGTTTTTATTAAAAATGGTTTCTTCTTCACCATTGAACATTTTAAATCCTATGTTCATTAATTGATGTCCCTCGATTTCGGTTTTTGCACGCCAATTATATTTTTTCCTGTAAATGTCCCAAATATCATATTGAATGCCTTTCTTTTTAAACTCTTCTTCAAATTCTGGTTTTAATTTTCCCAAAACTTCAAAATATTCTTTTTGAGATACATCAGGGTTACCAGGTACCAGAACTTTCATATCTATATGGGTTTCTTTTGCTTGAAAACGAGCCACTTCTATTTGTTGATCATCACCATATACCCAAACCACCACTATACCGCCTGGTGCACAGTTTACTATTATTTCAGTATAATTTGAAGCTCTACCAGTGCGCCAATCAATAGTTCCTTTTTCAAAAAGTTTTTTTAGGGTATCAACAGGCATATCCCAGCTGCCTGTATAGAATTTATTTTCTTTAAAGGATGCCCAGGTAATATCCATTTTTACGGGCAATGCTTTTAAGTCTTCGCCTTGTGAATGGGTAGAACCAGAATTCCCCCAACCATTGTTATTTGCAGCAGCAGTGGGAATATAAACGCTACTACCATCTTCTAAATAAAAATGGCCATCATGGATATAGGTTGGGTAAAGCTCCGGAGCATTAGCAGTGGGCAACCATTCGTATTTTTTCATTGGAGATTGGCAAGAGATTAACATTAATGATAATAAAACTAAAATTGTTAATATTTTTTTCATGAGTTGAGTTCTATTTTACGAAATCTTACAATGGTTTTGCCTAAAATTTTGTAGTTGGGTTCATAAGTAACTACTCGGTTTATAAATATTCAACTCCAATGCCTGTATTTATCAGTTTTCCTAAATCTGCGAATATTAGATCTTTAAACTCAAAAACTATTTCGTCACGTCTTAAAGACTCATGGAAGTCTTAATCTTATTACTATTTGTCTATTTATTGCTACTATTTATATTCCCACATATTATCTAAATCTACTTTTTTGATCGGAATCTCTTTATCGCCTTGTTTAAAAATTAAACTACGGTTACTGAAATCCTCATTCATGCGTAAAATGATTTCTATCGGCTTATTGGGATCTGCCTGTTTGAATAAACCCATAATCTCTTCTTCATCTAAATACTCGAATTCCCAAACAGTTCTTTTCCCTTTAGCATCAGCTATTATAAAATCTAATAATTTGGGTACTGCTCTTTCTTTAAATTCATTTTTTTTGAGGGATTCGTCAAACAACTCTTCCATTTCTCCATTGAACATTTCATAACTGGTATTATCAAAAGTATGATTAGGAATTTCTATACGGGTACGCCAAGTATATTTTTTGCGATAACTATCCCAAAGACCATACTCAATCCCTCCTTTTTTCTTTATATTTTCTAATACTTCTGGTAATTCTTTACTTGTATCAAAATAATCTTTTTGGCTTATAGTCGGGTTTTCAGGTACATAATCACTCATTGCCACATGCGTCTCATGGGCCTGATAGCGTCCTATCTCTACTTGCTGCCCAGCTCCTCGCATCCACACGACCACCACTCCTCCAGGTGCACATCCTACCAAAATTTCTTTGTAAGTTTCTTTTTTTCGGGTACGATACCATACTACTCCTTCTTTAAATAGTTTGAGCATTTTTTCTTTCGGTAAAATCCAACTGCCTGTGTAGAATTTGTTTTCCGTAAATGATGCCCAGGTAATTTCTAATTTTACAGGTACAGGTTTTAAATCTTCCCCTTGGGTATGTAGAGATCCGCCATTACCCCATCCATTATGGGCGATAAGAGAACATGGTATATAAACGCTTCCTCCATCGTCAAAATATAAATTTCCTTTATAAATATTCATGGGGTAGAGTAGAGGTGCACTTTCGGTGGGCAACCATTCAAATTTTTCTTCCATTTTGTTTTGACATGATATTGTTATACTGAGTAATACAATAAGTTGTAAAAAATAATTCTTCATTTTACGAATCTTTAGCAGTTTTTCTAAATCTGTGAATATTAAATTTATCTTTAAACTCAAAATTAGGTTCAAAACCTGTTTCACCATATCTGGCAGACCAATGGAAGTATTTACGCCTTAGTTCTAGCAGCATATTGTGGTCATGAACCAAGAGATTAAATTTTTCGACCGTCATCTTCTTTTCTGCAACCTGTTTTCTGTAATATTCTATTTCTTTGTTGGTACAATACCACATTTTGGGCTTTTTCCCTGCAATATAATCATCCAGCCTCTTTTTTACAGCAGTTAAATCTAAAGGATAGTTTTTTTCTTCTTTTCCATTGGGAATAATAAATTTCTTTTCACCTAATCGTGCTAAGCTAATTAAGCCTTCTTGAAATTTATTTACATTTTCCGCCATGATATGTAATGGTATAAAACTGTATCTGTTGCTGAGGTGTGGGCGTATTCCATAAGTTTCGTGCCAACTGTTGGGCCTTTTCAATTCTTTTTCTATATACCAGCCTTGGGCAATAAGATTATTTAAGTCATTATTAAGTATGGTATCCCAGTCCTTATCAGTGCGCCCTCCCCAAACATTATCAAAATCGAGCAACTGAACGGTCTCAGATTTATCGTGCTGATAAGACCCGCCAACATCACTGTGTACCCCCGGCAAAATATATTCATCTCCTCCGGCTGCGGTTACTTTTGTAAGCATAAAATTGACCCTGTGCTCATCGGCCGCTACCAAATGAAATATTTTTTTTGCTTTACTAATGGCATTCAGATTGAGCTCACCAACATCATTTTCAAAATTTTTAAATGCTCCCGTCGTGCTGGGATCATAGGACGAAACGGTATCAAACAATCCTACAAATTCAACTTTTACTCTTGTTGTGGCTACATCTATACCTGCCTGAGTGAGTTTTAGTCCGAAATGACCATATTTTGGAAGCACTTTAAGCTCTGTTTTGTTATTATGAGCATCTCTTTTTTCCATTCCGCCACTTGAATCACCGCTATCATCCCAAACTTCAGTGGCAGGATATTTTTCTTTGGTGATCTCATACACAAAGTTTCTTGCTGCCGCTGCACCCCGGCTAAAACCAAAAACATCAAGGTAAATACAGTTGACTCTTTTATTCTTTGATAATAATCCTATTTTCTCTACTGCTTTTTCGCAACCTTTTAACACTTTGGCAATAATACCTGTAGTTCCCGCTCCAAAAGCACCTCCTGCACCTTTGGTAAAATAGGAACTATCTCTTTCATAGTCTTCCGTACCAATTCCTTCAATATAAATTTTCGAGATAAATTTTTCGACATTTTCAGTATAGGCTGTTTCCAGCCTGGCAATATTAGACCAATCATTTTCATAGCTGCTGTCATCACCACCATACCGTTTATTGGCTTTAGCAGCTTTCTTTTTATCATCTGCTTTTCCAAGCCTGGCGTTTGTATTCGTCCTGTTATTCATAGTACCATCAAAAAACACCCCAATCCTAATATCGATAGTTCCCTTGGGCGGCGGTGGCGGTGTATAATCTCCGAAGTTTGCCATAATTATTTAGCGTTATCTTTTGATACTATTTTCTTATTACTAGCAAGCGTCAGATTATCTCTGGTTGCTTCTACATTTATCTTTTCTGCTATCTTTTCCACTTTATTTCCTACGGTTAAATGATAGGAATCTTTAACTTCAATGGAGATATTTTTAGCTGTTTTCCGTATGGCCATACCTGTGATTTTTAGAATAACTTAGATTTTTCAGCACTATTAAACTCCACAATTTTCCCGCTTTGCATGGTCATATTTTCTTTTTCACTGAACATGGCTATTTCCCGGGCTACTTCACTGGATGTTTCAGATTGTCTTTTAAAGTCTTTTTCTACCAATTCCGTGCGGTTATCTGACATTTCTCTGATATCTCCGGAAGCGGTTTGTGCAATATCTTTTCCGGCAGTAGAAGTTATATCTTCGTTTGCAGATTGGGTAATATGGGTTCCCGCATCTACAGATACTTCTTTTCCAGCTTTCATCGTGATGTTTTCTCCTGCATTCACCGTAAATTCTTAGGAGCTGTTACCGTTATACTGCCTTGTCCATCCATAAACCAGGTATTTCCACTTGGATCCAGAATAGTGACACTCTTTTCATCATCATTCATTAGGACTTTAATTCCACTTTTGGTTTGTATAGAGCGCATGTGGTTATTGATACCACCTCCCAATGCTGTTTCCCCATGGAATATACCTCCCATTACAAAAGGCCTGTCGGGATGATTGTGTACAAATCCGACTACTACCTGGTCGCCAACTTCAGGAATGGCGATGTATCCTCTGTTTTGGGTCACCTGATCGGTTCCTCCTGCATCAGGGCTCATCATTCTTATAAAGTGGGTGGTATTATGGTTTTGCCAGTCAAACTGTACCTGTATTCGTCCCTGATTCAGAGGATCGGTATTGGATATTACTTTACCTAGCTGAGGATCTGCTTTAGGTACCTGAAATTGAGGTCTTGGTATAAACCCGGAGTCGGCAGCTATAGCATCAAAACTACCTTCGTAATAACCCCGCCCATCCACTTCATGTACCACATTCAGCATCATTATTTTCGTAAAATACATTGTTTCATTGGAATCAGGCTTGCGCATTTCCAAATTAGCACAGCAACCGGGATATAAAAAAGGAACAGAAGTAGTCCCCGAAGTGATAAACACTTCTGAGGCATTGCTTCCGGCAGTTCCTTTTTGAGAGTCTTCCACATCCATAAAATTAACGGCCTGAATAGGCGCTACTCTTAAAGAGGGAGTGGTGTATGTTTTCTTTGAAATTTCGTACGCCTGTTTGGCGACTTCCGATTTATGATCAATTTTTGAACTCCCTGTCTGAAGCTTTTCATTTCTGCTGCTATTGTACCCGTAGAATATTGGATTCACGTGTAGGGCACGCATCTTCACACTAATATCACTTACACTGCTTCCATAGACAAGGGTAAGTGTATTTTCCGGGGGTGGCAGCTTTCCAAAATGCATTACTTCACCATCATAAAAAAACTGTTCGCCATACGCTTCTGCTATACGAGCCAGATAGTTGTAATGGGTTTCCTCGTACTGAGAACTATAATTAACATTATTATGTTTTGCATCTACTCTGAAATCAAATTTGTTTTCACCCAATCCTTCTTTTAGCACTTCAGATGCAATGGTATTAAGACTTACAGGTTCTTTTCCGCCAAAACTCTGGGTATGCGGAGCCGCATCTAAAAGCATAGTGGGGCTAAAACCGGTAAGGACAATATTTCCCAGACTTCCTTTATCCTGGGCAAAACCCACTTCAGTAATCACACCCACGAAATTCCGTTCCGGAGAATTCTCTACATCTTTGTAACTAAAAATAGCAGTGATACGTTTTCCCAAAAAACTCTGTACCTGCTTCATGTTATGATTCTCTGCATCTCCCAAGACATCATAAGCCAATGTGAGGTTAAACTCATGATGCTTATTGGCACTTTGTACTAATTTAAAGTGTTTAAAATATTTAATAACAGTGCCATCAATTACAATTTGTAATTTTACAACACGGTTGATTCCTGTTACTTCACTTGATGGGATCGCGGCAGCATTATGGATTTTTGAGGTAGGTTGTTTGTCCCATAATTTTTTATCAACAGTAGCGGGCTGGTTGGGAACCAGATTTTGGTTCATAAATTTCTGCTCTGCATCTTTAGCTTGCTTTTTTGGATCAATTCCCTGGCTAAGATCAGCTGTATTTTTATTAACAGCTTTAGGAAGATTTACTTTGGATGGATCTCCTTTGAATTTTTGAAACATACATAATTTTTTACAGTTGTGTTTTTAAATATAAAATGAGTATACCCATTTATGAGTTGGCCTTAATCAGCTCATACACGGTCAGACAAAATTGTGGGCCTCCATTTCCTTTTCCTAAAGACGGGTATGAGAATGTTTCAGAATAGTAAAGTATCAGTCTGAGTACTTTACTATACTCCTTACAAGAAATGTTTAATGTATTTTTACAGTCAATATTTCATGATTTAGTAAGACTAATATACTGCCATAAAAATTCACCACAAAATGAATCAATAGTTTTTTCGAAAATTGTAGTAGTTCTACGACAAAGCCTACTTCGTTAGAAATCAGTTGTTTTAGGAAAAGTATTTATGAAACAGGTCTTAAAACATGAGTGCAAGCCAATAATTTAATTTCAATCACCCCTTGTATATTGTATGATATTTCGATTGAAGTATACTTCATTACTAAATTGGACAACAATAAGAATCATTCTTTTAGTTAATAATCTAGTTTTGAACCCTTCAAAAGTCTTTACTTAATTACAACTGATCATCTACTGACCACTAAGCCGGAAGAACAATGTTTAATCCTGTTCCGTTGTTTTCTTTTTTAATTTATAATGCATAACGGTTATTCATGAATTTATCAATGTTCAGAATCAACAAGAGCAGGATAAATCCTGCTCTTATTATAAAGTTTATATTCATTTTGGCCAGCCAAAATTGTATTTAGAAATTATTTAGTAGCTCATTTCTACAATTTTGGAAGCATCCTGAGGAGTCAATTTTTTATACTCTCCAAGACCCATCCAGTTTCTTTCTGTAAAAGCTTTTTCTACTCTTTCAGCAGTACCTTTGTAATCTTCTGTATATTCAGAAAGTTTGGTTTTAATATGAAGACTATGGAAGAACTCTTCAAGCTTTTTGATTCCCAGTTCTGCTTTTTCTTCAAGAGATCCTTCTTTAATTCCCCATACTCTTTCAGCATATTGAGCAAGTTTCCCTTTTTTATCTTCGAAGTTATAACGATAGTGAGAAGGAGCGATGATAGCTAGGGTTCTGGCATGGTCAATCCCAAAATAAGCTGTTAATTCATGCCCCATTGCATGCACTGCCCAGTCTGTAATAACCCCTTTCTGAATCAGCCCGTTTAACGCCATTGTACAACACCACATAAAGTTTCCGGCTGCATCGTAGTTGAAATCATCTGCCAATACTTTTGGAGCAGTCTCCTGAAGACTGATCAAGATGCTTTCTGCAATTCTTTCCTGAAGATCTGCAGAAGACGGAGCTGTCATATATTGCTCCAATACATGAGTATAGGCGTCGGTAAGTCCGTTTACAATCTGGTTTTTAGGAATAGATCTGATTACTTCAGGATCTAAAACAGAGAATTGTGGGAAAAGTCCAGGGCCTCCGGAAGATAACTTTTCATTAGTTTCTCTTCTCGAAATTACATATCCTGAATTCATTTCAGAGCCTGTTGCCGGAAGGGTTAAGATACTTCCAAAAGGCATTCCTTCTCCTTCAAAGTTCTTACCTGCTTTCTTAAGATATCCCAAGGTTCGCCATCATAGTTAGCTGCCGCAGAGATAAACTTCGTTCCGTCAATGACAGAACCTCCACCTACAGCAAGAAGATAATTGATTCCATTCTCTTTAATAAAGCTTACTGCTTTGATTAATACTTCGTATTCAGGATTGGCAGGAACTCCGCCGAATTCATATACATCATGATCTTGTAAAGCGTCTTTTACCTGGTCATAAACACCATTGTTTTTGATGCTTCCACCACCATAGATCATTAATATTTTAGCGTCTTTAGGGATTTCATTGGAGATTTTAGCGATTTCGCCTTTTCCAAAAAGTATTTTGGTCGGATTTTTAAATTCGAAATTAAGCATTATTCTAAATTTATTTTATTCAAATTTACGGAATGAAAAGGGAAAAATAAGTTAATGAAATTTTAAAATTACTATGATTAAATTTAATGAAAGCTATCAAAATTTTAGTCTTACGTTTGCCTATCCGTAATGGTTTATCTTATTTAATTGTATTTATTGAACATCATCGGAAAGGTACGCCTTCGCTCTTTTAATAAAATCTTCCTTATCCTTTTTAATATCGTCAAGAAGCTTCTTTCTATCATTCGGAATTGTTAGATATTGATCTCCCCAAAGGTTTATTTCAACAATAATCGGAACCAGATCAATCCCTTTTTTTGTAAGATGGTATAATATCTTTAATTTATTGTCCGGATGGTTCTTCTTATCGATGATGCCGTTTTCCAATAGATTTTGAAGCCTCGTTGCCAGAATATTGGAAGCAATTTTTTCATCCGCTTTCTGAAACTCTCCATAAGTACATTCTTTCTTAAGCATCAGATCACGGATGATTAATAATGACCATTTATCACCCCAGATCTCCAGGGAACAACTGATAGGGCATTCTGATCTTTTTTTACTCATTATTTTAATTTGAAAAATATTACTTGCAAAATGAAAGTGTTTGTCTTAATTTTGCTTTTAATTTGCAAGTAAATTTAACCATAAAAAATTAATAAATCAAATGGAAAATTATGACATCGCTGTAATTGGTTCAGGCCCTGGAGGATATGTTGCTGCTATAAGAAGCGCTCAATTGGGTTATAAAACAGTAATTATTGAGAAATATGAGACATTGGGGGGAACCTGTACCAATGTTGGCTGTATACCCACAAAAGCTTTGCTGGATAGTACCCACCATTATGCAGAAGCCCAGCATAAATTTAAAGAGCATGGCATCATGCTTGATAAGTTAGAACTTGATTTTACCCAGATGTACAAAAGAAAATCGGAAGTAATCGGTAAGAATACCAACGGACTCGATTTTCTGATGAGTAAGAACAACATTACTCGTTTGAGAGGTACAGCTGGTTTTATCAATAACACTACCATTAAAGTTGTTCACGAAGCAGAATCTAAAGAGATTACTGCCAAAAACTATATTATTGCAACCGGTTCGAAACCATCAACTATTCCAGGGGTAGAAATTGATAAAAAGAGAATTATCACTTCTACTGAGGCCTTATCTTTAAAAAATAAACCTGCCTCTATGATCATCATTGGCGGGGGAGTGATTGGGGTAGAAATGGCCTCCATTTTTAACAGGATCGGAACCAAGATCACTATTCTTGAATATGCAGATCATCTGATCGCTGCCATGGATCATGAATTAGGAAAAAATCTACAGAAAATCCTTAAAAAAGAAGGTGTTGAAGTTCGTTTGGGGCAATCTGTGTACAAAACGGAAAGTTCAGAGTCTGAAGCCAAGGTCTTCTTTAAAGATAAAAACGGGACAGAAAATGAATTGGCAGCAGATTATATTCTTGTTGCTGTGGGAAGAAGCCCTTATACAAAAGGATTAGGGCTGGAAAATACTGACGTACAGTTGGATCATCGCGGATTTATTACAGTGGGTGAAAACAATCAGACATCTGTTCTACTATCTATGCAATTGGAGATGTAATTGGAGGAGCAATGCTTGCCCATAAAGCGGAAGAAGAAGGCGTTTTAGTAGCAGAATCAATTAATGGGCAAAAACATCATATCCATTACGATCGTATTCCATCTGTTGTGTATACCTGGCCCGAAGTAGCATCTGTTGGATATACAGAAGAATATCTTAAAAAGAATAATATAGCATATAATGTCGGGAAATTTCCGTTTTCGGCGAGTGCAAGGGCAAGGGCTGCTATGGATATGGATGGGTTTGCAAAAGTGTTGGTAGATCCAAAATATGGTGAAGTTCTTGGAGTTCATATTATTGGGGCAAGAGCTGCTGACCTAATTGCACAGGGTGTTATTGCGCAGGAATATGAGGTGACAGCAGAAGATATGTATCGTATTTCTTATGCGCATCCAACGTATTCCGAAGCATTGAAAGAAGCTTATCTTATAGCTTCTGGACAAGGAGCTGTTAATATTTGATCCTGACTACTTTAAATCGCCACGGATGCACGAATAAAATAATTAGTGAATTCGTGGCAAAAGTGTGTTCTGTGTAACTCTTGCCGAGGATCTTTGATTCTCTTGCGTCTTATAATATGGATCTTACTTAAGACCCTTGCGCCCTCGCGTTTTCCAACAAAATGAATATGAAGAAAGGGAATGTTAATAAACGCAAAGGCGCTATTTTTTTTCCTTTGACACAGCTTTAAGGCGCTAGGATTTTATCTGCGATAAAATAGTATACTGCTAAATAATCGCCCCGGATGCACGAATAAAATAATTAGTGAATTCGTGGCAAAAAGTGTGTTCTGTGTAACTCTTGCCGAGGATCTTTGATTCTCTTGCGCCTTACAATATGCATCTTACTTAAGACCCTTGCGCCCTTGCGTTTTCCAACAAAATGAATATGAAGAAAGGGAATGTTAATAAACGCAAAGGCGCTATTTTTTTTCTTTCACACTGCTTTAAGGCACTAGGAAATAGTATACTGCTAAATAATCGCCACGGATACACGAATAAAATGATTAGTGAATTCGTGGCAAAAAGTGTGTTCTGTGTAACTCTTGCCGAGGGTCTTTGATTCTCTTTCGTCTTATAATATGGATCTTATCTTACTTAAGACCTTTGCGCCCTCGCGTTTTCCAACAAAATAAACATGAAGAAAAGGTGAATGTTGGTAAACGCAAAGGCGCTATTTTTTTTCCTTTGACACTGCTTTAAGGCGCTAGGATTTTATCTGCGATAAAATAGTATACTGCTAAATAATCGCCACGGATGCACGAATAATTATTATTTATGTATAAGAGTCTATGTCTCCTTTAGTTTGTAAACTTAATTTCTTTTTGCAAACTAAAGGGCAAATAGATTTTTTTGGAACTTAAAAAACTTAATTTAAGATAAATCCTCGTGCCTTTATGTATCTGGACAAATTATAAAGTAGTACAATCCTCATTTTTAGAATAGATTCCATTACTTTTGGCTGTGAGTTTCCCGGTTTTTCTGTTTATTTTAATTAAAAAAGATTCTTTAACTACCGGACATCCTTTAGCTTGTAATGCATACAAAGAAATAGAATGATCATCAATTTTATAGGATCCTGTAAAGCGGTTTTGAGTATCGATGGAGTATCCATAAGTGTGAGCCAGTAAAATAGCTTCCGGAAGATTGTCAACTGTTCCTATAAAATTCCTTAGTTGCTCTTCAGTGAAAAAATAAACAGGTCTGTCTTTTTTACATGCAACGATGTACGAAAAGCAACTATTTCCAATGCATTTCTGGAAAAATCCCTTTTCAGGAGCAGGTTCGTTAATTGTCATGTAAAGAGGAGCCTGGCTTTCATAAATGATAGCTTTATCTGGATCGCTGTCATTGGTCAAGACCCTCCAGTAATCATATTCTTTGCTAGGAATGATGAATGGATAAAGATATTCAGTAGTATCCAGAATATTGGGGATTTTCTTATAATCATCCGGAACCGTGATTTGGGCAGAAAGCAGATTGGAAAAGATCAGAGAAAGGGTGATGATTATTTTCATAAAGAAACGTGTTTTCAGGACAAATTTACAAAATTTACTGATGCTTCTTAATGCTTTGGGTAGATTATAAAAACTTCATAGGATATCCTGTTTTGATATTTCCATTAATGATCTTTTTCAATTTGGATTCAATCATTTTTTTGGTCAGCGGTTTCAAGTGATCAATATATAAAACACCTTGCGTATGGTCATACTCATGCTGTATGATTCTTGCCGTTAATCCGGTAAATGTTTTGGTTTGTTTGATAAAATTCTGATTAAGATATTCAATAGTAATTTCCCATGGTCTTTCGACTTTTTGAGCCAGGCCGGGAATGCTTAGACAGCCTTCATAGTCTTCCCAGGTAGGTTCAGAAGTATCAATAATCCTAGCATTGATAAAAGTCTCCCTTATCCCTTTATCATTTTTTTCAAAATAAAGAAGCTGCCCTTCAGTATCAAGATTTTCAAAAGTAACCTGACTGTCTACAATAAAAAGCTGTAAAGGATTATTGATCTGGGACGAAGAAAGTCCGCATCCGTTAGAGTTTTCCATGGTTTCCCACATATTGGAAATGAGATCCTGGATTTCCTGGCTGTTTTTGTTAATCTGTACACATTTTTGTTTTAAAATGTGGTTTCCATAGGCAACAATAGGTAAATTCATTGAAATGATTTTCTGCAAAGTTCAGCAGAAAAGGAAAAATATACAATGAACCTATGTTAATTAATCTGTCTGCGGATTCTGCTTAAAGCCTGTGGAGTAATTCCGATATAAGAAGCAATATATTTTAGAGGAACACGCAGCAACAATTCAGGCTGTTCCGTGAATAATTTTAGATAACGTTCTTTGGCAGTAAGCTTCAATAGAGAAAGTTCTCTTTTGCTTTTGGCCAGAAATAGCTTTTCAGAAGCAAAACGTCCCAAATGATTTCCCACATTCGTTTGGTTATATATTTTCTGTAAGTCATTGTAAGAAATCTGCCATACAACAGTTTCACCTAATGCTTGCATCTCATATTCAGAAGGTGTTTGGGTAAGAAAAGAATCATAGGCACAAGTGAACTCCTTTTCAAAACTGAAACTAAAGGTATAGCCATGTTCATCATCAGGAATATAAAACCTTACCAATCCGGATTCGATAAAAGACAGAAAGTTTTCTGTATCGCCTTGCTGAGTCATGATCTCATTTTTAGCATACACCTTTCTATGGAAATATCCTGCGATAAATTCCCATTCGGACTCCTGTAGCTTGACGATTTGTTCGTAATATTCCCTAATGTAACCCATATTCAACAATTTTTAATACAACAGATAAAGTTGCCTATAAGAATTAATTAAAGTTCAAAGTTACGAAATGTTGAACAGAAGATTTTATGGCATACTTAGCTTTTTCAAGGTAAATAAGCTGTAATTACTGTCATTATTTTTAATTTTCGGTTTCCAATAAAATTTTTAAATAAGATTTAAAATGATAGTATAATGCCACCCCGGAATAAGATTTTTTGATTTGGAGAAATTGTAAATAGGAAAAAAGAAACTTAGGAAAGAATCTGTGAAGGTCATAAAGAATCATTATGACCTTTTTCATCTTTTTAAAGTAGTTTTATGATGACATTCAGTAATACTACAACTAAAATTAACTTCCTGCTTCATTCTTCCAGCTCCATAATTTTTTGTCATTTGTCAATCTAACTAATTCCAAAATCACTTACATTTGTTACTATGAGACACGACCAACGCGCAGAAAAATTCAGGCAGATCGTGGAAAATAAATTCCAGATCTACAATTCATTATTTATGAGCCTGCCTTATGATAAAATGACCAATATCGGGATGTTGCTTCCCTTTCTTTATGAGGAAAGCAAAACCGGCTATGATGCAGGAAAAACTCCCGAAGAAATTGTTGAAGAGTTTTTTAAAAACCATACCGATCTTCAGACCGAGGAGCAGAAACTTGAACTGCTTTTTAAGATCATTCAATATATAGAAAGGCAAGTGGTTTTATTCGACAGTATCGAGGATGCCGCTTTTCCAAATCTGCATTCTGAGAGTGATAGTGGAACCGTGACTAATCTTTTTGAACGTTCATTTCAGGATCATAAAATTGAAAAGGTACGTGAAAAATTAAAGGATTTCAGTGTGAAAGTTGTATTTACAGCACACCCAACTCAGTTTTATCCAAGTTCAGTGCAGAGAATTATTCAGGATCTTAGAGGAGCCATTACCAGTGATTCCGTTACGCAGATTGATACGCTTTTACAACAATTAGGAAAAACTCCTTTTGTGAACAAAGAAAAACCTACCCCTATTGACGAAGCTTTGAGTATTATTTCCTATCTGAGATATGTGTATTATGATACGATTGGTGAGTTGTTTACGAAAATTAAAAAGACTTTCGGGAACGGACATTTTCATTTGCATGAGGATATTATTCAGCTTGGCTTCTGGCCGGGAGGAGATCGTGATGGAAATCCTTTTGTAACAGCCGATGTAACTAAAAGAGTGGCAGAAGAACTGCGCTCCGCAATTTTGAAGTCTTATTACAGTCATTTGAAGTTTATCAGAAGGAGGCTAAGCTTTAGAGGCGTTTCTGAGGTATTGACGGCATTAAGCGAAGAGCTATATATAGCTATTTTTAATGGAAAAACAATTACTTCAGAAGATATTTTAAAGAAAACTGATGAGGCTGAAAAAATATTGATCAATGAACACAACTCTTTGTTCTTAGATCTTTTAGCTAATTTCAGAGATCGTGTGAAGATTTTCGGAACTCACTTTGCAACTTTAGATATTCGCCAGGACAGTAGAATTCATCAAAAAGTAATCGATGAAGTCTTTGCTAAAGTATATGGGAATGAAGAAGCAGATTATGAACAGAAATTCAATAAGCTGATTCAAATGTCAAACTCTGTAAATGCTGATGATTTTGAAGATATTGTAAAGATACTTTATTAACCGTATCTCAGGTTACTGAAATTCAGAATCTGAATGGATTGAGAGGAATGAACCGTTATATTATTTCCAATTCTGATGCAGTGAAAGATGTAATGAATGTTTACGCATTCTTTAAGGTCTGTGGCTATCAGGATGAGGAGATCAATATGGATATTGTACCGCTTTTTGAAACAATGGAAGGTCTTGATAATGCAGAACACGTGATGAATGAGCTGTACCAGAATCCTGTCTACAAAAAGCACCTTGAAAGAAGAGGAAATCAACAGACAATTATGCTTGGATTCTCTGATGGAACTAAGGATGGTGGATACTTAAAAGCGAATTGGGAAATTTATAAGGCTAAAGAGGTGCTTACGAAACTTTCAGAGCAAAATAATATCAAAGTGGTATTTTTTGACGGTAGAGGCGGACCACCAGCAAGAGGTGGTGGAAAGACCCACGATTTCTACGCTTCCCAGGGAAAAACAATTGCCAATAATAAAATCGAGCTAACGATTCAGGGGCAAACCATCACTAGTATTTTCGGAAATAAAGAACAGGCAAAGTATAATTTTGAACAGCTTCTAACAGCTGGAGTAGAAAATGATGTATTCAAAAATGCTAAAAAAGATCTTACAGAAAAAGAAAGAGCATTGATCATCGAACTTGCGAATATCAGTTACCAGAAGTATTCAGACCTGAAAGCACATCCCATGTTTGTTCCTTATCTTCAGGAGATGAGTACATTGGAATACTACGGAAAAACCAATATCGGAAGCCGCCCATCCAAAAGAGGTGGCGGAAGTGAGCTGAGGTTTGAAGACTTAAGAGCGATCCCATTTGTAGGATCGTGGTCACAATTAAAACAGAATGTTCCCGGGTTTTTTGGTTTTGGATATGCGATGCAGCAGATGAAAGAGCAGGGAAGGTTTGAAGAGGTTAGAGAATTATATAAAGGATCAGATTTCTTTAAAACATTGGTTTTGAATTCAATGATGAGTATGAATAAATCTTATTTCCCACTGACATATTATATTAAAAGCAATCCTAAATTCGGAGCTTTCTGGAACATCCTGTTCAATGAATATGAGCTTTCAAGAGATATTATGTTGGAGCTTACAGGTTTCAAAATGCTTCAGGAAGAAGACCCGCTTTCCAGAAAATCTGTAAAAATCCGTGAGAAAATCGTTCTTCCGTTGTTGAGTATTCAGCAATATGCTTTGATGAAAATCCAGAAAGGAGAAGGGAATAAAGAAGCCTATGAAAAGCTGGTGACAAGATCATTGTTCGGAAATATTAATGCAAGCAGGAATTCGGCTTAGAAAGAATGAACAATAAGCTTACTATTCTTATTGTTGATTTCTATTTTAGGATGAGTCAGGATAAACAAATGTGAGATTTAAATTTGAGTTATCCCAAAAACTAAGTTTGTGAATTAAAAATGGCCGTTTCATTTGAAACGGCCGTTTTTAATTATTCTTTTATAAATTTCTCATAGTAAACTTTGTCTTCTGAGAGGATTTTAAGATAATAAACTCCTTTTGCAAAGTCATCAACTTTTACTGATTTTTCATGGTTTACTTTTCTGATCAATCTTCCCAGATTGTCATAAATTTCCAACGAATTGATGTCATTTTCTGACGCAATGTTCAAGATATTTTTAACAGGATTCGGAAACAAGACGAATTTTTGTTTTTGTACAACTTCAGAAGTATTTAACACACTGTTGTAAAGACTTCCAAAGTTAAGAATACCATATCCCATCTGGTCTGTATGGTTAGGATACAGTGAGGCTGTCTGTCTTAGTTTTGCTTTAAGCTGATCTCTGTTCATGGTAGGAAATGCCTGAATAAGACAGGCTACACCTCCTGCAGCAATGGGAGTAGCAAGGGAAGTTCCGTTAGTACTATAGGTTGTATCACCTAAAACGGTTGCTGTAGCCGTTCCGCGTGTACTTCCATCGGGTTTAACCACACCAAGTGAATTGGGGCCATAAGATGAAAATACAGAAGAACTTCCTGCAGAATCTACAGCACCAATAGTAAATACTTTAGAATTGTCTGCTGGAGTGAGCAAGTAATGCCAAGGTTTATCCCCTGAATTTCCCGAGGCAACAAGAACGAAAATCCCTTTCTCTGTGGCAATTCCAGCTCCTCTTGTAATAAAGGAGGTATTCCCGTTCATATCAGCAAACGTGTAACTATATTGTGGGTTATCGAAAACATTATACCCAAGAGATGTGGTGATAATTTCTACTCCTTTTCTATCTGCTTCTTCAGCAGCTTCTATCCAATAGAGTTCTTCTTCAGGAATTTCTGCCGTTGTATTTTCACTACAGTAGAGATAAAAATCAGCATCAGGAGCTGAACCTGTAAATACATTTTCCAAATAGCCACCCATAACACCTAAAACAGTTGTACCATGTGCATTCAGAGAAGAGTTGTAGATGTCCGTGGATTTGTTGACAAAGTTATATCCCCCTTTTATTTTGTTATTGTTTCTTAATCTTAGAAATGCAGCTCCGGTATTTACAGTGGGAAATCCAGTATCAATAACGGCGATGGAAATCCCTGTTCCTGTATATCCGGCAAGATGAAGGGGTCTTATATTGCTTTGGTCTATCTGCGCCGTGCCTGAACCATATTCAAAAGTTGTAAGCGTTTTTTGTGCATTGGTTGGCTTATTCCACTTATTAACGGGTGACGACTTTACAATGGTTGCTCCGTTTTTGGCAAAACTTTCGACAGAAAGTACAAAAGGCTGTGTTTTCAAAAGGGCAATTTGTGGAGCCGTAGCATTTACGGCAGCACCATTAAGCCACTTAGAATAATCCGTAACAGTAAATCCTAGATTTTGAAGATTTTGGATGTAAGACTGTTCTATAGGAGCGTCCTGATCATTAAGCGATACACCTAATGTTGTGCGTCTGTCAAGGGATTTTTGACTAAGTTCAGAAAGAGGATTAGCAAAAAAAGCAGCTTTATTAGGCTTATCCTTAAAATACACAAAAACAAGCTGAGTTTGTGCGCTGGTATAAGAGTAACCTGCTAGGAAACAAAAGAGTAAAATTTTTTTCATATAAATTTTTGTATAAAGATAAAAACAAAATCAATAAAATTTTTGAAAGGATTTTAAAATCCTTATTTTTACAGAAATAATTTATTTATGAAAAAAATTCAGATGGTTGACTTGCAAAGTCAGTATTACAAAATAAAGAATGATGTAGACAATGCAGTTTTAAATGTAATGGATTCCGCGGCTTTTATCAACGGTCCTGAAGTGAAGTCTTTCCAGAATGAATTGGAGTCTTATTTAGATGTAAACATGTTATTCCATGTGCTAATGGAACTGATGCATTACAGATTGCCCTTATGGCGCTGGATTTGAAGGAAGGGGATGAAATAATTACTGCAGATTTTACCTTTGCAGCTACAGTAGAAGTGATTCATCTGCTTAAATTAAAGTCTGTTTTGGTAGATGTTGATTATGATACATTTACGATTTCAACAGAAGCTTTAAGAAAGGCTATTACACCAAAAACAAAGGCAATTATTCCTGTACATTTATTCGGACAGTGTGCGAATATGGAAGAAATCCTGAAAATTGCTGAAGAGCACAACTTATTCGTAATTGAAGACAATGCACAAGCAATTGGTGCAGAATATACTTTCTCTGACGGAACCTCAAAATATGCCGGAACAATGGCAACAGTAGGAACAACCTCTTTCTTCCCATCCAAAAACCTTGGATGTTATGGTGACGGAGGAGCTATTTTCACCAATAATGATGAGCTGGCACACCGTTTAAGAGGGATTGTAAACCACGGGATGTACGAAAGATACTATCATGATGAGGTAGGTGTGAATTCTCGTTTAGACAGTATTCAGGCTGCTGTTTTAAGAAAAAAATTACCTCACTTGGATTCCTATAACGAGGCAAGAAGAAAAGCGGCTGATTATTATGACGAGGCATTTGCGGGAAATGAAAATATTTTAACACCGAAAAGATCTGAAAGTTCTACTCATGTATTCCACCAATATACATTGAGAATCCTGAACGGTAAGAGAAATGATCTTCAGAAGTTCCTTACAGAAAAGGAAATTCCGGCAATGATCTACTATCCGGTAGCACTAAGAAAGCAAAAAGCATATTTCCAGGAAAGCAATGCTGCTGACTTTGTGAATACAGATAAACTTTTGGATCAGGTAATCTCTTTACCAATGCATACGGAATTAGACGAAGAACAGTTGAAGTATATCACCGATGCTGTCCTTGAGTTTATGGGATAAAAAAGCATGAAGGAATTTTTTCTGAAAGGTAAAAAGTATAAATTCTTTTTAGGATTTCATCTTTTTATTACCGGGATTTATTCACTTTATTTAATAAATACAGTGACATCCTATAATTCCTCGTCTTACACTGAATACTATAAAGAGAGTATTTTTGAAAATATTCTGAAATACTCTTTTTACATCATAGTGAATTTAATTGCAGGGATAGTCATTTTTTGCAAATTAAAATATACAAAGACCATTCTCAATTTTTTTGCAGTATTGATCTTTATTTTAGTTTGCTTTGCGAATTATACCTTAATTAAAAGTTACATTAACAATTCATATTACAACTTTGTAATTATTTTTAATACATTAGTTACGGGTTTTATTCTTTTTTATATCTACTATCTAAACTATAGAGAAATAGAAAAAAATGAAATAGAAAATATAGGAAAACACGAAGATTAAAAAATGGCAATACTTGTTACCGGAGGACTTGGATATATTGGTTCTCACACTGTAGTGGAACTTCTTAATAATAACTTTGATGTTGTTATTGTAGATGATTTATCCAATTCGGAGAGGTTTATTTTAAAAAATATTGAGGAAATTACAGGTAAAAAACCTGTTTTTTATCCTTTTGACCTGAAGCGTAAAGAACTTCTTTCCCAGGTTTTTGATGCACATAAAATTGATGGCTGTATAAATTTTGCAGCTTTCAAAGCTGTAGGAGAGAGCCAGGAAAAGCCTGTGGATTATTATGAAAACAATTTGTTTTCCTTAATTAATATTCTTCAGGAATTTAAAGAAAGAGAAATTTCAAACTTTATTTTCAGTTCATCATGTACGGTGTACGGACAGGCAGATGTGATGCCGATTGATGAAAATACACCCTTGAAAATGCCTGAAAGCGTTTACGGGAAAACCAAGCAAATGGGAGAAGAAATTCTAATCGATTTTGCAAAGGCATATAACAGAAAAATATCATTGTTGAGATATTTTAATCCTATTGGAGCACATCCATCTGCAAAACTGGGAGAATTACCAATTGGTGTTCCCAATAACCTTGTCCCTTACGTAATGCAAACAGCTGCAGGAATTCGTGAAAAACTGAGTATTTGGGGCAATGATTATCCGACAGAGGATGGAACTGCGGTTCGTGATTATATCTATATTGTTGATCTGGCTAAGGCTCACGTAGCGGCTTTGAAAAAATTAATAGAAGACCAATCCGGAGAAGTAGTAGTAGATACCTATAATCTGGGAACAGGAAAAGGATCATCTGTTTTAGACGTTGTAAAGGCTTTTGAAGATGCAAATGGAGTACATGTTCCTTATCAGATCTGTGACAGAAGAGAAGGAGATATTACCATTGCTTATACAGATCCCTCTAAAGCAGAGAAAGAACTTAGCTGGAAATCTGAAACATCATTGGAGGAAGCTCTAAAGACAGTTTGGGAATGGCAAAAATATATCAAATCGAGAGATTAAAATCATAAAATACAATCATTATGGCTTGGAATCCGGAAGTATACGATCAGTTTAAACAAGAACGTTCAGCACCTTTCTTTGATCTTTTAAAGCTTGTCGAATCAAGAACGGGAATATCTGTTATAGATTTGGGATGTGGGACTGGGGAGTTAACGTCTAAGCTTTTGGATTATCTTGAAAACTCAAAAGTTCTGGGAATAGATTCTTCCGAGGAAATGCTTGAAAAAGCAGCTCAATTCAAGACAAGCCGATTGAATTTTGAAAAAAGAAGTATTGAAGAGCAGCTTCATTTAGGAGATACCTATGATCTGGTTATCTCCAATGCAGCAATCCAGTGGTGTAGTAACCATAAGGAGCTCTTTCCAAGAATTATCAGTAAGATCAAGGAAGGAGGACAGTTAGCTGTACAGATTCCTTCTAACCATGAATATATAGTCCATCAGCTTCTTAGAAAGATTGCCGGCACTGAACCTTATAAAAGTGCTTATAATGGCTGGGAAAGAGAGTATACCGTTTTAACGATTGAAGACTACGCCCGGATATTATTTGATCATAAAGGAAGAGAAATTACCGTGTATGAGAAAGTATTTCCCCATGTTCTAGAAAATGCAGAGGCCGTATTTACCTGGGCTTCCGGAACAGCTATGCTTCCTTATATAGAAAAGCTTCCTGATGAAATGAAAGAACAATTTAAAAACGATTATAAACAACAATTACAAAACATCTTCCCTGAATCACCCGTCTTTTACCCATTTAAAAGAACATTTATTTCAGCGAAGTTTTAATTTAACATTAATATGAAGACACAAAGAATAGGTATTACATTTTCCTCATTTGATTTATTACACGCAGGGCACATCAAAATGCTTGAAGAAGCAAAAACAGTATGTGATTATCTGATTGTTGGGTTGCAGATCGATCCATCCCATGACCGTCCGAATAAGAATAAGCCAAGTCAAACGATTGTTGAGCGTTATATTCAGTTGAAAGCAGTAAATGCCGTAGATGAAATTATTCCTTATTACACCGAAGAGGATTTACTTGATATTTTAAAATCATTTGTAATTGATGTAAGAATCATTGGTGATGATTACATGGATAGAGACTTTACTGGAAAACAATATTGTGAAGACAAGGGAATTGAGCTTTTTTATAACAAAAGAGATCATAGGTTTTCTACCAGCGACTTAAGAAAAAGAATTTACGAAGCTGAAAAAGAAAAAGCAGATAGAACAGAAAAAGTAAAATAAAATTAGAATAAAAAATCCCGAAAAGTTACTTTTCGGGATTTTTGTTGTATTACATCGGGCCTTGCTGTTCGTCACCGGTTGTATTAGAATTAATATCCTTTTTTCTCTTAGGCTGTTCTATTTTCTCACCCTGTTTGAATCTATAGGTTAAAGACACAGAAAACTGTCTTGGCTGCCATTGCATATAGCTGCTTCTCGTATAGTCACTGGTGTAGTTAAACGTCTCCATACCTCTTGTATTAAAAATATCCTGGATATTGAAAGAAATTGTTCCGTCTCCTTTCCAGATTGTTTTAGATGCTCCAAAGTTCAAAGCATACATATCTTTTCTATCCTGGTTGTCTGTTTTTTGTCCTCCTCTGTAAAACCCTTGCAACTGTACGCTTAATGTCTTATCCAATTTGAACGTTGTATTAAGACGTAATCTTGTAGAGAAACCACTACCATTAAAATTTAACGTCCTTGTCTGAGATAAACCATTGATATCTGTCGTCAGATAGGAAGCAATTCCAGTTGTTTTGTATCTGAATATATCGGCACTACCCATAATTTTAAACCATGCAAAAGGATCATAGGTAAAGTTCAGATCCAAACCAATACGATCATCATTTCCTAAGTTTTCAGGTTTAGTATAGAATACTTTTTCTCTTTCATCCGGTCTGTAGACTAACATTTTAGTGTCGTCTGTGGCATGTCTGTAATAGAAAGTAGGGTTTAAGGTAAACTTCTTCTTAGTCAGGTTATAACCTACTTCATATGAATCTACATAAGATGGATTCAGATCGATATTTCCTTCAAAAATATTTTGATTATTCGTGTAGTTCGGGAAAGGAACCATAAAGAAAGATCTTGGTCTGTCTATTCTGCGGGAATAATTAACTAAGATTTGATTGTTCTTCGCAATATCATAACTTAAGAATACACTTGGGAATAAATTATTGTAATTCTTCGGTTTATCAATCGGCGGTTTGTCAGGATTCTGGCTGATATAGTTGATTTTAATATTAGAAATTTCATCCCTTAATCCTACCTGATACGCAAAGTTTCCAATCTTACTCTTAAACTGCAAGTAGAATGCGTTGAACATTTCCTTATAATCCGTATTGTTGTTATAATTAGGAATAAGAGGATTATTAGACGTACTGCTTACAAAATTATCATAAGTATTGTTATTGATATCTAGTCTGTAACCGGCTTCAAGTTTTGAATTTTCACCTATTGGTAATTCATAATCTGCTTTTCCTATTATGGTTTTGCTTACAGAATGCCTTCTTGTAATATCCTGTACAGAAGGAACATAATCTAAACTCTCCAGAATGTCAGCATTATTATTACTTCTGTTTCTTTGTAAACTTAATGATAAAGATAAATTTTGACCTTTATCATCAAATTTATGATCCAATCCTACATCTCCCTGGAAGGCAAGATTGTTAAAGATACTTTTAGCATCCCTCAATGTGTAAGGGTTCATGAGTTTCCATAAATTTGAAGTGTTTCCAGTATATTTATAGAAAGTATCATAAGTGTTGACAAGCTCATTTCCATCCCCTTCAAAAGTTCTTACTAATCCTGTTAAGTTAATGGATGTTTTGTCTGAAATATCATATACAAAACCGGCATTCAAATTATAATTTTTGTTATATGTTTTATTGACCGAGTTTTGAGACTGATGAACAGCAATGGTTGGAATTTTATCTATTTCGTCCTGCGTAGTTGGAATAGGATCTATGGTTGGGAATTTAATATTATGGTAAGTGGTTTCAGAATTGTTTTTCGTCTTGTTTTCTGTATAGCCACCGCCACCATTTACAAACCAGGTCCAGTTGTTTTTTCTCCAGCTTAGATTGGCGTTAAGGGATGTTCTTGGGAAATATCCCAATGTTCCAACCACACTTCCGTTAAACCCAATCTTTTTACTCTTTTTAAGAATGATATTTAGAATACCGGAAGTTCCACTGGCTTCAAATTTTGAAGAAGGGTTAGTGATTACTTCAATTTTCTCAATCTGGTCAGCAGGAATACTCTGCAAAGCATTCGCTCCGTCATCAATGCCTAATAGGGAAGAAGGTTTACCATTAATCAGGAATTTTACGTTAGAACTTCCTCTCATAGAAACCGTTCCATCGGTATCTACCGTAACTGATGGTACATTTGTCAGAACATCCTGAAGACTTCCTCCTTTACTCACAATATCCTGAGAGGGATCGTAGGTTTTTTTATCCAGCTCTACCTTATAAGGCTTAGCTGCAGATGCTGTAATAACAACCCCTTGAAGCTCCTGTGTTTTTCCATCTAATGTAGATGTATTTGAAGCTTCAATAGATAAAGCACCAATATTACCAGCTCCGGTAATGTTTTTATTGATGGTGCTTTTTTTGTAATCAATAGCTTCTACCGTAATATCATAGCTTCCGGGTGTAAGCTGTAATTTATATTGTCCTTTTTCATCGGTCAATACAGCATCACTTAATGATTTGTTAGCTTTGTTACTGAAGGTTACTGAGGCGTAAGGAACCGGTTGATTCTTTTTATTGACAATGATCCCCGTAACGCCGGCTTTCTCTTGTGCAAATGCCATTGCAGCTGCCGAAAGTACGAATGTAAGTCCTAGTGCTTTTCTTGTGAAAATATTGACAATTTCTGTCTTATTCTTCATAGGTTATTTTTTTGTATAAAATCGTGAAAGGATAACCCTAAATATCTTTCAAATCAGTATTGGGTTGATTTTTAGAATATTATGATTTAATTATTGTTTTTTTCTTGATAACACTCAGACGTCTGCTGAGTTTATTTTATATTTTTTGAATTAAGCCAGTCCTGATAAGCCTTTGCGTTTACAGCATGTTCTTCCGCACTTGCTGTAAACTTATGATATCCAAACCTTGCAGGGTCAGCGCACATAAATATATAATTGTTGTTTTCCGCATTCAAAACAGCATCTACTGAGTTCTTATCCACTACACAAATTGGTCCCGGGGGGATACCTGCATTAGCATAGGTATTGTATGGAGATGGAGTAGATAGGTGTTTATATAATACTCTTTTGATAGATTCTTTAAAATTTGTCTGTTTATTGATGGCATAAATCACCGTAGGATCAGACTGAAGTTTCATTCCTTTTCTATAACGGTTTAAATACAATCCGGCAATTGTCTTCATTTCATCTTTCTTTCCTCCGGATTCCTTATAGACAATAGAAGCCAGCGCATAAATCTGCTCTCTTGTAAGTCCAGATTGCTGTTCCTTGTTTTTTCTCTCGCTTGTCCAGAACTCATTGTATTGATCTTCAAATTTTGCAAAAAACTCTCTTGGACTTACTGTCCAGAAGAAATTATAAGTATCAATGAAGAAATATTTTTTTAAATCCTCAACATTCTTGTATCCTTTTTCCTGAGCAACAGCGTCCAGATCATTCACAAAATGAAGAGAATCCAGTTCTGTTTTTTTGGTAACCTTGCCAATCATCTGGTACATATCCCCAAAATCTCCGATTCTGAATGAATTTGCTGTTTGGTTGCCTGCTTTAATCATATTAACGAGATCAGTATTTCCTTTCCCGCTTTGGATATGATAACGTCCCGCTTTAAAATTGGCAGGGAGGCCTTTGTCTTTAGCTACAATTTCAAAAGACTCACGATCCTTAATGTACGGAGCAATAGAATCCAGGATCTGATTAAAGTTTGCCTTATGAGGGATCAAAACATAACCTTCCTTTTCTACGTTATTTCCGAAGTATTTATTATAAAATCTCAAACCAAAAAATCCTGCCACTACAAAAACCAGCAGAATGATAATGAGAATAGCTTTTTTCATTCCTATATTATTGATTAAAAGTTTTTGAATTTAAAGAAGTTCTACCTTACCTTTAAAAACTTGCTTTGCGGGACCTTCCAGCCAGATATTGCAAAATGAATCGCCGCTTTTTTCAGCATATACCTTAAGATTGCCGCCTAGGGTTTTAACTTTTACGGAAGTTAGATTGTCTTTTTGAAGAAAAGTTAAAGCGGAAGCGGTAACTCCGGTTCCGCAGCTGTAAGTTTCGTCCTCAACGCCTCGTTCATAGGTTCTTACAAAAATTTCATTATCTGAAATTTTTTCTACAAAGTTGACATTAATCCCCTTTTCTTTATAATTTTCTGAATTTCTGATGCCGTGTCCTTGGGTATAAACATCGTAATCAGCAAGATTTTCAACATATTTTACATAATGAGGCGAGCCGGTATTCATAACAGCATCATTTCCATCATGTGAAATAGTGTCCACATCAATCATTTTTAGTTTAATGATTCCGTTATGGATTTCTGCTTCATGTTCACCATCTATTGCTATGAATTTGCATTTATCTTCAAAAACGTCAAGAAAAAAAGCAAAAGCTACCAGGCATCTTCCGCCATTTCCACACATTGTACTTTCTCCACCATCTGAATTATAGTAGACCATTTTAAAATCATAATCAGGATCGTTTTCTAGAAGGATAAGCCCATCAGCACCTATTCCGAAGCGTCTGTCACATAGTTTTTCAATGATATTTTTATCTTTAGGAAACTGAAGATCACGGTTATCTACCATTACAAAATCATTTCCCGTTCCCTGATATTTATAAAATTCCATATTGTTTTTTGTCTAAATAAAGAAACAAAATTAATATATTTTAAATGAAAAACGAACAGTGTTAACTGTTCGTTTCCTTATTTATAATCGTTATTTATAATTATTCTATCTAAAGCCTCCGCCACTGTTTTGTTCTCTGGTTGAACTGGTGTTTTGGTTGCTTGAGTTGTTTCTGAAACCACCACTGGATGAGTTACTACCCGCGTTGCTGTTGCCTGTGTTGGTGCTGCCGGAATTTCTAAATCCACCTGCATTCAGTGTTCTGTTTTCAAAACTATTGTTCTGATTTCTGAATCCACTGTTTCCTTGGTTATTCTGATTCCCCTGGTTGTTCTGAGAACCGCTGTTTGAATTTCTGAATCCACCACCACTATTGCTGTTGGAGTTTCTGTAACCTCCATTATTATAAGATCCATTATTACTATTGTTAGTACGGAAACCGTTATTAGGTCTCTGTGAAGTAACTGTAGGAGTTGTATTTCTTCTTTCTACATATACTTTTCTTCTGGAGTTATTATAATTATCATAATAGTAAGGCATACCATTATCATAGTAGTAATTGATATTGTTTCTATAATAATAGCCGTCATTACCATAATATCCGCCATTACCGTAATATCCGGAAGGAGCGTAGTAATATCCGTTGTTATAGTATGGATCACCATAACCGTTGCTACCATAACCGTCTGAATAAGCCAGACAAGATGTTAAACTGCTAATAGCAAAGATACTAACTGCTATTTTTAATAAATTTTTCATGACTTTATTGTACTTTTTTTTCTTTAAAACTTTTTTTCCAATTAAGGTATCCTAAGATAGCCATTATTGTAAATACCAAATATTGAACCGAAGTGATACCAAGACCCTTAAAAATCATCATAGGGATGCAAATAAGATCTCCAATAATCCAGAAAATCCAGTTCTCAATGCGCTGTTTGGCCATAAACCACATTCCTACTAAAAATATTGAAGTTGTAAAAACATCCATCCAATTTGCCCAATCCAGATGATATAATCCTAGGTTGGTTCCTTCCATTGAAAAATGATTGTCAATATAAGGCTTATAATAATAAATAAGAGTAACCAATATAAGGCTCAAAATAAAAAGTATGGAGGCATAATACCATTCCTTTTTTGTGGCCCATGTAACATCCACATGGATATGATCTTCTGAATTTTTGGCCCATAATATCCAGCCATAAACGCTCATCACGGTATAATAGACATTGATGAGGCAGTCACCTAGTAACCCGAAGTTAAAAAGAATATATACATAGATCAGGGTTGAAATAATGCCTGTAGGGTATACCCATATATTTTTCTTAATTGAAAAATATACGCTCATAGTTCCGAAAATAGCACCCGATGCTTCAAGCACAATTTGTAAAGAATCATAGCTTTCATAAGGCTTTACAAAAAGATCATATAAATTCATGCGTTCAAAAATAAACAAAAATATGGACTTTTTAAAATGAATTAAACAATATGTTGTTTGGGTTTTTGAAGTTTTAATGTAAAATAAATGATGAAAGTTTAACGATAAACGTGGAGATTCCTAAATTTTTTATATTTTCGTAAATCCTTAATAAATAAAAAAACATGTCGAAAATTTGGGTTAAAAAACCACTAAGTGCCTATGAGGCAGATATGAAGAAAAGTGAGCTGAAGAAAGTCCTTGGAAAATGGAGTTTAACAGCAATAGGAGTAGGTGCTATCATTGGAGGTGGAATCTTTGTTCTTACAGGAACAGGAGCCTATTATCATGCAGGACCAGCACTTGCAATTTCCTTTATTATAGCAGGAATCGCCTGCGTTTTTGCAGCATTATGTTATGCGGAGTTTGCCTCCATTATTCCCGTTGAGGGATCTGCATATGCGTATGCGTATGGAACAGTAGGAGAGATCTTTGCCTGGGCAATGGGATGGTGTCTCATCCTGGAATATGCCATGGCGAGTATGGCCGTCTCCGTGAGTTGGTCCGGGTATTTTACCAAATTTTTGAAAATCTTTGGCGTTCATTTACCAGCTTATCTTACATCAGATCCGGCCAGTTTTACAGGAGAGGGTTTTTCTATGAACCTGCCTGCATTTATTCTTGTTCTTTTGATTACAGCTTTATTGGTAAAAGGAACTAAAGAAGCTGCAGGAGCTAATAACCTGATTGTTCTGATGAAAACTTCTGCTGTTATTTTTGTAGTGATCGCAGGAGCTTATATTATTTTCTCAAACCCTGAACTGTATACAGCAGCAGATGGTGTGAAAAACTGGAATCCTTTTATTCCGGATCAGATTACCATCAAAAATTCTGAAGGAGATCTGGTCTCAGCATATGGAATCAAAGGTATTATTTCTGGTGCAGCGGCTATTTTCTTTGCCTATATTGGTTTTGATGCCGTTTCTACTCAGGCGGGAGAAGCTATTAACCCTAAAAAGGATGTGCCATTTGCGATCATCGCTTCATTATTGGTTTGTACAGCTTTATATATATGTGTTTCTCTTGTACTTACAGGAATGATGCATTATACAGACTTTAATCCAAACGGAAAATATCCGGACGCGATTAAAGCACCTGTGGCTTATGCATTTGAAATTGCAGGAAAACATTGGGCAAGTAATATCGTAACAATTGCTGCTACAGTAGGATTGATCTCTGTAGTAATGGTAATGATGATGGGACAATCCAGAATCTTTATCGGAATGGCAAAAGATGGTTTGATTCCTAAGTTCTTTGGAGAACTTCACCCTAAAACAAAAACACCTTACAAAGGAATTATTTTATTGGGAATTATCGTAGCATTAATTGCTGCATTTACCCCTATTTCTACTTTGGCAGATATGACAAGTTTTGGAACCCTGTTTGCGTTTACATTGGTTTGTATTGCAGTTTGGGTAATGAGAAAGAAAGAACCTGATTTGATAAGACCTTTCAAAGTTCCTGCTTATAAAGTAGTAGTAGGTTTAGGAGTGGTTATCAATTTATATCTTATCTACAACCTTAGTGATCATGCAAAAGAACTTTCCGGAATATGGTTATTATTAGGTGGAGTTGTTTATTTCCTTTATGGTAAAAGAAACAGTAAGCTTAATAATCCTGAGAAATATCAGAAAGATGAACTATAATATAAACCGCTTCGGCGGTTTTTTTGCGTTTAAATACGAATAACTTATGAAAAAATTATTTTCTATTATATTCCTGTCTATAGGAATGACGGCTTTTTCCCAACAGGTGGAAAGCATTGAAACAATTCTTAATGATAAAATAAGCATTAGAGCTCTTGAGCTCTATAATAACAAAGTCTGGTACAGCGGAACTGATTCCAAATTTGGATTTGTAGATCTTAAAGATTATAAGAAACAAAAACAGATAAAGCTATCAGAAGAAAAGCTTGAGTTCAGAACTTTGGGACAGAATAACAATTCTTTTTATGCAATCAATATAGTAAGTCCCGGTCGTTTCTTTAAAATTGATAAAAATGATCTTAGATCAGAAGTCGTTTATACTGATAATGCCCCAACGGCGTTCTATGATGCCCTGCATTTTGTAAATGATAAGCTTGCGTATACATTCAGTGATGCCGATAAAGATAATCTGTTGAAATTAGCTGTGTACAAGGATGGAAAATGGAGCCCGTTTAAAAGTGATTTTAAATTGAACGAAGGAGAAGCTGCTTTCGCTGCAAGTAATACCAATATCTCTTCTTCTCAGAAATACCTATGGATTGCCACAGGAGGGAAAGCCTCAAGGATTTTAAGAATGAATTTAAAAAATGGAAAGTTGGAAGCTTTCAACACTCCATTTGTTCAAGGAGAATCTTCTCAGGGAATGTATTCTATAGATTTTTATGGAGATAATTTTGGAATTGCAGTAGGTGGAGATTATACCAAGCAGGACGCCAACATCAATAATATTGCTACGACTCACGATGGCGGAGAAACATGGCAGATTCAGGCTTCCGGGCAGAATGCGGGATATATGACCTGTGTGAAAATTAAGCCAGGATCTAAAGGAAAGGAGATTATTGCCGTAGGAGATCAACACATCAGTTATTCTTCTGATTTTGGAAAGACCTGGAAGAAAATTTCTGATGAGAAAGGATTATATGTTGGCCAATGGATTGATGGAAACAGAGTAGTTTTTGCTGGGAAGGATAGAATTGTGAAGATGAAACTTAAATAAACATTAAGAAAGAATAATGCCGATCAGTAAAATGAGTTATAAAGACTGCGATTTTTGGATTGCAGAACATTTTATGCAAATAATGTTTCATTACATTTATGAAGAATTGGTTAAACCGGAATATGTTTTTACAGATAAAGAGGAGTTCTTATATGTGACAAGGTTTCATATTGATGGGTATTCTACGGGGATTATGTGGTTAGGTTGGGAGAAATTTGTAGAAACTGAGGATGAAATTCAGGCTATGATCGTACTTTTGGAGAAGGTGAAGTTAGGATTGCTTAAAGAAGAATATATCTCAGTGAAAGAGTTGGAGGCTATACCTAGTGAAGATACTTTTTTTAAAAGCATCAATAATTCTCCACTTGCTACTTCAGAATTAGTGAGAATTTTCGATGCACTTATTAATTTACTGAATGGAACCTGGGCCTATAATAATCATGATTTGAAGATTGACCCTTACCTGTGAGAATTTCCAATATATTTATTGATTTACTGAATGAGATTGAGGGATGTAATGTTTGATTTAAATAATGATTCTAAAAAGGATGAAAACAGAAGACGTTTTAAAAATATATGATATAGAGTTTATCATTTCTAATTTGGGAACACCATTTTTTTCAGGAGGTGGAGCCATGGAAGAACTGTTTACTTTTTTAAGGTCACCAATGGATATCAATGATTTACTGGAAATGACGGATCATTATCTGAATGGTAATCCTTTTCCTGTTGATAATGACTGGACAGTTTTTACCTGTAAAATAGAAATGACCCCTGAGGGAGTTGTATTTATATATCCTGGCATAAAAGATCTGGATAGGGTAGTTCCTTTGGAAGATTTTAAAATTATTGCTACGGCATGGCTTGATTTTCTTCAAAAAGATTCCAGTCAGATTAAGGCTCCTTTATACGAGTGAGATTATATTTTATAGACAGGAAATCCGGATCAAAAAAATAAATAAAACTAATAGAATTTATCATTATCCTTGTAATGAGCTCTGCCAGCGTATTTAGACTCATTATAAAATACAACCTAATATAATTCATAGGTTAAAATTCATAACTAATGGTTAATTTTGTAGGATGGAATTTTAACAATGTTAAATTTCCCCACCTTATAAAATTTTATTTTTAAAAATGAACTCTTTAATAGATAAGTATAATATTCCTGGACCTCGTTACACTTCTTATCCTACCGTTCCTTATTGGGATGAATCTACTTTTTCTTCGGAAAAATGGAAAGAAACAGTAATCAGGTCTTTCCATGAGACTAATGCAGAAGAGGGAATTTCTATTTATATTCACTTGCCTTTCTGCGAGGCGTTGTGTACATTCTGTGCATGTCATAAACGTATTACAAAACAGCACAGTGTTGAAGTTCCTTACCTGGAAAGTGTTTTAAAGGAATGGAAGCTTTATCTTGAACTTTTTAATGAAAAACCTAAGCTGAAGGAATTACACCTTGGCGGCGGAACTCCTACGTTTTTCTCTCCTGAAAATTTAAAAACGTTATTGGAAGGAATCTTTACTACGGTAGAGATTGCAGAACATCCCGAGTTTTCATTTGAAGGTCACCCCAATAATACGACGAAGGAACATCTTCAGACTTTATATGATCTTGGGTTCAGAAGAGTAAGCTTTGGTGTTCAGGACTATGATCCTAAAGTACAGAAAGCGATCAATAGAATTCAGCCTTTTGAGAATGTGAAAAACGTAACCGAGTGGGCTAAGGAAATTGGGTACAGAGGAATCAGTCATGATCTGGTATTTGGACTTCCGCACCAGACTTGGGAAGCGATGGAGCATACAATCAGAAAAACGATGGAACTGAAGCCGGATAGACTGGCGTTCTATTCCTATGCACACGTTCCATGGGTGAAAGGAGTAGGGCAGAGAGGTTTTGATGAAAATGATCTTCCAAGTGGAGAAGAAAAACGCCGTTTGTATGAAGATGGGAAAAAATTACTTCAGGATTTAGGGTATATTGAAGTTGGAATGGATCATTTCTCATTAGAACATGATGATTTGTACCAATCTTTGATCCATAAAAAACTTCACAGAAACTTTATGGGGTACACTTCAAGCAATACCCAACTAATGGTAGGGCTTGGAATGTCTGCTATATCAGATTCATGGTATGCTTTTGCGCAGAATGTGAAAACAGTGGAAGAATATCAGACTATGGTGGAAGAAGGTAAAATTCCTGTCGTAAAAGGACACGTTTTAAATGAAGAGGATCTGATTGTAAGAAGACATATTTTAAATCTGATGTGCCAGCTTGAAACTACCTTTACTCCCATCAATTCTTTCCCGGAACTTGATAATGCATTAGAAATGCTGAAGGAAATGGAAAATGACGGATTGGTTGAGATTTTTGGTAAGGAAATTAAAATTACAGAAGCAGGCAGAGCTTTCACCCGAAATGTAGCCATGGTTTTTGATCTTAGAATGATGAGAAATAAGCCGGAAACGAGAATTTTCTCAATGACAATATAAAACAAAAGCGATTCAACATTGAATCGCTTTTTTATTGTAATCATGAATTCACGATTAAAAAGTTAGAAGTTCATTGTATTGCTTAGAAATTTTGGTATCAGATCATCTTATTTGATAATTAATTTCTGGCTGTAAGACTTTAGGTTTCCTGATTTCAGATTGATAAAGTAAACTCCGGAAGGTAAACCTGAGATATCAATGCTTTTGCCATTCGTGATTTTATCCCTTTCCAATACTTTTCTTCCTTCCGCATTGATGAGTTCTAATGTTGCTTTTTTATCTTTGATTCCATCAATAAAGATTTCTCTGGAAGCAGGATTAGGATAAATTTTTATGGTTTCCGAAAGATTATTTTCAAAAGTGCTTAAAGTTCCTGTTGTGATTTTGAAAATCTTTCCACTGTTAACAGCTGCTACAAACAAATCCTTTTGAGAGTTTTGTCCGAAAGTGGAAAAACCGTTTCCACTGTAGGGAGTAGTCCATGTGATTGAATTACTAGTGTCCAGGATACCTATCTGATCGGAACAGTAGTCTGCAAAGAAATATTTTCCCTGAAGGGAAGGATACTGTGTTCCTCTGTAAACATACCCTCCGGTGATGGAACATTTACCTCCGGAATGATCGTATACGGCAATAGGAAACGTCATAGATGATTGGGCTGGACATCCTGTTGTTGTATTGTAAGAATTGTTTCCTTCATAGCAACGCCATCCATAATTGATTCCGGCTTGTGTAACAGGCATTTTGTTAATTTCTTCAATTGCTCCCTGGCCAACATCGGCAATCATGGCGTTTCCTGTATTGAGATCAAATGAAAATTTCCAGGCATTGCGGAGTCCATAAGCCCATACTTCATCTGCTCCATCAACACCAGCACCTACAAAAGGATTGTCAGAAGGAATATTGTATGGAGTAGGATCGGTAGCATTCACATCTATTCTCAGCATTTTTCCCAATAATGAATTTTTATTTTGAGCATTATTGTTGGGATCTCCGGCACCTCCACCATCTCCTGTTACTACCCATAGTTTTCCATCAGGAGCAAAATGAATGCTTCCTCCGTTATGGTTGGCAAATGGTTTTACAATATTCAAGAGAATTTTTTCAGAATTGGGATCAGCTACATCCGGATTGGTTGGATTGACGCTGTATCTTGCCAATACAATATTTCCTGCGGTATTGTTATAATACACGAAAAAATACTCATTAGTTGAGTATTGTGGATGGAAGGCGAGTCCTAAGAGCCCCCTTTCACCATTAAAAGTAATTTTTGATGAAATATTCAGAAAGTTATTTGAATTAATAGCTCCATTGGGTTGGAGAATCTTGATCATACCGTTCTGTTGAACAACGAAAAGCCGAGTGTCATTGGCATTCGTAATCTCGACCGGGCTGGTTAATCCGGTGGCAAATTCTTCCAAATTAATGCTTTGAGCATTAACGATTAAGGAAGAAAAGATACTTAGGGTAAAAAGTAAATTTTTCATAATATTGTGATAATTAGTGTATTGGAATATGAATGAAAATTTTATACCAATCAGATTTTGAAAACTTCACTATGATAGCATGAAATAATTGTTAAATCTTAAATGGAAATCAGAATGCTGATATATCTGAAAATAAACCATTTCTGTTGTTAAAAATTCATAAAATACAAGAAAATCATTATATTTGCCGACTTAATTTAACGTAGTTATAACAAAATGCAAGGAAAAGGGCTTATTACAATTGTTGCTATTGTCCTGGGGTTGATTTGCTTAAACGAGCTATTACCAACCTGGTACGCCAGCAAAATTGAATCGCAGATAGAAGCTGCGAAAGGAAACGAGAAAGAGATCAAACGAATCAAGGAAGATACTCTTAATCTTGGGTATACGAAGCTTTATTATTCAAAAGCTAAAGACAAGGAAATGAAATTGGGTCTTGACTTAAAAGGAGGGATCAATGTTCTATTGGAAATCAACCAAAGAGATTTGGTAAATGATTTAACCAATTATTCTACAAATCCTGTTCTTATTGATGCTTTAAATAAGACTGATGAAGCTCAGAAAAACTCAACAAAATCTTACATCGACAACTTCTTTGAACAGTTCGATGCAGTAAACAAAGCAAAAGGAACAAACCTAAAGCTTGCTGATCCGGAACTTTTCGGAAACACAAACTTATCTGAAATCAAGTATAATACTACTGATGAGCAGGTGAAAGTATTGTGAAGAGAAGAATTGATCTTTCTGTAGGAACAGCTTTCGAGGTAATCAGAACGAGAATTGATAAGCTTGGAGCGATCCAGCCAAACGTTCAGAGAGTACCTGGTACCGCTAGAATTTCTGTAGAGATGCCTGGTATGAAGGACATCGACAAAGTGAAGAAAATGCTTCAGACTTCTGCAAAACTTCAGTTTTGGGAAGTACAGCAAATTCCTGAAATTGCACCTTATTTCCAGACATTAACAACTATGGTTGCTGCAAAAGGAGATTCTATGGGAGTTGCAAAGAATGTGAACTTCATGAACCTTTTACAGCTTGACAAATTAAGAACTAATGGTGTTGCCAACGTAAAATTGTCTGATACTGCTGCTGTAAACAAAATCTTGAACAGCAAGGTAGGAATGGCTGCACGTCCTGCAAACATTAAATATACACAGTTTATGTGGGGTTACAAGCCTGAAGCTACAAGTCCTGATGACTTAGTGCTTTATGCAATTAGAAGTAACATCAACCAAAAAGCTCCGGTAGACGGTGCAGTAGAAACGGCAAACATCAGCTACGACGAACTTGGAAGAGTAGTAGTAGACATGCAGATGGATTCTAAAGGAGCTAAAGAATGGAAAACATTAACAGAGAAAAACGTTGGAAAACCAGTAGCTGTAACACTTGATAACAGAGTATACACTGCTCCAAACGTTGTAGGTGCTATTCCTAACGGGAGAACTCAAATCTCTGGTAACTTCTCTCAGGAAGAAGCTAAAGAATTGGTAGACGTTCTAGGTGCTGGTAAATTGCCTGCTGGTGCTAAAGTAGTTCAGGCTACTCAGGTAGGTCCGTCATTAGGGCAGGAGTCTATCAACGCAGGGATGATTTCATTTGCAATCGCATTCTTAATTATCATTGTTTATATCATTTTCTATTACGGTGGTGCCGGAGTGTACGCTGTAATTGCGATGGTAATTAACCTTTTCTATATTTTCGGAATTATGGATTCCGGAGACTTTACTCTTACGCTTCCTGGTATCGCTGGTATCGTATTGACGATGGCTATGGCGGTAGATACGAACGTAATTATCTACGAAAGAACAAAAGAAGAATTATTTGCTGGTAAGAGCATCTTAGAAGCTTATAAAGATGGTTTCAAGCATGCATTAAGTGCAATTATTGACGGTCACTCTACTACGTTATTGACTGCTGTTGTATTGTTCTTCTTTGGAACAGGACCTATTAAAGGGTTCGCATTGACATTGATGATCGGTATTATCATGACGTTGTTTACTTCTGTATTATTATCTAGAGTAATGATCTTTAGCAGACTGAACAAAGGGAAACACCTTTCTGTATGGACTCCACCTACGAAAAATTTATTCAGAAATACTTGGATCGACTTCATCGGTAAAAGAAAATATGCATATATTATTTCTGCTGTATTAACAGTGATCTGTATTGTTTCTATGGTAACTCATGGATTCAAATATGGTATCGACTTTACAGGAGGTAGAAACTATGTTGTAAGATTTGATAAAGAAGTTAATGCGAACGATGTTGAAGAAAAATTAGTAAAACTATTCAAAACTGAAGATGGTAAAAACTCTTCTGTAGAAGCTAAAACTTTTGGAAACGCTAGTCAATTGAAGATCTCTACAGATTACCTTATTGAAGACGAATCTTTAAAGGCTGACCAGACAATTGAACAGAAGTTATATGAAGGATTAAAAGGAGATCTTCCTGCTAATATTACTTTAAATGACTTTAAATCTGCAGATAAAGATCATGCAGGTATCATTTCATCTGAAAAAGTAGGACCTACTGTAGCTGATGATATTCAGACTCACGGTATTCTTGCAGTTGTTGCTGCTTTAGCAGGTATCTTTATCTATATCTTATTCAGATTTAGAAAATGGCAGTTCTCTTTAGGTGCTGTTGCAGCATTATTCCATGATGCGGTAATTATTTTAGGAACGTATTCATTACTTCATAAATATATGCCGTTCAACATGGAGATCAACCAAGATTTCATCGCTGCGATCCTTACGGTATTAGGATACTCTATTAACGATACGGTAATTATTTTCGACAGAATTAGAGAATACCTGAGAGAGAAGAAATCGATCACATTAGCTGGATTATTTGATGACTCGATTTCAAGTACATTAGGTAGAACATTCAACACTTCATTCACTACGATTTTGGTGATCCTTGCGATCTTTATCTTCGGTGGTGATAACCTGAGAGGATTTATGTTTGCTCTGTTAATCGGTATTGGATTCGGTACTTACTCATCTATCTTTATTGCATCGGCAATTGCCTATGACTTCCTTAAGACAGGAAAAGAAGAAGATGTACACGGAAAAACAACTTCCGAGAAAGAAGTGCTTGCTTCAAAATAATACAAACTACAATAAATTAGTAAAAGCCTTTCGAAAGAAAGGCTTTTTTTATTCCCAACAATCTCTTTTAGGGTTTTTCTATAATGAATGTATTCCTATAGGATTTAAAAACAGCATTTAGGGTTTATAAGCCATATAAAAGCAATATTAATGATTAGACACTTTATATTACTCATACTTGTAATTCATTACGGGTGTTTCTCAAATTGTGCATTTTTAGTCAATTTTTTAAACCTAAAAAAACGCTGGATTTAACATAAAGTAGAGTTATTTAAAAATAAATCTATTTTTAGAGATTAATAATTTCATGCAATACCTCAATAATAGACGTTTTATTAATATTTCATATTAATAATTGTTTTGAACGAAAAAAAACAAAAAAATATAGAGTTATGTAGTAAATTATTATATATTTACATAAAACAAAACAAAAATGAAATTCGAAAAATTATTCGTGGCTGCGGCACTATGTGCTGGCGGCATTATTACTGCACAGACAGGGATTGGCACTCCCAGCCCTGATAAAAGTTCTGCTTTAGATGTTACTGGCACCAATAAAGGTGTATTAATCCCTAGAATTTCTGATCTAACTACTGTAGCCACTCCGGCAAATGGTTTATTGGTTTATGATCTGAAAAGACAGGCATTGACACAGAACATTGGAACTCCTGCTGCTCCCAACTGGGTTCCCATCAGTGGAAACATCGTTAAGTTCTTTTACATGCCATCCATTAGTATTGATACTTCTACGCTAGGCACAGGAAGGACTTTGGATTTGTACCAGCTGTATAAAACGCAATTTTCAACACCAAAGGTCATCAGTACAGGAGCTCCTGCAGCGATACCTTTCTTTGTAAATGCCGCAGATCTGTATTATTATGTGACGGATTTTGACGGCAGTGTTTTAAAGAATGTAAGCATTGATGCTAATGGTATACTGAAGTATGATGTGGTAGGAACAGCTACAGCCTGCTCCTTTGTTAATATTGTATTTGTAATCAAATAATTTTAGGTAACATAAAATCATTGCAATCATGCCTAGCTAGGGATGAGTATTATTTCGTGTACAATTAACAGCTTAAAATTATCAATGATGAAAACAAATTCAATACTACGCTATATGCTTATAGCATTATGCCTTTTTGTGTCAGGCAAAATGATGTCTCAGGAAATGGTTTCCCTGCCCATGGGCGGATGTGGAAGATTATTGGATACCAATACTTCTGCTCAATATGCCAATTTTATTACGTTCTTTCCTCCCTGTTTAAAGTGGGAGCTGTAGCAGCTAATGCCAGTAATATGACTGATATTGACGTTAATTCATATGCATCCCTTAAACCGGGTATCGGAGCGGGTATATGTCCTATCTATATCAGTGTGGGAACTACTGGTAGTGATTTTCCAGCTAATAAACCTGTCTACATAGATTTTTCTTCTGAAGGGTTTAATTTTAATGCTAGCTTCAATGATGCTAGTTTCAGATTTTTTAATAATGGCCAGGAAGTCTATTCAACTCCGGTAGGAGGACATTTTTTCTTTGATTTCGGTGACAGCCAGAGCAGAAAAATTATCAAGGTGATTCCTACTGTAGCCTGGGATGAAGTCCGGTTATCTTATTCAGATTTTGGGATTGGTTTTACATTTAATGAAATGAAGGTCTACAATATCCTTTCAGAATACTATATAGATCCGATGACTTATTTGTCTCAGCCATCTGATAGGACTGTACCTGTAGGGGGATCTACTACCATGACTGCTGTGATCAGCAATACAGATATTGATGAAACCCCAGCGAATGTTACCTATCAATGGCAGGTATTAAATGGCTCTACATGGACGAATCTGGCCAATGGAGGGAATTACAGCAATGTTACCAGTTCAACATTGAATATTAATAATGCTCCTGCAGGATTTAATAATAATCAGTATAGAGTAGTGGCCAAATCCAGCTTCTATACCTGTTCTTTTCAGGCAAATTCCAATACAGGAAGACTTTTTGTAAATGCGGTGAATAACCCTGGAACTGTAGCTGCTGATCAAACGGTTTGTTTGGACATCAATAGTGATCCGGCTGCTTTTACAGAAACTGCTGCTGCACAGGTTACAGGAATGGCTAGCTATCAATGGCAGAGTTCGGCGGATAATATAACTTTACGAATATTACCAACGCTACTGCTACAACATATGATGCACCAGCCGTATCACAGACCACTTATTATCGTCGTGGAGTAAGATCAACCCTTAACGGTGATATTACAGCTTATCAGTATGGTAATGTAGTAAAAGTCACTTTGAAAAAGAGCTGTCTGATCAAGTGTATCATATCCAACCGCATGATCTCTACAAAACTTAACAGCAACTAATTTTCTTTACAACGTATAGTAAAAAAGACCTGTTTCATATTCACTTGAAACCAGGTCTTTTTGTTTTATAGTTGCTATATCTTTAATTTTCTCTTCTTTCTGTTGTTTAAAATAATATAAAAACGGGTGGTTTTTTAATATGATTCTGTTGTTCAGTGTTATACTTGTTTAACATAGTGCAATTTAGAACCATTATTTTTAAGATTTGTTTAATTTTGCACCATCATGGAAAATTCAAAGAAAAAAGCAGCGATAGGCTTTATATTTATTACTTTATTGATTGATATAACAGGCTGGGGAATCATTATCCCTGTTGTTCCTAAATTAATTGAGGAATTGATTCATGCTGATATCAGCGAAGCTGCTAAATATGGTGGTTGGCTGGGATTTGCCTACGCATTTACACAATTTATTTTTTCTTCATTGGTAGGAAACCTGAGTGACAAATATGGGCGTAGACCTGTTATTTTGATCTCACTCTTTGGATTTGCTGTAGATTATATTTTCCTGGCACTTGCCCCAACGATCTGGTGGCTGTTTCTGGGAAGAATTATTGCGGGGATTACTGGAGCGAGCGTAACTACAGCGAGCGCCTATATTGCAGATATTTCTACAGATGAAGACCGGGCAAAAAACTTTGGACTTATAGGTGCAGCCTTCGGTTTGGGATTCATTATAGGCCCTGTTTTGGGTGGAGTTCTTGGGCATTATGGAGCAAGAGTTCCCTTTTACGCAGCAGCAGGTCTCTGTCTTCTTAATTTCCTGTATGGGTATTTTATTCTTCCTGAAAGTTTGGATAAGGATAAAAGAAGAGAGTTTGATTGGAAACGTGCAAATCCGGTAGGATCTTTTAAGTTTTTAGGAAAACACCCGGAAATTTCGGGACTTATTACAGCTTTGATCTTGATTTATATTGCAGGACATGCTGTACAAAGTAACTGGAGCTTCTTTACCATGTATAAATTCAACTGGACGGAAAGAATGGTTGGTATTTCATTAGGAGTTGTAGGTCTACTGGTAGGATTAGTACAAGGGCTTTAATCAGATGGACTACCCCAAGGCTGGGAGAGCAGAAGAGTATTTATTATGGTCTTACCATGTATGCAATAGGATTGTTGTTGTTTGCGTTTGCCTCAGAAGGCTGGATGATGTTCGCCTTTTTGGTTCCATATTGTTTAGGAGGGATTTGTGGACCGGCTTTGCAGTCTGTGATTACGAAAAGTGTACCTTCTAACGAACAGGGTGAGCTGCAAGGAGCATTAACAAGCTTAATGAGTGCTACTTCAATTATAGGTCCTCCGATGATGACCAATCTGTTTTACTTCTTCACACACGATGAGGCCCCGTTTAAATTTTCAGGAGCTCCTTTTTTCTTAGCATTCATTTTAATGGCTATTAGTGTAGTGGTCACCTATTCAGTTTTTAATAAAAAAAAGAAAATATAAATTGCAGAGAGAAAATTATTCTTTTAAATGCTTTTTGGATGACAGATGTATGCATTGTATACTAATTTCATTATTGTAGGTATATATGGATATGATAAATACCACAAATACTTTATATTTATACCTAGAATATACAAAGATTGAAATTAGATTATGAGTAGGTTGGTTTTTAGAAAGACTTTCTTGAATATTACCGAAGGAGTGATATTGCTATTGCTTATTGTATCCCTTTTTTTCTCATGGAATAAGTATTTATTAAATAACTATTCCAGATCATTTGATATTCCTTTGATTAATAAATATGAAGATCTCCGTCAAAAAGGAGATTATAAGGCTATTATATCAATCAGTACACAGTATCTTCAGCAGGCAAAAGAAAATAACTATAAAGATGGAGAAGCTTTGTGTTATGCCGTAATGTCTTCTATTAATATCAGAGCAGGAAAATATAAAGAAGCTATGCCTCTGTATTTAAAAGCCAGACAAGCTCTTAGTACATCAGAAAATGACCTGATCAAAGCTTTTTGTTTTAATGAATTTTCACGATTGCATTTAATTGTTGATCTCTATGCATATGCCCTTGATTATAATAGTAGAGCAATTTATTATTCAAAGAAGATCTCTGATCCGAAAACAAAGATTTTTCTTTTAAATAAAGCTTATTTATCACAAGGAATCATATTAGATGTACTCAATAAAAATGACAGTGCATTAGTTTATTTACACAAGGGTTTAAAAATAAAGTATACTCCTGTTGGGGATACTTTTATTGCCCAGCATCATCTATTTTATACTAAGAATATTGATTCTATAGGACTGCATATTAAACATGCTTTGAAAATGTTACCTCCTAAAAGTGAATCCATAGACGCCTCTCTTACTTATTCTATTGCAGGGGCTTATTACAGGGAAATTAAAGACTTTAAGACCTCTAAAGAATATCATCTGAAAGCATTAAAGATCCTGGAAGATAAGCCAGACTTTCTCAAATCTAATAGCTATGTCTATGTTTATGCCGATTTGACTACCCTTGCAAACCGGGAGAATAATGAAAAAGAAAAACAATATTATTTTGTAAAAGTTAATCAGGCAAAAGAAAATCTGGAATGGGACAGGCCGGATATTGTAAGTTTATTAAATGCTAATTTTACATCAGAAGCTAAAGAAAAGGATAAAAAGAATATAATTCTTTACATTATATCTGCTATTGTCTTGTTAGTTCTTTTTAGTATTTTTATTTATTGGCGGGTGAGATTGCTAAAAGGGAAAAAAGAATTATTGGAAGACGGAATAGAAGACTTAAAGCTTCGGATGGAGGATAAGCTTTTTGGTGAGATTATAGAATTGGCTAAAAAAAATGATTCTGCATTCTTGCTTAGGTTTGCAGATTTATATCCAGATTTTGTTTCTAAATTGCAGAAAATCAATCCTGATCTGGAGAATTCGGAAATTGCTTTTTGTGCTATGCTTAAGCTAAATTTCTCATCAAAAGAGCTTGCTCAAATTTTGACGATACAGCATGTTTCGGTTCAAAAAAAGAAAAGCCGGATTAGAAAAAGGTTAGGCATTTCCAGTGATGAAGATATCTATGATTTTTTTAATAGACTCACTTAAACCTAATCAACTTAAAAAAACTGAATAATGGACAATACAAAATTAGAAAAGTATCTGGCAAGGATTCACTATTCTGGTGATTGGGAGGCTAACATGGACGTTTTAAAAGAAATTCATCAACTGCATCCTCAGTATATTCCTTTTGAAAATATAGACCCCTATACAGGAAAAGTTCCTTCATTAGAGATAGAACATATTTTTCAGAAATTGGTAATGGAATCCAGAGGTGGGTATTGTTATGAACAAAACCTACTTTTGAGTGAAGTGTTGAAATATCTAGGCTTTAAAGTTGAATTGCAGTTGGGTAGGGTATTATGGCGAAAAGATGAAAACAGCAGCGCTGCTAAAACACACTTATTGCTGATTGTTGAGTTGAATAATCAAAAATATATTGTAGACTGTGGCTTTGGAACTGCGACACTTACCGGTCCGTTACTTTTGAATGTAGAAGAGCCACAACAAACTCCTAATGAGCCGTTTAAAATTTCACAAAAAAATGGAGCTTACACACTCTGGACTTGGAGAGAAAAATGGTTGCCGGTATATCGTTTTGAACTGGAGCAGGTAGAAGCTCTTGATCTTGACATCTGCAATTGGTATCTGTCCACATATCCTGAATCTAATTTCAAGAAAAATCTGGTTTTTTCAAAAGTTGACCCCATTGCACGGTATACATTTAGTAACAATACCTTAAATATCAGAAAAAATGCGGAAGGAAAAGAATCTATTTCTATTGACGATGAAACCCAGCTTTTTCAAATGCTGAAAGATGTTTTTGGTTTGAAGGAAAATGCAATTGAACTTCTAAAGCAAAAAAGTATAAATTAATATATTATATAAATAAAGGGAAGCTGCTAACAGACTTCCCTTTATCATTTTGAAAATTTTATATTCTATGAAACTAAGGATATAATGATTTTACTCCATTGCTCACCATATTACTGCCTAATCCAGAAAATGATACTGAGAATTTGCTGGCATTAAAACTTAAAGATCCAGTTGGTGTACAAAGTCCCAACGCATACTGACATTGTCCATAAGCGCCCGTTCTTTTGATAATTTTGCTTTCGCTTTTTGCTTTTCCTAAGCTGATATTGGCCCAGTCATTAACATCTGCATTGGATACCGATGAACCGGAATAGTAAATGGTAATCTGATACCCCATTTCACCTCTTTTAGATCCCCAAAGCCAGTTTGCGGTCCACCATTCCTTATACCATTTAGAAAGTACTTTTGCTGCTGCTGTATTTGAGTTCTCAACAGTACTTCTTGTATCCATCATGATAAGTCCACCAAGAACATTGTCCCAGATAATCCCTGAATCATTATAGAAACAAAGAGTGGTAAATTTTCCGCTTTTATTGCTCCAGATAATTTCCATAACATTGGTTCCAGCTTTTATTTCTGAAGTCACCATTTCTTTTAATCCAGTCTGGGCAATGTTAAGATCATCACCTACATATAAGTCACCAATTCTTCCCAATTTTACTGTGGAAAGATCTAAAAGATTTCCTACGGCAATAAACTGATCTTTATCGGAAATAAGGTTTTGAGAGAGCTCAACTCCCTTTTGAGTTGAAATTTTTCCAACCACATTTACACCGGCGATTTGCAAGTCACTTTTCAAATATTTTTCAAGACTCTTTTGAGATTCATTCAGCTGAGACTGTACAATTTCGGGAACGACAGATGAAATAGGAGTGGTTTCCTTCTTCAGATCAGCAGTGGTGATTTTAGTCTGAGTAGTTTCTTGTTTAGAGATTTCATTATTCTCGTCACTACAGCTGCTAAGGGCTAAGACCGATAAGACGGCCATACATTTAAAGGCAGTAATTAATTTTTTCATAATATATTTAATTTAGGTTGTGCTTAGTAAATATAATTAAATATTGCGTAATTCTCAATATTTTGAATTAATTATTTGTTAATTTGTAAAGAAAACCTATTGATGCTGATAAAGATAGGGTTTAAATGCAGGAGATAAAAAACAAAGAGACAATAGATGGAGAGATAATAGATAAAAGATAATAGATGAAGAAAAGGAAATTTGGAGTTGAAATTTAAAATAATTGAAAGGTTAAAAGCTTTAAAGCTTGGATATTAAGTCTAACTTTTCTTCAAAATCTTAAAATTTGTTTAAATTTTTAGTTTACCGTAAATAAATGTATAATCTTTCGTAATTTTACGGCATGGAATTAAGCATTGGAGAAATGGCACTGATTGCAATAGCAATCGTTGTATTATTCGGACCGGATAAATTGCCTCAGATCGCGCGTGACTTAGGTGCGGGCGTTAGAAAAATGCGTGGCGCAGTAGAAGATATCAAAACTGAAATTATGAAGGAAACAGATAATCCTGTTTCTGAGATCAAACGTGAAATTGAAAAGGTAAAAGACGCTGCCAAAGATTTCAATCCAATGAAGGATATCGAAAAGGATGTTCTTACAGAACCTGCTTCAGAAACTCAGGAGCCTCCAAAACCAAAGCCTGCCGATGATGAAACCTACGAAGGGCCTGTAAGCCGATAAAATATGGAGGAAATTATTCAGGAAGATAAGCAGGTATTTTTATACCTTAATAATTTGGGCGATCCTGCCTTTGACCAGTTTTGGATGTTGATATCCAGTACTTGGATCTGGGTGCCGCTTTATATTATATTCCTTTATTTTTTATACAAAAATTATAAACTAAAATCACTAGTTTTTATTCTTATATTTCTAGCACTTGGAGCAACGGTTTCCGATCAGCTTGCCAGTGTATTCAAATATGGAGTCGCAAGGTTGAGACCTTGTCATGATCCTAGTTTGGAACACTATATGAGAATTGTAAAATGTGGTGGACAGTTTGGATTTTATTCTGCTCATGCTTCTAATACATTCTTTTTAGCCGCCTTTTTAAGTATTTTGCTTAAAAATAAACTAAAATGGTTTCCTTATGCTATATTTGTATGGGCTATAGTGGTTTCCTACAGCCGAATATATTTAGGAGTGCATTTTCCAATTGATATTTTGGTGGGAGCGTTTGTTGGATCTTTATTGGGAGTGATATTTGGTGCACTCGCCAGAAAAGTGATCAACAAGCAAAATATAACCTCATGAAAAAATCTTTATTACTTTTAGTTTCCATTAGCTTCTCTTTAAATGTCTTTGCCCAGGATAAAAAAATGGCTGAAGAATGTTTCAAAAAAGCAGATTATAAATGTGCTGAAGAACAATATTCTAAACTGGCAGAAAAAGAGCAGATCCGCAAAATTCAATCTGAGTATTATAACAATTTGGGAACGGCACAAAGAAGACTAGGGAAGTCCAATCTTGCTTTTAAATCATATGATATGGCCTTAAAGACCAATCCGATGTCTGTTTCTGTATATGAAAATCTTGCTTCATTATATAGCCAGAAAGGAGATAAGAAAAAAGCAATAGAGTATGTAGAAAAGGGGCTTAAAGTAAATGACAAAAGCCCTGATTTATATCTCACTCGTTCTAAAATTTACGAAATGCAGGATAAAAAAGATTTGGCTAAGGCAGATCTTAATCATATCCTGACTTTTGAACCGGATAACCTTTTTGCAAAAACGGGATTGGCTAATTTGAAAAAGAATAATGGTGAACTGGAAGATGCGCTGAAGGATTATAATAAACTCATTGCAGAAAAACCTGAATCTTTATTATATAACGGAAGAGCAGATGTTTATTTAAGAATGAAAAAGAATAAAGAAGCTCTTACAGATGTTACTAAAGCTATTTCCATTGATCCAAAATTTGCCCAATCCTATGTAACTAAAGCATTGATTTTGTTTAATACAGCTAAGCCTAAAGAAGCTTGCGAAAATCTTGATAAAGCAGTTGGCTTAGGCTACGAAAAAGCTATATTAGCAGAGTATTATGCTAAATGTATTAAAAAATAATACAACTCTATAGCTCTTTTTCATCCTTACAATACAAATCCAGCAAGCAGGTTTGTTTATCGTAAAATCTAATATTAACCAGCAATAGAAAACAGCAGAATAAGGCTATACATCAACCTTTAGTTGTTTTTATTCATATAAAAAAATAGACATGTTAAATGTTGTTCTTGTAGAGCCCGAAATCCCTAATAATACAGGAAATATCGGACGCTTGTGTGTGGGAACAGAATGTAAACTACATTTAGTTCATCCTTTTGGATTTGTAATTAATGATAAAAACCTGAAAAGATCCGGATTAGATTATTGGGTGCATCTTGATGTTACTGAATATGCTAATACGGAGGAATGGGTAAAAAGTATTCCTGATCCATCCCGTGTTTTTTTAATGAGTTCACATGCAGAGAAATCATATCTGGAAAATGATTTTCAGGATGGTGACTGGCTTGTTTTTGGAAAAGAGAGCGTTGGATTGAGTGAAGAGGTTTTACGCCAATTCGAGAAACATTTAACCATCCCAATGTCAAAGCTGATCCGAAGTTTTAATATTGCCAACTCTGTTGCTTTCGTTGTAGGAGAAGCCAAAAGACAGATCGGTTTAAAAAAGTAATCTGCTATTTACCGTATTTTTAATAAAAGAAATGACTTTTAATCATTATGATAAGGTTTTCCCTGCAGAATCTGATCTGCGCGGTAAAGCTGTTCCACAATAAATAAACGGATCATCTGATGGGTAAAAGTCATTTTTGATAATGACATCTTTTCATTGGCTCTGCTATACATATCTTCGGAGAAACCATAAGCACCCCCAATGAGGATGTGTACCTTTTTTACGGATGAATTCATCCATGTATCTATTTTTTGTGAGAATTCACGGCTTGTAAACTGTTTTCCTTTTTCGTCAAGGATAACAACAAGATCGTTTTTATCAATATGATTTAGAAAAAGCTTAGCTTCCTCTTTTTTAAGAAGATCAGGGGATAGATTTTTTGCATTTTTAACATCTGGAATCTCGGTAATTTCAAAATTCCAGTGCTTGGGAAGACGGTTAAGATAATAATTGATCAGAGATGTAATTTCCTTATCGTCTGTTTTGCCGATACAAAGTAAACTGATTCGCATTGTAAGAAGTTTCAGGCGGCAAAGATAGGTTTTTTATGATCAAGGTTCAATATGAAATCCGGCAGTTGTTTCCGGGCTTAGGGCTCAGGGTTGTGCACAACTTTCAATAATTTCAAATCTCAATTCCATGTTTCTTTTTCCTTGTCTCCATCCTCCTCATCTCCAATCTCTTTTCTGTCTTATTTAATTTAATTCCCCTACCTTTGTAAAAATACAAGCACATAGATGGGTATAAAAGTTCCTAATTTTATTCTGAAGATTCAAGATTTTTTTGATAACATCCATATTCCGGTTTTAGGAATATCGCTTTGGCAAATGTTTCAAATCTATATCTCCGGAATTTTCAAAGGAAAAATAGGGCGAAAAGCAGCTGCAATTTCCTGGAGCTTTACCATGAGTTTATTTCCTTTTATTTTGTTCCTGCTTTCGGTATTGCCTTATATGCCACATTATGACAAGCTGCAGTTCTATATTTTCGATGTTCTGATGCATAACGTTTTCCCATCTAATATGGAAGGCGATGTACGAGGGTATATAGAAACTAATATTATTCCTAATATGAAGGGAATCAGCAATCTGACTATTGTACTGGCACTCATTTTTGCAACAAACGGTACTTTCTCTCTGATTAATGGATTTAATGAAAATACAGAAGAAAAACTTAGTGATGTAAAGGAATTTATCCTTTCATTCTTTATTACCATAGGTTTTATTACTATGGTTTTTTTAACGCTTTTTGGGGTCTACTATGTGGAAGTCGTGATGAAGCTGTTTACCCCAGCTTATGATGTGACATGGCTGGTAGATAATCTTTCCAGTATCATTGGTTTTGTATCCTTCCCATTGTTTTATTTTATTCTTTTAACCTTATTTTATTGGTTGGGAACTGTGAAAATTACAAGATTCAGACAGGCGATTCCGGGAGCGATACTTACCACTGTATTGTTTTTTCTTACAACATATATTTTTGCAATTTATGTAAAGGATATTGCCCGCTATAACGTTCTTTACGGATCTATAGGAAGCATGATTCTATTGATGGTTTGGGTAAATGTAAACGTATATCTGTTACTCTTTGGTAATGAATTGAATATGGCTATTAGAAAGCTTAGAATAGAGAAGTTGATGTCTGATGAGATTCGGAAAGAACAATTCAATATCACTCACAGGTTACAGAACCTGATTTTGAGAATGATGAAGAGCATAGAAGAAAGCTGGAAAACCAGAAAAAGAATTAATCTTCTTCCGGTTCCATATTTCTTTTGGAGCTAACGCTTAAAATCGTAAATCCTAAAATTGCGGCAATAAAGGAAGCGATCAGAATGGCAAACTTGGCTTCGTCCTGAATCTCAATTTCTCCTTTAAAGGATAATAAAGCAATAAAAATTGACATCGTAAATCCAATTCCTGCGAGCAATCCTACACCAATCATCTGAGTCCAGTTACTGTTTTGAGGTAATGAACTAAGCTTTAATTTAATGGCAAGCAACGAGAATAGATTAATTCCAATCAGCTTCCCAAGAATCAATCCAAAGATAATCCCCAATCCTAATGTACTTGTTACCCCTGCCACCATTTCGTTCGAAAAGGTAATATTAGTATTCGTTAAGGCGAAAATAGGCATAATGAGGAAACTTACAGGGATATGAAGCTGATGTTCCAGTTTTTCTAATGGTGAAATTTCCACGTTAGAAGCATTGGTTGGAATTGAAAATGCCAATAAAACTCCTGCTATCGTTGCATGAATTCCGGAATGGTGGAGGAAATACCATAAAAATAGTCCCGGAATAATGTAAAATATTGTTTTGGTAACTTTTAAGAAATTTAAAATAAACAACAAAGCAGTTACACCAAAAGAGAGTAGGAGGTAAACCCAATGAATCTGATCAGTATAGAAAATAGCAATCACAAGAATAGCACCTAAGTCATCCACAATGGCTAACGCTGCCAAAAAGATTTTAATCGAATTAGGAATTTTCTTTCCGAGCATTGAAATAATAGCTAAAGAAAAAGCAATATCTGTAGCCATAGGAATTCCCCATCCATTGCTGTATTCTGTTCCGGAGTTGAAAATACTATAAATAACTGCTGGTACAAGCATTCCACCTACTGCTGCAAAAATTGGCAATGAGGCATTCTTAAAAGAAGAAAGTTCACCCTCTACGAGTTCTCTTTTAATTTCAAGACCTACCAAAAGAAAGAATACGGCCATCAGACCATCATTAATCCAGATGCTGACAGGATACTCCAGCCCAAAAAGATGAGTTCCTACTTCCTTGTCCAGGAAGCTCTGAAAGCTTCCGGCAATTGATGAGTTCGCAATAAGTAATGAAATAAGCACACAGAAAATAAGAATAATTCCTGACGCTTGACTGTTGTTGAAAAATTTTTTAAAATAAAGAGATAAATTCATGTTTATGATTGTAGTCGTCTCACTCTGGAGACTCCATTAATATTCTTGAGCTTCTTGAAGGTTTCCTCCAATTGCCCCTTATTCTTGACTTCAAGATTGATGTTTCCGGTGAAAACACCATTGTTGGATTCTATAGACATACTTTTCATGTCCATTCCCATACTTCCACTGATAACTGTTGTGATATCGTTGATCATACCCATTCTGTCAAGGCCTTCGATCTCAATTTTCACTCGGTTCTTGAAGCTTTCTTCATTCACCCATTTTGCAGGAATGACGCGGTAGTCATACTGTGCTCTAAGGTTAATCGCATTCGGGCAGTTATCACTGTGTACTTTGATCCCATCGGAAATGGTAATAAATCCGAAGATTTTGTCTCCCGGAATTACCGTACAGCATTTTGCATAAGTGTAGTTCAGTTTTTCTTCATCTTTTCCAAAGACAATCATATCAAGGTTTTGCTCTTTCGGCTCCTCATAATGTGTGTTTTTGGATGGCGATTTTCTGAATCTGGAAAGTAAATTATTAAATACGTTCTTACTTTCAATGTATTTTCTTAAACTACTCGCATCCAGTTCGTTGGTTTGAAATTTAAGGAATAGTTCCTGTGATGATTTTAAATTAAAGAACTTTTGTAGTTTATTGATTTCTTCATCATTGAAATTGATTTTTGCATGACGAAGTTTTCTTTGTAACGTTTCTTTTCCTTCTTCTACCAGTTGATTTTTCTGGGAATTCAGGTAGCTTTTAATCTTGGATTTTGCCTTGGAAGTCACTACAAATTCCAGCCAGTCAGATTTAGGTTTCTGATTCTGAGAAGACAGAATATCTACCTGATCTCCATTTTGAAGAACATAAGAAATCGGAACCAATTTTCCATTGATTTTCGCTCCCAGACATTTCATTCCCAAATCCGAGTGAACGGAGAAAGCAAAGTCTAATGCTGTTGCATTGGTAGGTAAAATTTTAATTTCTCCTTTTGGCGTAAATACAAAAACTTCTTTTGAATAAAGATTCAGTTTAATATTATCCAAAAGTTCAGAAGTAGAAAGGTTCTGCTGTTGTTCAAGCACTTCCCGAATTTCTGTTACCCATTTTTCAAAATTACGGTCGTCAGAACTTTGTTTATAACCTTCTTTATATTTGTAATGAGCGGCAACCCCTTTTTCAGCAATTTCATCCATTCGCTCTGAACGGATCTGTACTTCAATCCATTTTTTATCAGGGCCTAAAACAGTTAAGTGTAAACTTTCATATCCTGTAGAACGAGGCTGGGTGATCCAGTCACGCATTCTCGAAGGGTTACTGTGATAAACATCTGTAACGATGGAATAGATTTTCCAGGCCAGAAATTTTTCATTTTTAGCATCCGATTTATAAATAATTCTGATGGCATAATTATCAAAAACCTCTTCAAAAGACACTCCCTGCTTCAGCATTTTTCTGTAAATAGAAGAAATAGCCTTTGCACGGCCTTTGATGGTGAAATTCAGACCTTCTTCTTTCAGTCGTTCAGAAACTTCAGTCTTGAATTCCTCAATATATCTTTCACGGCTTTCTTTGGCCAATTCCAATTTTTCCGTGATTTCATTGTAGACTTCAGGGCTATTGTATTTTAAAGAAAGATCTTCCAGCTCAGATTTTATATTATACAAACCAAGACGGTGAGCCATCGGAGCATAAATATAAACCGTTTCTGAAGCGATTTTTTTCTGCTTGTCCGGTGCCATACTTTCCAAAGTACGCATATTGTGAAGGCGGTCTGCAATTTTGATCAGGATGACTCTGAAATCTTCAGATAACGTCAACAATAGCTTTCTATAATTTTCTGACTGTACAGAGATATTCTGATGGTTCATGATGGATATTTTGGTCAATCCATTCACGATATTGGCAATTTTTTCACCAAATATTTTTTTCAGATCCTCGTAAGTATAGTCAGAATCCTCAATCACATCATGCAGCAATGCACAGGCAATAGAAGTTGCCCCCAAACCAATTTCTGTGGCTACAATTTTAGCTACAGCGATAGGATGGTAGATGTAAGGTTCTCCGGATTTTCTCCTTTGATCCTTATGAGCATCCAATGCAATATCGAATGCTTTCCGGATAAGCTTGTTATTTCCTCATCCAGCGTTCTGTATGTGTTAGAAATCAGATCCTTATATCTTGCAAGGATCTCTTTATTCTCTTGTTCTAAATCGTAACTCATTTGTGCAGATGCCTATATTTAGACGAAAATACGAAATTTTTTGCTTTTTTCAAACATAAAAAATCCGCAGCACGCACTACGGATTTCTGGTTATTAGGTTTTATGTCGATTATGATTTTACTTCTGAATTGATGCCATCAGTGGATGTCTTAATTCTGATATCAGGGCTGTTGTGAATTTCTGCCCTGTTTCTGGCATCAATATATTTTTTAATGGTATCGTAATTAGCCTGATCAATGCTCATGTTTTCGAACAGGTACGTTTTTATAACTGCATTCTGGGTGAAAATGTTCCGGACACTATCCACCTGACTGTTATCTTTCGCTGCAACACTTGCCAGGTATTGGGTGTTACTAGATTCACTGTTAAGGTATATGATGTAATCAGAGTTGGAAATTCCTGAGTTTTCCAGATCACTCTCAAGCTTTTTGTAATCGCTATGGTGCTCAAATAGCCCAGCTAATATATTAGACATAATTAATGGGTTTTAAAGTTGTGATTAAAGTTAATAATTATTTTCCTATTTTTTTACTGTAAAGTCAATAAAATTTATC